>DKDD01000086.1 GCA_002451715.1 Ruminococcaceae bacterium UBA6857 | reverse complement strand
ATAAAAGCTTTGTGCTTTCTTTGTCAAGATAAATCAAAACGTCTTTGTGGTTTTGAAGAATCGAAGCGGGGCACGCGGGCGAAACTTCGCCTTTAATCATTTTATAAACGGCATTTGCCTTGCTTTCGCCCGTGGCGATAAGAATAATCTTTTTTGCCCTCATAATGTCGCCGATTCCCATTGTCAGCGCATAGCCGGGCATTTTTTTGTCTTTAAAATACTTGCTGTTTGAATTGATCGTGCTTTGAGTAAGTTTTACTTTGAACGGTCCGTCCGAAAAATTGTCCGACGGTTCGTTGAAACCGATGTGTCCGTTTGTTCCGATTCCGAGAAGCTGAATGTCAATTCCGCCGGCGGCTGCAATTTTTTTTGTGTATTCGCGGCAGTTCTTTTCGCTCTCGGCTTCATTACCCGAAAGGAAGTTGACTTTGTTAAAATCAACGTCGGTTTTTCCGAAAAGGTTGTCTTTCATGAAATAAAAATAGCTGTTTTCGTCGCTTTGTTCAAGACCGCAGTATTCGTCAAGATTAAATGTTGTGATATTTTTAAAGCTGACTTCGCCTTTTTCATAGGCTTCAATCATGCGTTTATATGTTTCAACAGGCGAAGCGCCGGTTGCAAAACCGAGAACGGCTTTAGGATTTTTTTTGACCTCGTCAATGATTATTGACGAAACCGCCTTTGAAATTTCAACGGCGTTATCCATAATAATAACTTCCATAATTATCCTAACCTTTCAAAGCTTGAAATTCCATGTTTTCCCTGTTTCAACATAATACCACAAAAAGAAACGTTTTACAATTGTTTTTTTACTTTGGGCGGCAAAAAATCCGCCGCACCGAAATTTTCGGTAAGGCGGATTTTATTTCATTCTTTTTCTTCCTGCGTTTCGATTTCTTCCGGCTCGTCTTCCCACGGAAAAGGTTCACCGCGTTTTATATAATATTTTTCGACAAGGCGTGCACGGTCGATTTTTCTGATTATCTTCCAGAATGTGTCAACTTCTTTTTTTGCCTTTTTTGCGTCTTCCTCAAGGCGTTCTTCAATTCCGTAATAAAAAAGGTTTGTGCCGCATTCCGGGCAGGTTTGCTTCATATAGAAAACCGAAAGCTTTTTTCCGCATTTCGGGCATTTGTTGTCAGCTTTCATTTTGTACTCCTCCTTCGTTCATTGACTGCGCCATTTCATGGCGTCTTTCGGCAAGTTCGCTGCGGATCGTTTCAAGCTTTTTGCCGTGAAGTTCATAGAAAATAAGAGGAATTACCGAAAGAAGACCGAGAACACCGGGAATAATCGTGCTGAACGCCCAAAGCCAAAACTGTGTCGGTTTTCCGAATGCTTCTGTGCAAACCGCCGTGCTTTGAAGAAGACCGTCGGCGTCGGTGTATTCCGTAACGATGTATCCGATAAGCGGCAAAAGCGCGGTCGCAATTGCGGTTGAAGCGCGGCTTGAAAGTTTTCCGAGGAAAGTGAGGGTTGAAAAAGCCATACCTTCGTTTCTGACGCCGGTTTTCCATTCCATATAGTCAACGCAGTCTGCGATAACTTCGGTTGAAGCGATTGAGTTATAGGTTGAAAAAATGTTTGAAACAATGTTTCTTCCCGTAAGAATCGGAATAACAATATACCATGTCTCATACTTGCTGTATGCGAGGAAGAATGCGATCACTCCGGTTATCGCCGTTGTGACAGTGTTGTAAATCATAATCTTTCGGTTACCGAGCCTTTTTCTTGCGGCGGCAAGTGTAACATAACCTATTACTGCACCGATTCCGCCCAAAAGCGAAATTGCGGTGTTCCAGCTCATCACCCTGAGAACTTCGGCAAAAAAGTATCCGCTGAAAATTCCGCCTATTCCCGAAAATGTTGAAAGAATGTTGCTGAGAATAATCATGAAAAGCGGCTTGTTTTTGAAAAGATATTTAAAGCAGTCAACAAAGCTGACCTGTTCAACTTCCTGAACGACTCGTTCTTTGACAAAAAGACCGGCAAGCGAAAACAGCGCAAGCAAAACGATTCCCGAAACAAGTCCGCAAAGGGCAAAAACTTCTTTAAGGTTCATCGAAATTTTTCCCTTTGTGCTCAAGTCCATAAGAACCGGAAGCATGATTGCGGTTGAAATTCCGCCGATAATACTGCTGATGATTCTTGCGCTTGCAATTGCGCGCTCTGTCCGACGGAGTGGGACTGATTGCGGCGCTCATGCTCCAAAACGGAACGTCGCCGAGCGTATAGAAAAACTCCCAAAGAAGATAGGAGATATACATATAAACAATTTTAACGGTGAGCTCTTTTGTGTTTTGCAAAAGCAGCGGTCCGCCCCAAAAAAGAATTGTTGCGATTGAAAGCGGAATCGGAACCAAAAGAAGATAAGGCCGAAGTTTTCCGTATCGCGTTCTTGTTTTGTCAATGACCGCTCCCATGAGCGGATCGTTGATAACGTCCCAAATTCCGAGAATAAAAACCATTGTTGCAACAGCACCGCTCGGTATTCCGAAAACTTTGACAAAAAAGATTGAAAGATATGACCCGGTAAACATATTGTAGCTGAAAACCTGACCTGAGTTTGCAAGGCCGTATATCAAATTTTCTTTGATACCGACATATCGCACCGGTTTTTTAAGTGTTGTTTTTTCCATCAAACACAATCCTCTCGGGCACCGAAAAACGGTGCATAAAAAAATAGCCGAAAGCGAATCACTTTCAGCTATATTTTACAGTATTATTCTTTGAACGTCAACATTTTTGTGAAAAATGCAAAGTTTTTAATATCTTTAAAACCTCAAAAAAATCATTGCTTAGCTTTTTCGGCTTCAACACGGATCTCGTTTGTTTTGAAATTATCCGCCGCCGTAACAGTGATAAGAAGTCCCTTATAATGAAAGACGTCGCCTTTTTTAGGGATTCTTCCGCTTTGTTCAACAAGCCAGCCGTTGACCGTTGCACTTTCGGTTTCGATGTCGTCTTTAAGTTTGAAAAATTCTTTGAAATCTTCAACCGAAACACTTGTCATAACTTTGAACGCACCGTTTTTAAGCGGCTGAAACTCGTGAACTTCCTCGTCTCTTTCGTCCCAAATTTCGCCGACAAGCTCTTCAAGAATATCTTCCATTGTCACAATTCCCGAAGTTTCGCCGTATTCGTTGACGGTAATTACCATGTGCGTATGCTTTCTTTGCATGTTTTTAAAAAGTGTGTCAAGGTCAACGGTTTCCGGAACAAACGACGGTTTATGAAGAATCATCTTCACGTCAAAGCCGGGATTTTTTCTTGCGATAAGATAATCGCGGGCATGCAAAATGCCGATGACCTTGTCAATGCTGTCTTCAATAACGGGCATTCTTGAGTAACCCTCGTTTTTAATGATTCGCATAATTTCTTTGTCGCTGTCTTCAAGCGAAATGCACACGACGCTCTTTCTCGGCGTCATAACGCTTTCCGCAGTAAGCGAATCAAGTTTGAAAACGTTTTTGATATACTCCATGTCATCTTTGTCAAGCGCGCCCTCCTGCTCGCCTTCGCCAAGAAGCAAAAGCAGCTCTTCCTGGGACATTTTGCTCTTTTTATCAGACTTGAAAAGTTTTGAAACAAGCTTTTTCCAAGCGGAAAAAACAATGTTCAGCGGTGTAAGAACCGTTATAAATGCTTTTATGATCGGAGTTGAAAAAATTGCAAACTGTTCCGGAAAATCTTTTGCAACGCTTTTCGGTGTAATTTCGCCGAAGATGAGAACCACAACGGTGATTACGATTGTTGAAACGGTTGCGCCGCTGTTTCCAATCAAATCGACAAACAAAACCGTTCCCATTGAAGCAAGCGCAATGTTCACAATGTTGTTGCCTATAAGAATTGTTGAAAGAAGTTTGTCATAGTTTTCTGCGGTTTTGAGTGCGGCGGCGGCTTTTTTGTCGCCCTTGTCGGCGCGGGCTTTGAGCCTTGTTTTGTTCAGCGAAGAGAACGCCGTTTCGGTTGCCGAAAAGTATGCCGAAAGAACAATGCACAAAAGCATCAAAATAATTTTAAGAAGCATCTTTTTCTTTTCCTTTCAGTCAAAATTGGCTGTTATAAAGTTTTGCGTAAATTCCGCCCTTTTCAAGGAGTTCTTTATGTGTTCCCGCTTCTTCAATTCCGTTTTCGGTGAGCACAAAGATTCTTGAAGCGTTTTCAACCGTTGAAAGGCGGTGAGCAATTGTGAACGTTGTTCTTCCCTTTGCAAGAACGGAAAGAGATTTTTTAACAAGCTGTTCACTTTCGTTGTCAAGTGCGCTTGTTGCTTCGTCAAGAACAAGAATCGGTGGATTTTTAACAAACACACGCGCAATGCAAATTCGCTGTTTTTGTCCGCTTGAAAGCATTGTTCCCCTTTCGCCGACAAAGGTGTCGTATCCGTTCGGAAGTTTGCTTATGAATTCATGCGCGCCTGCGCTTTTTGCCGCGGCGATAACCTGTTCTTTTGTGGCATTCGGGTTGCCGTAAAGAATATTGTCCATAACCGAACCGGAAAAAAGATAAACCTCCTGCTCAACAACACCGATTGCACTTCGAAGTGTTTTGAGGTCGTATTCTCTGATATCTTTTCCGTCAAGAAGAATTTTGCCCTCCTTAACATCGTAAAAACGCGGAAGAAGACTGCACATTGTTGTTTTTCCGCTTCCGGAAGGTCCGACAATCGCAATGTTTTCGCCTTTTTTGACCGAAAGGTCAATATGTTCAAGAACGTCTCCTTTTTCTTTGTCATAGCTGAAAGAAACGTCTTTAAATTCAATTTCGCCTCTTACGGAAGAAAGCGTGCTTTCATCATTTTCTTTGCCGGTTTCGGTGTAATTTTCGCTTTTGACCTCCATAACCGAAGCAAAGCGTTCAATACCCGTAACGCCTTTTTCAAATTGTTCGGTAAATTCAACAATACGCTTGACCGCAGCAATAAGCATTGCAACATAAAGAAGATAAGCGGTGTAATCGGCGGTTGTGATTTTTTTATTCATGATGAAAAGTCCGCCCATAACTATGAGTACGATGTACATCAATCCATCGAAAAATCTGACTGCGGCATTTAGCCGAGCCATATAGCGATAGGAATCTTTTTGAACAAGAGAAAGCGATGTGCTCTCTTTTCTGAACTTTTCGCTTTCGGCTTCTTCACCGGAAAAGGATTTTACAACGCGGATTCCGAGCAGCGAGTTTTCGGTTTGAGCATTGACTTCGCCGGCAATTTCCCGCCTTTTTCTGAACGCTTCGCGCATTTTTTTGCGGAAGTATCTTGTTCCGAGGAACATGAACGGCAAAACAACAAACGCACACGCCGCAAGCGGAAGATTGATTGAAGCAAGTATAACAAACGAGGCGGTAATTTTAACTCCTGCAATAAAAAATTCTTCCGGGCAGTGGTGAGAAAATTCCGCAACTTCAAACATATCGGTTGTGATTCTTGACATAAGCTGACCGATTTTGGTCGTGTCGTAATAGCTGAACGGAACGCGAAGAAGATGGGCAAACATATCCTCGCGCATATCCTTTTCAATCGAAACGCCCATGCAGTGACCGACATAGCTCATATAATAACCTGCAAGCATATCAATAACTTTCAGCACTGCAAAAAGAAGAGCCATTTGAAGAATTACAGTTAAAGTTAGTTTTGAAATATCGTTTGTTGCGATTTTTGTGATTTCTCTGACAATCATCGGCAAAACAAGTTCACAGCCGGTTGTGAAAAGTGCGCAGAGTAAGTCAAGACAAAGAGTTTTGCGGTGTTTTTTGAAATACGGCAAAAACCACTTTTTAATCATTCCTTTTTTTCCGTTCATTTGAACACCTTCGGTTTTAAAAATATTACACCGCAGATTATAGCATTTCTGCGAAAAAATAGCAAGGCAATTCGGCGGTTTAAATGACCGATGTCATGGGCGAAAACAAGCCTTTCTGTCTTTCCGCAGACCTTGCTCCTTTTCGTACGGGCGTCACTTGAGGCGTTCCGCATTTCGGTGAAACATGAAGCGCACCTTGCGGTGCATGAAGAGTTCCGCCTTTCGGCGAAACATGAAGAACGCCTTCGGCGAATGAAGCGTTGAACTTATGTTCAACATTGCGGTGGCGTTTCTGCGAAACGCAATTGAAAGATTAAATCGTAAGAGAGTCTCGTGAGCCTCCCCTACGATATAGTTCTTATTTGAAAGGCTGTGCATTTCAGGTTAACAAGCGTTTTTTCAAAGTCAGATAATAGATAAGAGATAATACATAATAGATATTTTTAATTATACTATTTTTTAAGATTGTTTTTAAAAAATACACAGTCCCTCAAGCAACGTCCGTACAAAAAGGAGAAAAGCCGGCTTTTAATTAATCCCTCCTGCGAGTAAGAAAAAAAGCTGCCGCATTTCTGCAACAGCTTTCTAAGCTTTCACGTTTTAACCGAGAAAGTATTCTTTGGCATTGTCAAAACAAACGCCGCCGATGATTTCTTTGAGCGCTTTTTCGTCATACGGATAAAGTCCCTCGTTGACCCATGAGCCGACAATGTGGCAAAGAATACGTCTGAAATATTCGTGCCGCGGATAAGAAAGGAATGAGCGCGAATCGGTCACCATTCCGACGAAGCAGCCGAGAACGCCGAGATTTGCAAGCGTTTTGATTTGCGCCGTCATTCCGTCAATGTTGTCGTTGAACCACCAAGCCGAACCGAACTGAATTTTGCTTTTTGCTTCGGCAGACTGGAAGTTTCCGAGCATTGAGGCAAGAACAAAATTATCTTTCGGGTTGAGGTTGAAAAGAATCGTTTTCGGCAGTGCGCCCTCTTTATCAAGCGTATCGAGGAAAAGCGAAAGTCCCCTTGCCTGGCGCGGATCGTCAATTGAATCAAAGCCGCTGTCCGCTCCGAGCGACAAAAACGCGCGCGTGTTGTTGTTCCTCATCGCGCCGAGATGAAGTTCCATCGCAAAGCCTCGGTTTGCATATTCCTTTCCGAGGAAGCAGAGAACGGCAAATTTGTATTTTTCAAGTTCTTCTTTTGAAAGTGCCGTGTGATTTTTTGCTTTTTTAAAGATTTTTTCAAGCTCGCCGTCGGTCGTCGGTGCATACACAACTGCAGCAACGGACTGGTCTGACGCAACCGAACCGAGCGACTTGAAAAAGTCCATTCGGCGGCAAAGTGCTTCTTTAAGATCACAGAACGAATCAATTTTCATTCCCGCCACGTCTTCAAGCAAAGCAAGATACGACGGAAAATCGTGGGTTTCAATGTTTATGACTTTGTCGGGTCTGAAAGCCGGAAGAACTCTGAACGAAAGATTTTCACCGAGCAGTTTTTGGTGCCATTCAAGCGAATCGACCGGGTCATCCGTTGTGCAAAGAGCAAAGACGTTTGAAGAAGCAATCAGCTCGCGCGGAGCAAAGCCGCCTTTTGCAATTTTTTCCTTTGTCTCGTTCCAAATTTTTTCTGCCGTATCGGGCGAAAGCGGTGTGTCGATTCCGAAATATCGCTGGAGCTCAAGATGGCTCCAATGATAAAGCGGATTTCCCGCAGCAAGGGAAAGCGTTTTTGAAAACGCAAGAAATTTTTCAAACGGTTCGGCATCACCGGTTATGTACTTTTCTTCAATTCCCGCCGAACGCATTGCACGCCATTTGTAATGGTCACCGGAAAGCCAGAGTTCGCAAAGATCGGTCGGCTGTTTGTTTTCAAAAATCTCCTTTGCGCTGAGGTGACAATGCCAATCGAAAATCGGCTTATCCTTTGCAAAAAGGACGAAAAGTTCTTTTTCGATTTCGTTTTCAAGAAGAAAATCCCGACCCATAAATTTTTTCATCGCTGACACTCCTCTTTGATAGTATAGTTATTGTATGTTTTAAAAATCAAAAGACCTAAGAGAAAATTAAAATTCCCTTCGGCTTTATTTTATTCTTTGTCGTTTGCTTTGTCAAGCACGAAAGCACAGCAAAGGCTTGAAATCGGGAACGAAAAAGTAAGAACGATCGGCAGCGAATACGGAAGGAGCAAAAGCGGAACACCAACAAAAAGAAAAACCAAAACAAACGAAAGTGCGCACCGCGGAATTGACAGCGCAAAGGATTCAAAACGTTCAAAAAAGCCTTGCCTTTTTTTGCCGGAGAACGGAAGAAAAAGGAAGAGAAAAACCGCAAGCAAAAGAAACGACAGACTTATTCCTCCCGCAAGAAACGCCGAAGATGTTTGAAGTGAAAAGTACACCCTTGCAGCATTAATTCCAAACGCAAAGATCACCAAAAAAAGGAGAGATAGCAAAAATGTTTTTTTGAATGAAGAAAAGAATAACGAAAAATAATCTTTCACGGTGCGAACTTCTTCGCCGTCAATGATTTTTTTTGAAATGAGGCACAACGCGTTCCAAGAGCAGAAAGCCGTGACAAGCGGAAACGATGTTAAAACAAACAAAAACCCCAAAAGTGCCTGTTTGTGAACCGTTGAAAAAACCGCAAGCAGAAAAGACCGAAACCGACCGTTTTGCACGGAAAAGAAAAAGCTGTTTTTCATGAATTTATCACCCGGTATAATTATTGACAGAGTTTACGCTCTCTTACCATTATTCGGCGAATAAATATAAACAAAATTTCTTGATTTTTGAGCGGTAATATGGTATTATCAGTTTGAGCAATTTTGAGTTGTTTAAAAGTGTTTTTTTTCGGAGTTTCAAACGGCATTTATTCGGCCGAACCTCAAAAGAAAGGTGTGAATGAGGTATGATAAGCGACAGATTACGACTGATCAGAAAAGAGCATAAACTTACGCAGCAAAACATTGCCGACGTTTTGGGAATTGATAGAACAACATACACCGTCTATGAGCTTGGCACAACAACGCCGTCGCCGGCAACGCTTGTCAAGCTTTCTCAAATTTACAATGTCACTGTCGGTTATCTTATCGGCGTTGAGGAAAACCGCCCCGAACTTCGAAAAAATCCGGAAAACACTCAGTCGGTTGCAACGCTCAACAGCGATCCGATTTCGCTTCTTAAAAAAGACGAAAGGGAACTTTTGCTTTATTTCAGAGTTCTTTCTCCCGAAGAAAAGAAAAAAGTTACCGAAGAGCTTAAAAAGCTTGCGCAGGAAACGGGAGTCGGCATCTAATTTTTTCAAAACGCTTTTTGTTTCTTCAAAACTTTCAGTTGCAACAATTTGTTAAAAAAAGTCTAAAATTTATTTGAATTTTTTGTTATTTTTGATTGACTTACTCGGCAAAATGTACTATTATTAAATCAGTGAAGAGCTTTTCTTCATGAATTAATAAGGGCATTTGCCGTTTTTTTAAAGGAGTGAATACACATGGCATTTTGGTTTTCAAAAATGATTCTGAAATTTTTCTTCAAATTGATCTTCTGATATGAGAACGTTTGCTTAATATATTTTCCGAACGATCCCACATAAGCAGATCATGAGGTTTAATCGGCCGCGCTTTTGCGGCGAAAGGAGTGAATACATATGCCGGAATGGCTCGAAGAACTTATCCCGCACCTTGAGTTTGTATTTTCAAAGGTTTCAACAAAGTTATTTATCAAATTTTTGCTTAAACTGATCTTCTGATTTTAAACAAAAATGCCGTACCAAGCGAAAAGCTCGGTGCGGCACTTTTTTTGCACTCATTAATCGGTATAGATACGCAGCACAAAAACAAAAGCCGTTACGTCGGGTAAAGTCCAAACATAACGGCCGCGGAAAAGTGCGGATTATTTGTTTTCGTTCAAAAAGCGTATCGGTTTGCACGGATTGCCGACAGCAACGCAGTTTTCCGGAACAGAACGCGTCACAACGCTTCCTGCGCCGATTACGCTGTTTTTTCCGATTGTGACACCGGGAAGCACAATCACTCCGCCGCCGATCCAAACGCCGTCTTCAACGGTAATCGGTTTTGCAAGAGTGTTGAACCACGCTTTTCCCGTTTCTTTCCAATCGCTGTTCATGCGTTTTTTCTGGTCGGTGTCATGCGTACCGGTATAAAACTGAACGTTTGACGCAATGAGAACGTTGTTGCCTATTGTTATTCTTTCGTCATCAACAAAAGTGCAGTTCATGTTTATAATAACATTGTTCCCGATGAAAGTATGCTTTCCGTAATCACAGTGGATCGGTGTATCAACAACAACGTTTTCGCCGACCGAACCGAAAAGTTCAGCCAAAATCTTTTGCCTTGTTTCACCGTCACTGTAATCGGAAAGAAAATACTCGCGCGTCAAACGGCGGGCGTTTGCAATTATTTCAAGATCGTTTTCCGGCATACCGTCTCTTTCTTCAAAATCGTGCATAAAAGCGCGTCCTCCTTTGGCGATGTTAATTTACTTTTACTTTCCGAGCCTTTCGAACGCCAGAGAATAGCCCTCGTTTCCGTAAGTAAGGCACTTGTTGACACGGCTGACGGTTGTTGTGCTTGCGCCGGTTTTTTTGCTGATTTCAATATAGTTCATCTTTTGGCGAAGCAGCGACGCAACCTCAAGCCTTTGCGACATATCAATAAGTTCTTTTTCGGTGCAAAGGTCGCCAAAAAAGCGGTAGCATTCATCAATATTTTCAAGCGAAAGAACCGCCTTGAAAAGATTATCAATTGCTTCATTCTGAAGCTTTCCCATGTTGTTTTCCTCGCTTTCTCAAAGTGTTACACTGACACTGCAATGCGTTAACATGAGTATAACACCGAAATGAGAAAAAGTCAAATCCGTATGCGATTAAAAATATTTTCTCGCCGGACTTTATTTCGGTCTCAACAAAGCAACCGAATATTACAATAGGCTATGGCTTGCACATAAACAAGCCATAGCCCATCTTTAATTCAACATTATAAATGTTTCAAATCTTTTATGCGCCGGCAAGCATCATAAGGAACTTGAAAACAAGAATAAGAAGCATTACAATCCAATGAAGAAGTGCTTTAAACGAATCCTGAATTGCCGAAATTTTACTTCCGCAAACATCGCAAACGCCGTCTTCATCAGCGTCAACATGTCCCGCCGCCTCAATAACATCTCTGTGTTCCTGTTCGCCGCACATTTTACACTCATAAATCGTATAACCGTCTTCCGTGCAAGTTGCCGTAACAACTTTGACTATTGCAAAATCATGAGAAAGCTTTTCAATTTCTTTCTGTTCAACGATAACTTTTCCGCAAACCGAGCAGTGCATACCTTCGGTGAGTCCGCTGTTTTTGCACGTTGCCGCTACGGCTTCATCAATTATAACCGTATGCGCTACCATTGAATTTTCATCTGCAATTGTGTCGGTTGCATCGCAACGATCGCACTTTGCGGTTTTCGTTCCGTCTTCCGTGCAGGTTGCGTTTTTATCCGAAACGTAGTTTGTAAAGCTGTGTCCGAGCTTTGTTTCCTTATCAGTTACAGTATCGGTCTTGTCGCAACGAT
>DKDD01000071.1:23157-25205 GCA_002451715.1 Ruminococcaceae bacterium UBA6857 | reverse complement strand
GCGTTGCAGATTCTCATACCTCTTACGTCAAGCTTATGTTTGAGGGTTTCAACATCTTTCGGATACTTGTTGCCGATTTCGCTTCCGGTGAAGCCGGCAAGAGCCATTTCGCTGATGCACTGTTCAAAAGTGTTTTCTGCGCCGAGGTCGGGAAGGTCATCGTTTGTCCATGCAATGGGAGCGATGGCAAGCTGAACTTTTTCTTTATTAAGCATTGTTATTTCTCCTTCAAATTAATAAAGTCTTGCTTTTGCAATGTTTTCTTTCATTTCTTCATATGCTTTTTGAACGGTTTCGCTTTCTGAAACCTCGGCAACGCCGACGCGCCACCATGAATCGTAGCCGTCAGACATTGACTTATGGGCAACTTTTATATCGAAAAGGCACGGAACGGTCTGATTTTTGGAATCTTCAAGCGCCGCATAAAGCTCTTCCTCGTTTGTTACGCGATAAGCCTTGCAGCCGTAGCCTTCGGCAATTTTTGCGAAGTCGGTGATAATAACTTCGCCGTCAAGACCGGTTTCGGTTCTTCTTGTGAAACGGGTTCCGTAAGTTTCGGTTCCCTGGTTGTTTTGAAGATTTTCAATGCAGCCCCAACCGCTGTTATCAAAGAGCATGACGTTGATTTTTGCTTTTTCCTGGAGTGCGGTATAAAGTTCGCTGTGGAGCATAAGGAACGAGCCGTCGCCGACCATTGTGTAAACTTCTTTATCCGGGCAGGCAAGTTTTGCACCGAGTGCGCCGCAGATTTCGTATCCCATGCAGGAAAAACCATATTCAACGTGATAGGTATATTCACTCTTTGACTTCCAAAGTCTTTGCATACAGCCGGGAAGCGAACCTGCCGAAGCGAGCGCGATTGCGTCGTCGGCAACACATTCGTTGATGATTCCGAGAGCGCGAGTCTGCGAAAAACCGTTTTCAAGTTTTACGCTGTAGCAGCGGTCAATCTCTTTGAAGAAATCTGCCTGTGCCTTTTTGTATTCATCTGTCCACGCGGATTTATAGCCGTCGAGCTTTGCGGAAATTCTTTCAAGCGATTCTTTTGCGTCGGCAATAACGGCAACGCTGTCCATTTTGAAAGCGTCGAACGCGCAGACGTTTATCGAAAGCATTTTGACGTTCGGATTTTGGAAACCCCACTTTGAGCAGGTTGTGAAGTCGGTAAGTCTTGTTCCGACGGCGATTACAAGGTCGGTTTGCTTTGCAATTGCGTTTGCCGAACCTGTTCCGGTAACGCCGCAGCCGCCCATGTTGAGCGGATGATTCCACGGAATTTGTCCTTTACCCGCCTGGGTTTCACCGATAGGAATATTGAACTTTTCGGCAAAAGCAAGAGCGGTTTTATAGCTTTCGCTATAGGTTACGCCGCCGCCGACAATCATCATCGGCTTTGAGGAAGCGCAAATCATATCCGCGGCCGCCTGTACTTCGCGGTCGGACGGGATTCTTCTGTCCATATACCAAACGCGTTTTTGAAGAAAGTGGTCGGGATAATCAAAAGCTTCGGCTTCAACGTCCTGCGGCATTGCAAGGCAGACGGCGCCTGTGTCGGCAGGGTCTGTGAGAACACGCATTGCATTAATGCAGGCAGTCATAAGCTGTTCGGGGCGGTTGATTCTGTCCCAATATTTGCAAACGGGTTTGAACGCGTCATTCGCGGTTATTGCAACGGAAGTCGGCTGTTCGATCTGCTGCAAAACCGGGTCGGGCTGACGGCAGGCAAAAGTATCGCCCGGGAGGACAAGAAGAGGTATTCTGTTCGCCGTTGCGGTTCCGCAGGCGGTTACCATGTTGAGTGCGCCGGGACCGATTGAAGAAGTGCAGGCGATGATTTCACGTCTTTTTTTCTGCTTTGCAAAAGCGATTGCGGCGTGAGCCATGCCCTGTTCGTTGTGTCCCTGGTAATAAGTGAGCGAATGTCCGCCCTGTTCAAGAGCCTGACCGATTCCGACAACACAGCCGTGACCAAAGATTCCGAAGATACCTTTGACAAACTTTGTCTCTTTTCCGTCGAAAGAAACATACTGATTATCAAGGAATTTTAC
>DKDD01000071.1:18828-23103 GCA_002451715.1 Ruminococcaceae bacterium UBA6857 | reverse complement strand
CCTTTCATCGGCGGCCACATCTTCTTTTCATTTGCGGGGTCGGTTACCCAGCGGTGTTCCGGAATAAAATACGGTGTGATATACGGATTTCCGTCAAGGTGGCGAATTACCCAAAGATACCACATTGCATAGCCGGGAGCGGTGGTCTGGGGATGAGTTTCTTCATTAACAATGAAAACGGTTGAATTGTTGTGGGTCTTATATACGGTTTCGTCAAGTTCGGCAAAGCCGTAGCCGTTTTCGGGGTTAAATTTATAGTAATAAATTTCGGGCTGAGGATGATTATGCGGCGGATAGCTGCTCCATTTTCCGGGGAAGCCGATAACTTCGCCGAGAACAAGATTTGAATAAGGTGCGTTTGAATAATCGAAAACGGTTCTTACGATTCTTGTTGAAGCTTCGCGCATTGTTCCGGCTCCCCTGTTTTCGCTTGCGCACTCTTCGGGAGTGTAAAGCTTTGAGGGGAAGGTTTTTTCGTTATCGGTTCTGTGGACGCACCATTCGCTTTCGGCAAGAGCGGTGATTGTTACTTTCACGTCGTTTGCAACATGAAGTACCCAGGGTTCAAAATCAAAGCAATTTTCACGCTCAACGACAACTTCTTTTCCGTCAAACGAAAGCTTAGCCTTTCCGTTAACAAGAAGATAGGCGCGTTCAAGATGCTGTTCTTCGCTGAAAACATCGCCCTCTTTCATTCGAAGAATACCGAAATCCATGAGCGAATGCTGCTCTTTGTTATCCATTGTTGCTATTGCGGTATATCCGTAAGGAAATTCCTTAGGTCCTCTGATATGCATAAGAATGCCAACCTTTCCGGCTGCAGTAAAATTTTAATTTTCTCTTTTTCCCGATACAGCCGTCGGGAACGATTATATCAGCGACGCCGGCGCCATAAAAGACGCCGGTCACGCAAAAATTACATAATTTCAGAAAGTTTTACGGGTCTGCCCTCTTTGACCGATTTCTTCGCGGCAAGAGCGATAAGGATCGCGGCAAGGCCGTCTTCGCCGGTTGTCGGAGTCGGCTTATCGTTTTGAACAGCGTCAACAAACTGAATCATTTCATCGCGGAAAGACTGCATGTATCTTTCAAGGAAGAAATAAAGCGGTTTATCGGTCATAACGCCGTCGGCGGTCATGAGAGTGACGTTTGTCGGAGTATCGTTTGCGGCAACAGCGACACCGAGCGAACCGAAGGCTTCAACTCTCTGGTCATAGCCGTATGCAGCGCGGCGTGAATTATCAATTACACCAATTGCGCCGTTTTTGAACTTGAGCGAAACAATTGCGGTGTCAACGTCGCCGGCTTCGCCGATTGCGGGGTCAACAAGGCAGGTTGCGTTGACATAAACTTCTTCAACTTCGCTGCCTGCGATAAAGCAAGCCATATCAAAATCATGAATGGTCATATCAAGGAAGATTCCGCCCGAAACAGCGGCATATTCCGCCGAGGGAGGTTCGGGGTCGCGCGAAGTGATTTTGACAAGTTCAAGCTTTCCGATTTTGCCCTCATTGATGAGTTCGCGGATATGCGAGAAGTTATGGTCAAAGCGGCGATTGAAACCAACCTGAAGTTTTACACCGGCTTCTTTAACGGCTTCGATTACGGCAAGAACCTTTTGGGGAGTGAGGTCAACCGGCTTTTCGCAGAAAATGTGCTTTCCGGCTTTTGCGGCTTCAATTGAAATGTCCGCATGAGTATCGGTTGAAGAGCAGACGAGAACAGCGTCGATTTCCGGGTCGGCAAGCATTGCTTTGTAATCGTCATAAATCTTTTCAATTCCGTATTCGGCGGCAAGAGCGGGAAGCGCGTCTTTATAAACGTCCGTGATTCCGAGCACTTTTGCGCCGGGAACATTATATGTAATTGATTTCATGTGAACTTTACCGATTCTTCCGGCACCGATGATACCGATATTTAACTGTTTCATTATTAGGATTCCTCCGTTTAGCAATAGTGTTGCGGCAAGTTGCGTTTTCTTCAAAGAAAAACCTGCTGCACTAATTTAAATTATAACACACAAAAGCGGACGGTTTCAAGAGAAACCGTCCGCTCGAAGATATAAAATAGTGCATTATTTTTGTGCAAATAGTCAATAAAATTCGACTTATTTCATCGGACAAAGGTAGAAATCGAACTCAAGTTCGTCTTTGATTGAAAGGTCATACTGCGGCAAAACTCCGGGACCGCAACTTGCCGTTCCCGTTCCGCAGACAAAGCCGTCGATATTGAGGAAAACCTTGCTTTCGGTTTTGAGATTTTCAATATGCTTTGCGCTTTGAAGAGACTTGTTTGAATAAGGTCTTACCGTGAAAGTGAACGGTGCTTTGCGATTAACGATTTTGATTCCCTTTCCGTCCTCATCGGTGAGTTCAAGGAAGCGCGTTTTCATATGCATTCCGTTTTCCTGCGGCTTGATGTAATATTCAAACATTTCTCCGACAGTGGATTCATAAATGCCCATATTCGCCTGCGCACAGAAATCGGGAAGATTTTCAAGTTCGCCGAGCCCGTAATATCTGACGTTTGAAAGCGACTTGTCAAGGTCAAGACTTACTCCGAAACGCGCAAGCGAAAGTTTTGCAAAACGCGGGAGCGGACGTTCGATTTCTGCTTTAACACCGATTATTCCGTCGGGATGAATACTGTATTTAAGTTCAAATTCAAAAACTTTTTTTCCGGCAAATTCAAGATTTGCTTCGGTTTTGATTTTTATAACACCCTTGTCGTTTTTAACCGAGCAAAGTTTTGCAGAAGCCACACGGAGCTTATCAAGGCCGTTTTTGCGCCATGCTTTGCCTTTTCTGACATCGTTGTCGAGTTCTGCGCGATAAAGATTCGGAACAAAGCCAAAATTATCTGAAAGCATTTCTTTTGCGCCGACCTTATAGCTGTAAAGTGCGCCGGTCTTTTTGTCAAAAGCCGCCGTTCCGCCGTCAAAAGCAACAATAACGCTGTCGCCTTTTTTGGTGTATGCCGCGGCGCCCGTGCTTTCAAAAGCAGGCTTTTTGATCTTTTCAAAAATTGTGAGCTGTTCTTTTGCAACAAGAGCGCCGTTCTTTTTGCGGTATACAAAATTGATATACCAATCATGGTCGCGGTCGGTCATCTTGTGCGCGATTACAAGGCTTTTTTCACATTTAGGTTCGATATTGAGCGAAACCGCACCGGTTTCAATAACTTCGCCGTCGCAGAGAAGTTCATATGAAACGTCATAAACAGAAGCGTTCAAAAAGCGGTTTGTGTTTGTGAAACAATAAAGGTTATCACTCATGCGCTCGCAACGAATCGGACGATAGACGGCTTTCATCTCATAGGCACCGGTGTGCGGTCTTCTGTCGGGATAAAAAAGTCCGTCAACGCAGAAATTTCCGTCGTGATATTTTTCGCCGTGATCGCCGCCGTAGGTATATTTATATTTTGCCACGGGATCATATACACTGTGATCCGCCCACTCCCAAATGCAACCGCGGGTGAGCTGATCGTTGTCGTAAATCAGCTTCCAGTAATCTTCAAGTCCGCCCGGTCCGAGACCCATTGCGTGGCAGTATTCGCAAAGGAAATACGGCTTATTTTTATAGCGCGATCCCATTGCGTGCTTTGCAATGCGTTCAATGATTACCGGGTGCTGATACATTTCGGAAATTACATCGTATGAACCTCTCGGCGTTCTTATTGCGGCCTCATAATGAACGGGAATTGAAGTGCGCTCTTTGAGAAGTTTATAGCACTTATCCTGATTTTTCCAACCGCCAGATTCATTGCCGAGGCTCCACATTGTGATTGACGGGTGGTTTTTATCGCGCTCGTACATGCGAAGAACTCTGTCTTCAAAGCGCGGAAACCACTTTTTGTCGTTACTGATGATATTCGGTTTAAGAGTCGGGTGAAGTTCTTGGTCAAACTGGGTTCCGTGGGTTTCGATATCGGCTTCGTCGATGACGTAAAGACCGTATTCGTCGCAAAGATAAAGAAACATAGGATCCGGCGGATAATGCGAAGTTCTGACGGCATTGACATTGAACTCTTTCATAAGTTTGATGTCTTTGAGCATGTCTTCGCCCGTCATTACATAGCCGGTTTTTTCGTTGGTATCATGATGATTGACGCCCTTGAATTTGATCGGTTCGCCGTTGAAAAGGAAAAGTTCTTTTTCAATCGCAACGGTTTTGAAGCCGATTCTTTCGTGCGCTGTCATCGGGGGCTGATTCTTGCTTTTGAGGGTGATATAAAGATCATAAAGAGACGAAACTTCGGCGTTCCATTCTTCAACGT
>DKDD01000071.1:18571-18800 GCA_002451715.1 Ruminococcaceae bacterium UBA6857 | reverse complement strand
ATTTGCAAAAAGGAACGAGGACTCGTCTCCGGCAGAGTGAGTTTGGGAAACAATCACTTTTCCGTTTTTTGAAAGCTCCGCTTCAAGAACGGCGTTATCGCGCGGTCCGTCAAGCGAAACCGAAAGTTCAAGCTCATATTTTCCGCCGGGCTGTTTTTCGGTTTTGGCGCAGTAATCGCGAATGAAGCAATCGGGATATTCGGTGATATAAACGTCGCGGAAAATTCCG
>DKDD01000071.1:7125-18523 GCA_002451715.1 Ruminococcaceae bacterium UBA6857 | reverse complement strand
TCGCGGAACATGTCCTGACATTCAAGGTAGGTTCCGTTTGACCATTTTGTAACGATTGCAAGAAGTTCGTTTTCGCCGGCCTTTACGGCTTTGTCAATGCAAAATTCCGCCATATTGTGGCTGCATTCGCTGTATCCGATGAAAACTCCGTTGACATAAAGAGTCAGCGAAGAGCAAACGCCGAGAAAGGTTAGATATGTATGCTTTGTTTCTTTTTTAAGAGAAAAACGTTTAACATACACGCCGGCGGACATTTCTTCCGGAACATAGGGAATCGTTGTCGGAAATTCATATCTTGTATTGATATAAACAGGGCTTTCATAGCCGGTGCGCTGCCACGTTGAAGGAACGGCAACGGTATCAAAAGCAAAATTATCGGTATCAATTATTCCGGGAAGACGCGAGAGTTTTTCAAAATATTTGAAACCCCAGTTGTCATCGGAAAGAACCGTTACCATATCGCTTGAATAGCGTTCCGAAAGAACGCTTTGTTTTTCAAGCGCGGCGCGGTCGGAATACGGGATAAAGTAGCTTCGCGCGTCAAGTTTTCCGACAGAGAAAACGTCAAAGTTGTTCGCTTCGAGCTTTTTAATCTGATATTTCATCGTAAATTGCTCCTTCTTGATTTTATCTTTTACATCATATCATATCTTTTCGCGTTTTGCAAATATTACCTTGATATATATTAAGTTTTTTTGCCAATAATAAAATTCGAAAAAAGATCCGTCTAAAGGCGGAATGAAAAAAGGCTTTATTGGGGGAAAAGACGTGTATTTTAACAAGGTCGAAATTTGCGGAATTGACACGGCAAAGCTTAAAGTTCTTTCCGAAGAGGAAAAGACCGAGCTTTTGATTAAAAGCCACGCCGGAGACAAAGAGGCGCGCGAAAAACTTATCAACGGAAATCTTCGCCTTGTTTTAAGCGTGATTCAGCGCTTTTCAAACCGCGGAGAAAACATGGACGACCTTTTTCAAGTCGGCTGTATTGGGCTTATCAAGGCAATTGACCACTTTGACACAAGCCTCAACGTCAGGTTCTCAACCTATGGCGTACCGATGATCATAGGCGAAATAAGACGATTTTTACGCGATTTCACACCAATGAGAATTTCGCGTTCAATCAGAGACACGGCATATCACGCAATGCAGGTTAAAGAAAAACTTCAAAACGAAACGCAAAAAGAACCGTCGGTTGAAGAAATTGCAAAAGAAATGGGAGTCAAAAAAGAAAACGTTGTTCTTGCGCTTGAAGCAATCGTTGACCCAGTTTCACTTTACGAGCCGGTTTACTATGACGCTGGCGACACGATTTATGTTATGGATCAAATCGGCGACAGTAACACCGACGTCAATTGGATTGACGAAATTCTTCTTAAAAAAGCAATTCGCGACCTTCCCGAACGCGAAAAAACAATTCTTTCGCTTAGGTTTATGCAAGGACTTACTCAAACGGAAGTTGCAAAGGAAATCGGAATTTCGCAGGCACAGGTTTCGCGCCTTGAAAAAGGTGCTCTGAACAAAATCAAAAGCCACCAGCAAATCTTCATCTGATTTTATAAAAAAAGCAAACGGGACAGCCGCAAAAGACTGTCCCGTTTATATTTTTATTTTCAGCGTTTAAAAAGCTTTTGGAAGAATTCCGCAATTTTCTTGAACATTTCAACAATCTTCTGCCAGAAGACGATGAAGCCCTTTGAGGCAACGCCGTCGGAGTCGATGATTCCGTCAAGATACTTATCGAGGAATTTTCCGATCATTGTTCCGAGTCCCTGTGCGTTCGGGTCGTCGGAACCGTTGAGCATTTGAAGAATCTCTTTCCATTTTGCGTTAAGATTCTTGAGACCCGCAGAAGCGTGATCGGTACCCTTCTTTGCGCCGTAGAAAATCTCATAGATTGCAAACAGCGACTGATCCATGCCGAAATGTGTCGTTGCATAAGTTGCAAGAAGATCAAGAACAGCCTTGACATATTTTTCTGCGTCAGCACTCATGTTACATTCGGTTTTGAGAATTGTGAGAAGTTTTTCTCTGTTATCCTCATTCATGACGAATCTTATCATGAGTCTTTCGATTACGGTTACCATCTCTGCCTTTGCGGTGTTCGACTGATAAACCATTTTATATGCCTTTTCGCCGTTTGCGGAAGTATAGCTTACAAGTTTTCCGACAGTGAGTTCAAGGAACGCATCGCCTTCAAGTGCGCTGAGCTTTTGGCCGGTCTTTTCTTCAATCTTTTCAAGAGCATACTTATAAAGGCTTTCAAATGTGACTTCGTCAAGTCTTACGTTAATAAGGCTGTAAAGGTCAACTTTTACAAGCGGCTCAATCGCGTTGAGGATTCCGTATACCGAATGAAGAGCGTTTTTGAAGCAGGTGTCAAGTCCGTTGCTGTTGACAAAATAGATGACCTGCGGAAGCATTGCAAGAATTTCTTCGGCCGGGTTTTGCATGATTTTATCAATACGGTCAAAGAGTACCTTTGTGATTGCGGTTACCATTGCATTGTCGTCTTTCTTCGCGGCGGCATAATACTCATTCGGAGTCATGACGTCTTCGCAGCCGAGCGCTTCAAGAAGCGGAATCACACCGTATGCATAACCTTCCGCACCGAGAAGTGTTACAAGGTTATTTTTGTTTTCGTCAACAAAGAAGCTGAAATCTTCGTTGCAAAGCATCCATCTGAGAACCGGATAGAGCGGTCTTAAAACATCGCAAAGAGCCGAAGTGAACTTTGCGCGGTCGTTTTCAAACGACGGAACTTTATATGACTTCCACGCGTCAAGGTCAACGCCAAGCGAAGCTTTGATGAGCGCCTTGATATGTGCGCCACCATCAAGAGCGTCGATTTTTCCGCTGAATTCAAGAAGCTTGTCAAGAATTGTTTGAATGTTTGCGCTGTTATAAAGCGAACCGTTGACAAGCGAATTGAGAACGTCTTCAAGCGATTTTACATAGGTTCCGTTGACTTCGATTCCGAGAAGATAAATAAGGTTATCGACAAATTCGTCAAAGTTATCGGCAATATACTGCGCCATAGCCTGAGTATAAAGCGGACCGTACTTATAGCCGGAGAAGAGAACCGAAGTTTCGATTGCCGAGAAAGTTTTGTCGGTATCGGCATATTCGGTGTTCTTATAATCGGGCTTTTGCATTTCAAACCGGCGAAGATTCATTACGCCGAGAACAGCGTCATAGGTGTTATCGCCGACAAGTTCGCGAAGCTTTTCTTCGTTGCCGGAAAGTTTTACGGTTTCGACAAGAGCGGTAAGGATAAGAGTAATCATATCCTTTCTGTCGCTCTTTTCGGTATAGGTCATCTTATAGGCGTATTCACCGGAACCGGAGAGATACTGCTTGATTGTTCCGATGCAAAGACCGCCGAACGCCCTTTTGACCGGAAGAAGATCCATGCCTGTGTTTTCTTCGGCAAGAGCGACAAGCTTTTCGAACGAAAGGTCTGAAAGGTCAAAACCGATAAGCTCATTGATATCAAGCTTTGCGCCGAGTTTTTCAAGCGAAGCGGAAAGTGCGTAAACCGCACTCAAAGCGTTATATACGCTTGCTGTGAGACCGCCTGCGTTGAGGAAGTAGATAACATTCGGAAGTATGTCAAGAACTTCGTTTGCCGGGTCGGCAAGAATTTCATCAACACGGGCAAAGAGCGATTTAAGAGCATTTGAAAGTGCGTTTGAATCGGCCGCGTCGGGAATATTCTTGCAGCCGAGAGCTTCAAGAACGGGAACAATGCCGTTTTTATAGCCTGCGGCACCCTTGATTGTGATAAGGTCGTTATAAATATAATTTCCGTCCTTATCCTTTTCGGTACCCGTGAAGAAGCTGTAATCTTTTGAGAAGAGAAGCCAATTGACAAGACCGTCAACGGGTTTCAAAATCTTTGTAAGTTCGTTTGCAAATTCTTCGCCCGTGAGTGTGCCTTCCGGAGCTTTATAGCTTTCGAAAGCCGAAAGGTCAAGACCGAGAATTACGTTTGCGGTGTCGATAAGAGTTTTATCGGCGTTTTTAAGGAGATCGGCGATTGCGGAGTTGATTTTTTCAAGGTTTTCGCCGGTGTAAAGATTGATCTTTGATTTGAGAACGTCTGAAAGACTTCCGCTTTCGCCTGCGGCGGCAAGAACTTTTGCAATTACATCGTCAAGGTTTTGGTCGATATATTCGGCGGCGTTTGCGGTCCAGTTATTCGGATAGGTAAGCGAAGAAATTGTCGGTTCAACAACAACGCCGGTTGCAAAGTCATACTTTGTATAATCAATATCTTCGCCGAAGTAATACATCCAGTTGATCTTTTTCTTTTCAGGGTCGGTACCCTTAAAGACGCTGAGAAGCGCGGCGGTGAAGTTTTCGGTGCCGAGAAGTTTGTCAATTACGGCACCGTTGCCTTCGATTGAAAGTGCTTCAAGAAGATAGCTGATTACAACGGTTACCATATCGCCCTTATCGAACGAGCCGTCAACATAAGAGCCTTTATATGCGTTGCCGGAAAGGAACGTGCTTTGCGAAGTGTATTCGGTTGAAAGAGCCTTTGCAACGTCTTCAAGAAGCGTTGCAAGTCCGTCAAGTTTAAGTCCGGTCTTTTCTTCAAGGATATTTTGAAGGAACGACGCATCAAGATTTTTGAGGTCAACCGATTCGCCGAGCGAAGATGCGATTGCGTCAACGTCAACTTCATATACCGGACGGATTGTGTCGATGATTACATAAATCGGATGAAGAAGGTTTCTTACGGCAACGGAAAGCGCACCGCTTGAAACATAATAGATTACGCCCGGAAGAAGTGAAACAAGTTCATTTATAGGGTCGGCGGCAAGCTTGTCGATTCTTGCATAAAGAGCGTCAAGAACAACCGAAACGGTATCTTTTGCGCTGAAGTCGCCGCTGTTTTTAACATCGCAGCCGAGCGCTTCAAGAAGCGGAACGATTGCGTTGTCGTATCCGTTGTTGCCGTAAAGAACAATGTCTGCGCTGTTTTTGAAGATGTGAACGTTTTCGCCTTTGAAGAGGAAGCCGTAAAGCGGCGAAAGCGGTTCAAGAACCGAAAGAAGAGCGGTTGTGAAACCTGCGCGGTCACCGTCGGCAAAGCCCCAGTTATAATCGTCGGCAATGTCTTTATACTTTTCGAATGCAGTGAGGTCAACGCCGAGTTCGGAAAGGATTATTTCGTTAACCTTATCGGGAAGCGAAATGAGAGACGAAAGTCCCTTTGCCGCAGAAGTTACAACAGAGTTTGTGAAAAGCGAACCGACTGCATTTGTGATTTCCTTTGAAAGGTCAATGTCACTGCCTGCGGTTTTGAGCACGGACTGAACGATTGTGTCAAGATTATTCGCAACGTAATCGGCCGCCTGCTTTGTCCAATCGTTTTTATAGGTGAGATATACTTTTGAAGCAGGAGTAGTTCCATCAACGGTTCCGGCTTCGGAATCGGCTTTGAGCCACTTGTAATTTTCAAGAGCATACTGCGTTTGGTTGAGCAGTTCGCTTATTGCGGCAAGAGCCATGTTGCCGTTTTCATCGGAAATGCTTGTGTAAATGTTTTCAATAATCTTTTTGAGCTCGGGCGACATTTCGGAATCTTTTGAGAACTGTTTATAAACAAGATTGACGAAATCGCTGTTGCCAAGGCATTTTGTGAGATAGCCGAGAACAGCCATGAAAACATCTGCCTTATCGGCGGTGAAATTGATTCTGTTTCCGTTGAGACGCTTTGTTGAAGCGTTTTTGTTGAGCGAAGCGTAGGTTATAAGCGAACCTGCGTTCATAATCGGCATTGAGCTTGAATCAATTCCGTTTATAAACATTCCGACAAGATATGAAACAATTGAGCTGAACGAAGAAACGTCAAAGTCAAGGTTCAAAGAATCTTTTGTTACAAAGTCGGCAAGTTTAAGCGTGTAGCTGTCCTTAACAACCTGAATGTTAAGAATCGAATCGTTTGCTTTATAGTTAAGGGTGACGTTGAGATACTTAAATCTTTCCCAAAGCTTATCCATTGAAATTGCATAAGCAAGGTTCGGAAGTACCGAGCAAAGAGTTGAAACGGGATTTTTTGCAAGCTTGTTTTCAACAAAATCAATGAGCGGATTGAAAATTGCGTCAACAAACTGTTTTGAAGTTGTGTATCCCTTAACGGTGTTATAGGTCGGGATTCCGCTGCAGCCGAGCGCTTCGAGAATCGGAGTGACAAGGTCTGCATAGCCGGCACAGCCGTCTGCGGTGAGGTTGAGGTCGGCATTGAGTTTAATGCTCAAATATTCGCCGTAGCCTGCTTTATTAACCGTTTTGTCAAAACCGTTCCAATCGGCAAAAAGAACTCTGATGAGCGGCAAAATCGCGTCAAACGATTCGCTCATTGCATTCATGAACTTTGTCTTTTTGGCGTTAATGAATGCGGCGGTTGAAGAATAGTTTTCGGGCTTAATGCTGTCAATGCCCCAATCAAGAGTGAGCTTTCCGTCCTTTTTAAGAGCGTTCCAGTTTTTACCGGCAGACGAAAGCTTGCTTTTTACCGATGGGAAACCGTCGATATAGCCTGCAACCTGATTCGGATAAAGACCGAGACCGAGACCGTTGATGAGTTCTTCAAGGCTCTTATATCCGATTTTGATTTTATCTTTCCAAAGGCCGGCGTCATACCAAACTTCGCTCGGAAGGGAAGCGTAAAGATTTTCAAGCGCTTTGACAAGTTCGGGATAAAGAATGCCCATGAGCATGTTGACAAAGTCGTTTGTATAAAGATTATCGGCAAGAACCTGCTTGATGTAATCGCTGAGGTTGTCCGCGTCAATATTAACGATACCGGTGAAATCTTTGCTTGTGAGGAATTTGTCAAGCTTTGTGATTGTTTCGTTCACAATGCTTTCGGTAACGTTATATTCTTCGGCGGTTTTTCTTGCAAGGTCTTCATCGGTGACGTCGCGGGTCATGAAGATTCCGTTATTGTCATGAAGATGCTGCTGTTTGAAATTGTTCAGTCCGCCGCTTTTGACAAAATTGTTATACATTGTGAGAAGCGAGGAAAGTCTGTTGTAATCGGTGCGAAGTTTTGAAGAAATGAAAGAAGAATTGTTTTTGTTGAGGTAATCCCAAATATTTGTTTCAACTCTGCCGATTGCGTCTTTGATTGCGGTGAAGTTTGAAAGGTTAACTTCGCCGTAAGCGTCGTAATAGCCGACAGCGGTGCTTACTTCGCTTTCAAGGCGGGCAAGAATTGTGTTATAAAGTCTTGCGATATAATCGTCAATAATATAGCCGAGTGCATTTTCGCCTGCGCCGAAAATTGTTTCCATCGCGTCTTTACCGATGAGTGCGAGGTATTTGTCATACATCTTGTCATACGCGTTCTTTTTGGAAACGGCATTTTTAATGTTCGGAATTGTTTCGGCAACATTTGTTCCGATGATATCTTCGGTTGAAACCTTGGTGAGGTCTGCATAGACAAGCGGAAGGAACCACGACCAGAAAGATTCATACTGATCTTCGGCTTCTCTGTAATCCCATTCGAATTTCAGTTCTTCTTCAAATGTTTTTACATAGCCTGTTCCGTCGGTGAAAACTTCGGCAACATAACTTTGAGTAAACGCGGTTTCAAGGGTATTGTTATATCCCTTGACAAGGTCATAGTAATTCCAAAGAAGCTGATTGTCTTCAATGCCTTTGATTGCTTCGGCATCGGGATACTGCGCTCTGAGAGCGTCAACAGAAGCTTTGATCTGTCTGATTTTATAAAGCTGAATGTCTTTATCGAGCCGAGTTATGAAAGCTTCCGCGTTTTCAACCGAAAAATCGGCATAGCCTTCAAAGTTTTCCTTGACGTATTCAATGACACTGCTGTCTACGCTTTTTACGAAATCGAGGTTCGGTTTCTGGGCGGTGTAGATTGAGTTCATTTCGTCAAGATTGTTTGCGTCATAGCCTTTTGTCATTGCGGCGTTGAGCGAATCCATCGCAGGCATTGCGTTGATTACTTTTTGCGCAAACAGGCAGTTATCCATATATGCCTTGACTTTTGTCATATCGAAGAAATGATTCTTGACGTTATCGGAATATGAATCAAGCTTTGCATACGCTTCGTTATTTGAAGCAATGATTGCGTTGATTTCCGCCGCGGAAAGTACAACAAGATCATTAAGCGTTGTTGAAAGTTTTGAATCGGTGAACCAATCAGCAAACGCATGGAGATTCGTATTAGCATTTTTGTCGGTCTTTACGCCGGTTCTTGTCGGTTTCTGGGAAAGAGTGTGCCATGAACGCGACGCCCAATACCAAACGCGCTTTGTGAGAATGCCCCACTTTTTGGTATCGCTGTTATGCTTGGCATATCCTTTTCTAACGGTGTTATTATAATTATAAGTCGCAGAAAGAAGAATGGTTTTCGGCACATCATCAAGTGAACCGCAAGCCAAAAGAACCTTTTCAAGGTCTGCGGTTACGGTTACGGAATGATTTGCATTAGAATTGATATTATAACTTACCCAGCTTTCTTTGAATCCGGGATCGGTTTGGCAAGTCCAAGAATCAAGCGTCTGGCTTCCTTTTTTTTGGCTTGCCGAAGAGTCGTCGGTAACACCCGAAGTCGGAATAAGCTTATCAATCAGCGTGTTATATGCGGAACCTGCCGCACTTTTTGCGGATTTGTTGAGGTCAACGGAAGAGTTGTTGCCCTTTGCGGAAACAGTTGCATTGTTTCCGTTGCCTCCGACACCGTTATACGAAGTGCTTGCTATGCCGTAGACATAGTTATAAAGCACCTCTGCCGCGGCAAGAAGCGTTCCGTCGCCGTTTGTCAAATCGGTCGTATCAGTGATTTTTGAAAACGCCGTTTTAACGTCAGTAGCATTGGCCGCAGAAACGGTGAATGTTGAAAACGAAACACTCATTGTGCTTGCAATCATAATTATTGAAAGCAAAACGCTGAGCAATTTCTTTCCTGTTTTCATGATATTGTCCTCCTTTTTTGGAAATGAGAATATATAAAGATAGGGAGAGAAAACCGAACAAACGGTTTTTCTCTCCCCAATACAAGTTGATAATATCATGTTAAAATCACAAAGTCAACAGTGTAAAGAGCCTTCTTTCTAACTTTAATTTTTTTGCAACATTTTTGACACATTTTAAACGCGTTCTTGATTTCGAAAAAAATTACATCTATATATAGAAAAAAATTAAAATAACAGCCCCGTTTTTAGTTTGTTATTTACAATTTTATGAACATTTTTTATAGTAAATCTTAAACAGAATTTCGAAATTTTTCACCCAAAAAGCAAAAAAAAATCCCCGATCTTGCGACCGGGGAAAAATATGTAAGACTTATTTCTCGTCGTAACCGTAGTAAATATCTTCGGTATAAACGTTGTTTTCGTCCTTGCTGTGATGAGCATACCAAACCTATGCGAAGAACGGGTTAACCTTTGCGATTTCGTCATACTTCCAAGGCATCGGAAGACATTCCGGACACCAGTGGCCGCCGCCGAGAACAAGGTTAACAGACATTTCAAATTCATTACCGCAAGCACACTTCCATTTAATCGGAGTGTAGATATCCTTCGGAGCCTTCTTTTCAAGGCATTCGCCGCCTCTGAAAGCTGCAGCCTTTTTGAGTTCGGCAAGAGTAAGCTTTTCAAGCGGCTTGCTTTCGTCGTAACCGTGGTCAAGAAGGTTTTCCGGATGCTCTTTATCGGGAATAACAACTTCAAAATCATCCCAGCTCTTCGGGATCTTAGCGTATTCTTCTTTTGAGCCGTAGAAAGCGGTGATTCTTTCTTTCATACCGTTCTTAATCCATGTCTGAGTACCGTAAAGCGGAGCGTTTGCAATCGGTTCCATCATGAACTTCTTAACAAGCGACATCGGTGCAAGGCCGGACATTTTGAAATAGAACGGTGCTTTCTTTGCAAGCTGCTTAAAGTATTCCTTAACGGGAATGTTAGCTCTGAAATGGAGATAGTTTTCAAGATCGTCGGCATCGGTATACCACTGACCGTGGAAGTTGCGGTTGATGAACCAGTTCGGGTCGAAAAGCTTCTTCGGGATATCTGCGCCCTTCATGCCGATAGCGTTGAGAAGAAGAACTTCAAATTCATAGTTTGTGAGTCTGTAGTCATGACCGGAGCTGATGTTATAGAAACGGCGCCAAAATTCTTCGGGAAGTCTGTCGTTGCAGACCTTTGCGCAAAGGCGTCCGCTGTCTTCAACGGTTGCCCATTCAAGCATTCCGTTGATGGGAACGTGATACATAATGGGATCCATGTTCTTGAGAATTGCGGCATAAAGAATACCGGTCTGGCGAAGCGATACCCAATATTTAAGTCCGGAATCGGCAAGAAGAGCTTCTGCCTTGGTCTTGCTGATTGCGTAATGGTCATAAACGCTGATCTGAATCGGGTCGCCGGTTCTGCCCCAATGAACGGGAGCGTTTCTGTCGCCGGTCTGTGCAACGGTTCCGATATAAACAACCTTTACGGCATCGGGATCGGGCTGAGCCTTAACAGCCTTGATGATGTTTTCCATAGCGGTAACGTTTGTGAAGAGGGTCTTCTTCGGGAAATAGTCAGCAGCAGGAGAAACAAGTCCGCCGACATGAAGAACGTAATCCGCACCGTTGACGCTTTCAAGAACATCTTCATAAACGGTGAGGTCGCCCCAAACGATTCTTACGCTTGAATCGGTCATATAGGGAGCAAAGAGATTTCTGTTTTTCTTACTGTCTCTGAGAAGGAGAACAATGTTATACATATTGCGTCTCATGTAAAGTTCTTTGAAGCCTTCAAAGCCCATTGTTCCCGACGCACCGGTGAGAAAAACTGTCTTTTTCATTTAACATACCACCAATCTTATAAAATTGTTAAATTATACATACCTTATGAAGTATACAACATCTTCCATTATCATTTGTTAACAGTCCGTTAATTTTTTCACAATAGATATTTTGAACAAACAAGGTGTTGTTTTTTTGTTGAAATCATTCAAAGAATTTTTCGTTTTGATAAAGTTCAAGGACTTCTTTTGCTCTGTCTTCAACCTGCTTTCGAAGCGAGTTCGGTTCAATAACTTCAAGCCGGTCTCCAAACTGCAAAAGCCACGAAACCAAACCTTCGCTTACAACAATTTTTGTTCTCATTCTAAACTTGTTTTCGTCGGTGCCTTTGGTAATCAGCGCGCCTGTTCCAAAACGGTCAAGAATCTCTTCAAGAATTGAATTGTCGCAGACAAAATCAAGCTGCTGAAGCGTTCCGCTGAACATATTAAAAAGTTTTCCCGCATAATCTGCACTGTCAAAAAAGCTGCGGTACTGCGAAACTTCGCTGAACGGACGCACGGTTTCTTCAAGCATTTCAACCTTTTTCATGCGGTCTATTCTTGTATGCATGAGGTTATCATACTT
>DKDD01000071.1:0-7073 GCA_002451715.1 Ruminococcaceae bacterium UBA6857 | reverse complement strand
GTTGCCGACAAGGTAATAATGGTCGTTCGACCAAATGAGCGCATACGGACTTACAACATGGCGACGTTCTCTGACTTTTACAGCGTGAGTATCGTCGGTTACGACTCGTTTGCAATAGGTGAAAGAAACCTTTTTCCTTTCTTTGATAGCGCGGCTTAGCACGTCAATACTGTAATAAATTTCTTCGTTTGTGCATTTGACGCGGTTTTCGATATAAACCTGCTTAACAAGCTGGCGGCCTGTTGCCTCGCTTGAAAGCGAAGCGATTTTTTTGACAAGCTCTTTTGTCTTTTTCTCGGTGATGAAGCTCGCCGCCTGAACAGCATCAATCAAAAGGCGAACCTGCGGTTCTTCAAACTCTCTTGAGGCAAGGTAATAACCGCTGATTGGCGTGCGAACACGAAAAATTTCCATTCCGTATTCTTTGAGCGTCTGAATGTCACTGTATATTGATTTTCGCTCACATTCGATTCCGTTGCGTTCCAGCATTTCCTGAAGAATATCTGCACTGACAGGGTGATTTTCGTCGCTGTATTTTTCAAGGAAGTCTTTTATATACAGTAGTTTTAGTTTTGTTTGTCCTTTTTTTGCCATTAACATTCCCCTTTTCGGTCAGACAGATTTTTACTGACACTTATATTATATAGTAATTCATTATGAAAAGCAATATATTTTCTTAAATCAACGAAAAAAAAAGCCGCCTCGCAAATTGCGAAGCGGCCAAAAAAATCAACTTATTTTTTAATTCCGTATTTGAACAGAGAAGCAATAAGTCTGAAGATATAGATGATTCTCTGCCAGAGACGATATAAGAAATTGTTTGTTGTCGAGTTGAAATCCAACGGGAAGTGGCAATCATCGCAAGCTCCGTCGCCGTCATTGTCGTGGTGACCTAAAGCCTTAACGGTTTCATACTTCTTATGGTTGCAGACCGAGCATGTGTATCTTGTCTGTCCGTCAACGGTGCAGTTCGGTTCGATTACAACAACAGCTCTGCCCCATTCGTGTGCGCCTTCGTGAACAAGAGTACCGTCCTGGTCAAACGCATAAAGTTTTCCGTCGATTTCGGTTGTGTCGTCAGCCATAATGTGAGTTGAAGGATCAAAGTAATACTTATCTCCGTCAATTTCCTGCCAGCCGCCAACCATGTCCGAACCCCAATAATATACGGTTCCTTCATCCGTTGCATAGAACGCGCCGCGCTGAAGTTTGCCGTCATTTGAGAAAACGAAGTTAAGCTTCTGTCCGGTTCTTACGGTTACGGTTGCATAACCGGTTCTCATTGCGCCGTTGCTTCTTGAGAAGTAATAGAGATCGCCTTCAATTTCGTGCCAGCCGACAAGAACGTTGGTGTTTGAACCGCGGAATGCTCTTACTCCGCCGTCAAACTTCTCAAACACTGCGCCGATCTGACGTCCGTCATTATCAAAGTGATATGTTCCCTTAACTTCGCCGATAACGTGGTCGCCGACAAGGCCGAGACCGTTTGCGTCAAAGTAATAAGCGTCGTTTCCGAGCTGGAACCAGCCGATCTTCTTTTCGCCGCCGAGGAAGTACATGTTTCTTCCTGTGTCAACGTCGCGGGCAAAACCGGTGTAAGTTTTAGCATAGATCGGGTATCCGCAGAACGAGCAGTACATTTCGCCGTTATCATATGCGGCAGTATGACCGTTCTTTGTGCAGTCACTCTTCTTGGTCTTTGTGAAAGAGTCAAGAATTACAGCTTCGGAGCCTGTGTAATCATAGGTTGTAAGCGAAAGTTCGGTGTCGGTTGCTTCTGCGGTGATGTAAACCGCATTGTAATCATTAGTGGCAATTTCAAAATTGAATGAGTCGTTCGGAACAACGTCATATGACTTTTCACCGGTTGAACCGCAGATGTAATAAATTGTTCCGTCGTCATTAACCTTGTTGGCCTTCTGCGGATAGGTTCTTGAATAGGAGGGGTCGTGACCGGAGAATACAACGTCAAATCCGACTTCGTCGGCAAGAGTTCTGATCTTCTTGGCATCGCTTTCGACATTACCCGACGGGTTAGTGTAATATGGCGGCTGATGAAGAGTAAGAATTTTCCAAGTTGCGTCGCTCTTCGCGGCATCTTTCTTGACCCACTTAACAGCTTCGTCGTATCTTTCGGTTCCATAGTTGATTACAGCAACATAAACGTTACCGTACTGGGTTGAGTAATAAGCCGGAGCTTCTTCTTCGTCCGAAAGGTCAAAGTATGCGTTAGCTGTGGAAGCGTCTTCGTCACCGTAATATTCATGGTTACCGAGAACCTGAACAAGATCCTGCTTGCCGAGGAAGTCGCCGCTGAATACCTTTGCGATGTTTGCCCACATTTCGTAGTTACCGCCGTTATCAACAGCGTCGCCGGTCTGGATACCGAAGTCATACTTGACGCCGGATTCACCGAGGATCTTTGTGATTTGATCGGTGTTTGTGGTGTCGGTAGCCTGGGTATCGCCGATTACAAAGAAGTTAACTCCTCTGTTCTTTCTTGTGGTTTCAAATGTCTTGAGGTCGGACATCTTTTCGCCGTCACCGACACGATAAACATATTCGGTATCGGCTTTAAGACCGCTTAATTTTACGCTGTTGATTCTTACAGCATAGTTTGTTTCAAGCATTGCAGAGCTTGAAAGTTCAACAAGACTGCTCTTTCCGCTTGCGGTTTTGAAAGCGGCTTCGCCGTTAGCTTCATAGTCAGCCTTTGAAGCATACTCTGCAACAGCTTTATCTGCGCTGGTAAGCGGAGAGGACATCCATGAAATGCTTTGAGCTGATTCGGGAGTCTTTGTTGCGTTGAGTTTTACATATGTCGGAAGTCCGTCTTCGGTTCCGCCCGATTTAAAGCTCTGACTTGTGGTAAGGAACGAAAGGTCGCCGTCCTTTTCGGCATAAACGCTGATTTCCTTAACAGCGTCAACAAAAGCGTTCGTGAAGAATCTTCCGTTTTCATCGGTTGTGCCAAGGAGAGTATTGTCGCTTGTATAGATGTTTGCACCAGCAACGACATTTCCGTCATTGTCGGTAACGTCAATGTAACCGCCCGCAGAGCCGACAACCATTGTTTCGATTTCAATTTCAAGTATTGAAGAGCAGGTTACGGTAATCTTTCCGGAGAACGAACCCTTTGAACCGTCTGTAAAGGTAAGTGCGCCCTTTGCAACTCTGTAAGTTGCTTCAAGTCCCTTGGGAACATCGGTCGGAATTGAAATGATTACCTTTGCGATTACATTGCTGTCTGAAGAAGCATCGGCTTTCTTGTTTGCTTTAAAGCCGATTATATCGTCTTTTGCGTCATAGGTTGCTTCGCCGTCAAGAGAGTAATTTTCTCCAGCTTCAACCTTAAATGTATTCCAATATTTAACAAAGTTTGAAAGCACCTTAAGTTCGACGTTTGCCGATTCAACAGTGTTGTCGGTTGCAACAACATCAAGAACAAAGTCGTTGCCGAGAACCGGAGCGTTTTCAGCAATAAAGGAAACTTCCGTCTTTCCCTGGTTTGCGTCAACAGTGAAATATCGTGTTTCTTCGGTCTTGTTGCCGAACTTATCGGCAACGGAAACGGTCATGCTGTGAACGCCGTCCGAAAGGGTCTTATCATAAAGAATGATTTCGCCGTCGGTTTCAACGATAGTACAGTTTTCGGTTTCATCAACACCGTCAATATACATCTTTACTTCATCGGGATCAATACCTGTTGCATACTTTCCGTCATCATCTTTGAATGTTGCGGTGAACGCGTTGGTAGCCTTTTCAAAAACAGTGCTGCCGTCCTTATTAATGTTCTTTCCGACTGAATGCATTGAAAGAATTTCCGGGTTTACGGTATCGTCAACATTTGCGCCGTAGATAAGCTGAATATTATCAAGATAAATTCTTGAAGCGGTTCTGTCGCCATAACCGTTTCCGCTCTGATATGAAATCCAGAATACACCGCAACCCTGATAGAATCCGAACGGGGCTTTTGCCGAACCTGCGTTCGAGGCAAGTACCGTATCCGAAAGATCAAACTCAACATATTTCCATCCGGTCCAATTGATACCGCTGAGCACTTCTGCTCCGGTTGAGGGATCGACTACTCTTGTAACAGGCATATTACAGTAATCATAGTCTTTGTTACTACAGTTGAGATAAAGTACAAAGTTTGAAGTTCCTTCGGGAACATATACCCAAGCACCGATAGCTGTCGGTGAACCTTCAAAATAATAGTCCGGGGTTGTTACACGAAGATAGTTATTTGAGTTTGAAGAACCGTTATATGAAGAATAGTCATAGTCGATTCTGAGCGACTTATTGCCGAAGCGAACGGGTTCGCCGTCATCTTTTGAAACGATGGTCGATTTCATCGAATCCTGGTCGGTAAGTGAACCGTTCGGCCAGCTATAGAGCGGATAACCCTGCTCATAGAATTCGGCAGCCTGCTGCGAGCTTGAAGTTCCGATTGAACGGTCAAAACGCGGAAGTCTGTATGACGGGATATACTTAAGTTCGCCGTTGCTGTTTTCGGCCTCTTCCTTGTCGGTTGTGTATTCAAAGTCATACATAACGACCGGCATTGCGCCGATGATAGTTTTAATAGTTACAGAAACTTTTGAGTCAAACTTAAGCGTTGCAGTAACGTTTGCGTTAACGGTTACGCCGTCAAGAGTGGTAAAGGTAAGGCCGTCAAATGTACCTGCGGTTTCGCCGAGGTCGTTGCCGTCAAAATCGGCAATCGCCCAATTGAGGTCGCCGGCTTTCATATTTACAGTTCTGCTCTGATACTTTCCAATGATTCCGAAATCGGTCGTATCTTCAAAGCCGAGAGAAATTTCATGATTAGGAACATAAAGAGTATCGGGAACAACAACATTTACGCTCGTTGTTCCGCAAACAGCATTGCCGGTAACATAGTTAACCTTAACTTCGCCGACGGTTCCGTTTGAAGTGAAGAGACCGTCATCGGTGATTGTGCCGAGAGCGGCGCTTTCCGCGTCAAGAACGAATTTTCCATCAGCAGGAAGTTCAGCCGCAGAACCTGCAGAGTCAACGCCCTTTGCAGAGAACTGAACGGTTGAGCCCGGAGTGTAAAGTTCGTTATTCGGGAGCATTGAAGCGTGGTCAAATTCGCCTGTCGGCTTTGCGCTTGAAAGAATGAAAAGTGACGAAGCAACGTTTCTTTCAACACCGTCGGAGGGGTTGTTTGCAACTTCAAGAGAAGTGCTGCCTTCGTACTTTGCGGCATAGGTTGTTGATCCGCCACCGTCAAGGTTAAGAACATCTACGCAACCGAAGCCGAGCATGATGTCTGCAAGCTTTTTGTTGCTGAGACCGACCGAAACGGGATAGTTACGTCCGTCGGCAACATACATGATTACGGAGCCGTCAGCCTTAATGCCGACTGCGGTTTTCGGAACAAGACCGTCGTCCGAAGCACCCATGCCGGTTCTCTGTCCGTTTTCAACAAGAGTGAAGAAACCGGAAACCGCTTCGGTACAGTTGTTGAGAATTTCCTGGGTCATGCTTGAACCGATTTTCGGGGTACCGTCTTTCATGATTGCAAAATACGGACGGCCGATACCTGCTTTATAAACCCTGTTGTTCATAACAAGGCAGCCGGTGGGTTCACCTGTCTGCATGTTATAAATATCGGCATTGAAAGCAGCAACAACGTTAACGCCGCGCTTTTTTTCAATTGCGGCAGCCTGTCTTCTTACAGTCTGCATTTTCCATTTGGTTCCGTCGTAGTCGTTATAGCCGACTGCGAAACCGGTTGTTTTGGTTTTAAGGTCAACTTCAACAGCGTAGCCCATAACCTGGCTGTCGCCGTCTTTTCCGTTGGTAACGATTTTATTTTCCGTTACGCCCGGAGCAATTTTGCTTTCTGTTTTTGAGATGAGGAACATGTCGCTCGGTGCGGTAAAATCAATCGCAGAAACGCCGATTGCAACCGTTGAGAACATCAGTACCAAACACAAAAACGAAGCAATTGCCTTTTTAAGGGTCTTGTTTTTCATTTTTCTGCCACATTCCTTTCTTGAAATAAATGAATGATTATTTACACCGCCCGAAGGCGTTATTTACAAAATTATTTTCCGAAAAGCTGTTTGATCCTTGCGAAAATCGCTTTAATGAATTCAATGAGCTTGATAAGGTTTGCTCTGAAGAAGCTGACCTTTTTCCACTGTGCGTAAAGAACGGTTTTTTCGCCATCAAGGGTGATTTCGTCACCCGGAGCGTATGATTTTCCGCTGCCGTCCTTTGCAGTGTTCCAACCGTTGAATATGTATTGCATTGTTGCGCCTTCGAACGAGTTTGAAGCAACGCCGACTTTTTCACCGACAGAAGCAATTTCCGAGTTGAACGTTACGCCCGAGCCGCCGTTTGCGTCGTAATAAAGCATTGCACCGTTATCGGCAAAGCCTTTTGAAAGTGCTGCGGTACGGTTTTCGATAAATTCGATAAGATAATCAACATAGTTGTCAAATGCGCCCGAAACGGTTTCATAGCTGCTGTCAAGCTGACGGCGCCAGAAATAGTTATCCATTGTTGCCGAAGCTCTGATTTCGATAGCAAGAGCGCGAAGAGAAGCGATTTTTTCTTCGCCGAGATTTGATTTTGCATTTTCGTTCCATTCATTTTTAACGGCAGCAATAAAATCGTCATGTTTGCAAAGTTCGGCAAAAATCGTTCTGAAAGTTTTGCCGGTTGCGTTGTCGTTTCCGCTGATATATCCGTTTCCGGCAAACCACCTTGTCGGGTCGTTGAGTGCAACGCCGAATTTTTCCCAATTGGTTGAACCGAGAGCAAGGTCAAAGTCCCAAACCGGAGAAGCAATGATCTTATCACTCTTATTGTCTTTGATGAAATAGCAGCTTGAAAGACCTGCGTCGATATCCATCGTAAGCTCTTCGATCACAAACATTTTTGCAAACGATTCAAGGTCGATATAATCTGTATAGTGCTTTCCGAGCGAGTTTGTTCCGTTTTCGGAATAGATTGCGTCTTCAAGCTCCTGCCAAAGTGAACTGATATATTCAACCTGTGCCTTTGAAGCGTATTCCGGAGATTTGAGAACAACGGAC
>DKDD01000101.1:3354-3857 GCA_002451715.1 Ruminococcaceae bacterium UBA6857 | reverse complement strand
GGAAACATTGAAAAATTTGAGCTTACTCAAAGCGAAAAGAAAAAATATTCCGGTTCGTTTATAAAACTTCCGTGCGGCGAAACGCATTACGAACTTAAAGGAAACAAAGAAGCGGTTGTTTTGGTTCACGGCTATGCCACGCCGTACTTCATCTATGACAAAATCTTTGCATTCCTTGTTGAAAAGGGATACAAGGTTCTTCGTTATGACCTTTTGGGTCGCGGTCTTTCCGAAAGGGTCAAGGCAGACTATACGCCCGACCTTTTTGCGCGCCAGCTCAAAGAACTTACGGACGCTCTTTTGCCGGGCGAAAAGTTCTTTCTTTTCGGAACGTCGATGGGCGGTGCAGTTGTTACCGCCTTTGCCGCAAAGTATCCGGAAAAAATCAAAAAGCTTTTTCTTCTTGCTCCGGCGGGAATGGAATATAAGGCTCCGTTTTATATGAAAATGGCGCAAAAGCCGTTTCTCGGCGAAATAATGTTCAAAACTCTCGGCGGAAAACT
>DKDD01000101.1:0-3295 GCA_002451715.1 Ruminococcaceae bacterium UBA6857 | reverse complement strand
TCGGAACTTCTTTTCAGCAAAGACGAAACCGATTACTACCTTGAAAAATTTGCCGAAGGCGCAAGGTACAAAGGCTTTCTTGCGGCAACGCTTTCAAGTCTTCGCAACACGCTTATGCGCCCGGATATCACTGTTTCAAATTATATTAAAACGGCGAAGAACGGCGTTTCGGTCTGCACGATTTGGGGTACCGCGGACAAAACCATGCCGTATTACCAATCGAAACAGCTTTTGTCGATTTTTCCCGACATGCATTTTTATACCTTTAATAATTCGGGACACATTTTTCTTTTTGATGAGGGCGAACGCACCTGTAAAATTATTTTTAAAGAAATGAACGGAGCGGAAAAATGAAAACCGAAAGCCTTAAACGCGATGCCCTTGATATAATCGACTGTGCGATAAAAAGTGCAGACCCTTATGACAGTACGCTTGAACTTCTTAAAACGCTCGACATTTCTTTTTACGGAAAACTTTTTGTTTTCGCTATCGGAAAAGCGGCCGTACCGATGGCAAGCGCTGCGGCGGATTTTTTTGAAAGCCGAATCGATCGCGGTCTTGTTGTAACAAAATATGACCACGCAAAAGGTTTTTCGGCGAATAACTTTGAAGTTATTGAAGCTGCGCACCCCGTAAGCGACAAAAACAGTGTTCTTGCGGCGGAAAAAGCCCTTGCCCTTGCCGAAACGCTCGGCGAAAACGACACTGCAATTGTTCTTCTTTCCGGCGGCGGAAGCGCACTTTTTGAAAAAAGTACGGTTCCTTTTGAAACACAGCGCGACATTACAGAAAAACTTCTTGCACGCGGTGCGGAAATTGACGAAATTAATGCAATAAGGCGCAGCATTTCACTTGTTAAAGGCGGGAAATTCGCCGAAAAAATCTACCCCGCAAAGGTTATTACGCTTGCGCTTTCCGATGTTCTTTCAAACAACAAAAGCGTAATCGCTTCCGGAATCACCGTTCCCGATTTGCTCGGTGCGGATGAAATCAAAGCAATTGCCAACCGATATCTTCCCGAATACCGCGAACTTTTTTCTTCGCTTTCAAAAGAAAAAGATAATTTACCGATCAATGACGGCGGTTTCTTTTTCGTCGGAGACATCAATTCGCTTTGTTCTGCGGCGGAAGAACGTGCAAAAGAACTCGGCTTTTTTGTTGAAGAATCTTTTCGAAAACTTACGGGTGAGGCGAGAGATACGGCGGAAAAGCTCATTTCCTCCGTCAAAGAAAAGTGCGGAAAACGTGCCTATATTTTCGGCGGAGAGACAACGGTAACGCTCAAAGGCAACGGCCTCGGCGGAAGAAACCAGGAAATGGCACTTGCCGCCGCGATTCGGCTTTGCGGAAAAGAAAACATTGTTTTTGCTTGTGCAGGCTCCGACGGAACAGACGGACCGACCGACGCCGCAGGCGGAATTGCCGACGGACAAACATTTTTTAAAATTCAAAACGCAGGTCTTGACCCGGAAACGGAGCTTGAAAACAACAATTCATATAATGCACTCAAAGCCGCAGGTGACCTTATCGTGACCGGTCCGACGGGAACAAACGTGAACGACCTTACGATAATTCTTACGGACTTTTGATTTTTGCCGAAGAAAAACAAACGCTTATTGTGTTCGGTTTTCTTCGGCTTGTTTAATTGGCAAATTATTCCTGTTTTCAGACAAAAATATGAATATTGTTTCGTAATTTACAATTTTTTAAAAATTTTAATTCTTTTTGTCATATCATGTTGACGAAGCGAGACGAAATGTTGTATTATTACGTTGAACAGCACTTTTGACAGCCGGGTGCCGCACTTCAAAAATACCTAATACAACGGCGTCAAATTCTTTTTTAGGAGGCAAATACACATGAACAAAACATTGAAAAGAGTGCTCTGCATTGTTCTTTGCGTTTTGATGGCATTTTCGGCAACAACGCTCGCCTTTGCCGCAGACGACGAAGAAAAAGCACCCTCGCTCGGCGCTCAGTACTTCCTCTCAACCACAAACGCAGAAAACACAAAATTTGCCCTCGATTATGTTGACAGCATTCTCAAAGAGCAGGATATCTACTACAAAGTCGTAATTGTCAAAAAAACTCTTATCACTCCGGAAGTTTCGCTTGAAATCGACCTTCGCAGTGTTAACGGAGTTTGCAGGTCGCTTGATATGCTTGCGGACACTTTCGGCAATAAGCTTGTTGCCGCCGCGGCAAAACTTGCGCTCGGCGATATCGGCAATCTTGACCTTTCAAAATGGAAAACCAAGCTTGAACGCCCGAAAAACGACGTTGAAATTCTTTACGGTCTTATTGACCTTCTCGGCTCAAACGCAAAAATCATTGCAAAGGTTGTTGACAATTCAATCGACCTCGGTGTGCTCAAAGGCGTTGTCAAACTTGACGAGATCCTCGGCAAAGACGGCGTTTCCGGAATTGTGAAAGGTCTTCTTGTCGGTCTCATCCATGACAAAAACAACGACGCGGAAAATTACAACGCGGCATACGCAAAAGCAGTAAAAGACTTTGACGCTTTTGTTTTTGAAGAACTTATTCCGAAACTTCTTGACAAGTATCTTCCGGGTCTCAAACTTCAAAAAGGAATCACCGTTGACCAGCTTTTCTCGGCTGTTCTCGAATGCGGCTGGGAAGATTATTTTGTTGAAGACATCAAGAGCATTCATATTGAAGCAAACGGCGAAGCACTTCAAAAACTTTCCGAAATCATGGAATTTAACGGAGAAAACATCGACACCGATAATCTTCCGCTCGATTCTTCAAAAGGACTCAAAGCACAGCTCAACAACATTCACGGCTATGTTGTTTGCCAATTCTTCCCGAAATTTGACGGCTGGACAAACGGAACAGACATCAAACTTCTCGGTCAGAACTATCAAAAGCTTTTGAAATATGTTTCAAAACACTTTTTCGGCAACGAAAACGCAAAGCCTGTTGATATTCTCAAGTACATTCTTAACAGTGTTTCAGAGGTGAGCGCAAGCGATTCCGAAGTCGGCGTATACGCCGCGGCGGTTGCAAACTGCAAAGATCTTTCCGAAGCGCTCAAAGTTGTTCTCATTCTTGCCGCAAAGAAGAACAATATCCCCGTTAACGAAAAAGCCGCAACATATGAAAACGTTCTCGGCGATTATCTTGCATACGCCGCAAACATTATTCTTGACCTCGGCTACGGTCCGGGAAGCGGAAAAAATGTTTGGACTGTTGCAAACGATGTTCTCAATATCTATCTTTTCGACAAAGGTTTTGCAAAAGCGCTCAACCTCAACGTTAAAAAGACCGATTCATG
>DKDD01000113.1 GCA_002451715.1 Ruminococcaceae bacterium UBA6857 | reverse complement strand
AGAACTTTCAAAAATCAAAGAAGTGCTTATAAATTGGCCCGAGCTTGCCGTAACACTTGAAGAAGCAAAGAAACTTCAAGCAGAAAAAGCAAATCGCGAACTGCTGAATAAATTTGAAAGCGCAAAAGAAATTGTTGACGAAATAAATGAACTCAATGCCAAAACCGACGGCATTGAAAGCCCGAACGGCAGTGAAATTTTACAGGTTGAAAATGCACAGCAAAATATAATGTCGCTTGAAAACAAACTTTGCGGTGTCAATCTTAATCTTTCACTCAATATGTTTAACAATAAAACAGCCGAAATTACGTCTTTGCTCACCGGAAAACAGGTTGATATTATTGACGGAGTCGCTTCGATTACAGAAGCGGTAAAGATTACGGTTCCGGATGTACTGGAAATGCAATTGTCCCCGGCCGATATTGACGCTGCCGATGTTGAAACGCAGATTTCAAAGCAAAAGAAACTGATTGCCGATATATTTGCAAAGTATGAAGTAAATGATTTAAACGCCCTCAAAGACCTTCGGAAAACGGTTTCTGACACAAAAGCAAAAACCGAGCTTGCAAAAAACAGACTCTCCGTCTTGCTTGGAACCGATATATATGAAGAACTTGAGGCCGCGGCATCTGAAATCAATTGCCCGGTGCGTTCAAAGTCCGAAATTGAAAATGATATTTTAAAAATCTGTAACGTTCGGGATCTCACCGGTTTTATCGCTGCAAAAAGTGCCGTATCGGACGGATATGTTTCCGACTACGGCAGTATCAATGACTTAAAAGCAAAAGCTTTTGACCTTGAAGCAGAGCTTAAAAAAGTTCAAGAATCAATTTCCGTTTTTGATGATATCCCGACCGAATATATCAACATCAGCGATCCGGACGCCCACCTTTCCGCTTTGCAAAATGATTTGAAATTCAAACAAAAGCTGCGCGAAACCGCACTCACTGTTAAAACTTCTGCAATAAGTAAAGTTGAAAGCTATAAAGAGAATATTTCCGGTGATCCCATCGATAATTTTAAAAAGGCGGAAATATTCTTTAATGAAGAAAAATCTCTTCTCAAACACTGGATGCACATTTCAGAAGTATTCGGCAAGCAAAAAGAGATTCTTCATAACAATCCTATGAAAGATATTGCTGAAAGCTTTACCGACTATCTTTCCGTTGTTTCCGACGGCAAAGTTTCATCCGAGTTTCCTGAAATGGACAAGCTGAACATGAATATTTACAGCAACAACAGAATAATTGATTACGGAAAACTTTCGGAAGGCACAAAAGAAACCGTGTCGCTTGCTTTTCGGCTTGCGGTTTTTGATCATCTGTTCCCCGAAGGCGGAGGCGTAATTGTTTTTGACGATCCGTTTACCAACATGGATGCAGAACGAACCGATCAAGCTTGCCGGCTGATCAAAGAATGTTCAAAACGCCACCAGGTAATTTTCTTAACATGCAAAGAAGAATATGCCGATATGTTAGGCGGAAACAAGATATGCTTTTAATAAAAGCAGCCGATAATCGAAACCCTTGATTTTTCATTGACAAACATATCGCGTTAAATAATCCGCAGAAAAGAGGCATAATAATGTTTGCTCCTTGGCAATTGGCCGCAATCGATGATGCCGGATACAACGGTATCAGTGATGAACATATTGAGCGTGTGGCTCAATCCCTGCTTTCAACGGAACTTAAAAATATTGATCGAGAAACATTTGATTCTCACTGCTATAAATGCGGGATAAATCCGAATAATTTCAAGCAGGCAGACCTGGATCGGTTGCAGGTAAGATTAAACAGCAAATAAGCCGAAAATAATTAATGGGCATTGTTGATAAGTTCAGCAATGCCCATTATTGTATTTTGTCAAACCAAGTCGGCAATCAAAGTTCTAATTTCTGCAACTGTTCAATAATCTCCTTTTGTCTGTCATAAAGCAAAAGAGTGTTGTTGTGCTTAAAATACTCTTTGCAGCCGTAACGACTGATAAACCGCGCACTGTAGCTGTTCATTGTAAGTTCCGTTACAAAAATCAGCATTTCCTGATCTTCGCCGAAAACTTCTTCGCAGAACAAAAAAAGCATTGGAAAGTTTTTTCCCCGCAGCCTCCGAGTTTACTTTGAGTTGCTTTGCAAGAGCGTCAAATCTTGCTTTAATAATTGAAAGAACAGCTTTACCGGAGTTCGGTTTTTCTTCTTTGATCGTTTTCAGGATTTCTTCAAGATAACGTTGCGTGTGCATGATTACGGCGGCTTTATCCTTTGACATTGTGTTGGAACGGTCACCGTTAAGTTTTTCCCGGTTCAGATTTTTTATCTCTTTGTTGATCTCATTCAAAGCATCCGGATTTTCGGAATCTATTGCCGTTTTAACGGTTTTCAAACAAACTAAAAGCCGGCGCAATACATCTTCTTCAACACATACCGATTTTAATTCGCCGGTAATTTGGCTGATGATCAAGCCGAGAAGAGAAAGCCTTTCATCGAATTTGGCACTTTTTGCACGAACTTTTATGTTTTCATCCGCAAGGCCGGAAAGGATTTTACCGATTTGATAATCCGACTTATATTTCTTCCACAGATCATAGTAAACCGAAAAATTCTTTGCGATTTTTTTATTTTGAAGGTACTGAGAAATAAGCTTTTCGTCAACTTTTATGTTGTTCTTTTCATAAAGCTGAATCATAACCGAAAGATCGCACCAACCGCGCGCCGTGACAAAACTTTTTCCGTCAACAGTCGTTTCGATTTTGTAAAAGTCGTCTTTTTTGATTTCAAGATAAGTTATAATTGAAGGATGGACGCCCGAATTATATGCATATTCTTTCCAAATATCAAAAACAGGTTCAACATCAATTTTTTTAAGTCTGTCCAGTGTCGCGATATCAAACTCTCTTACCGAATTGTTATATTCGGGCGGATTTCCCGCCGTAACAACTATCCAGCCTTCCGGGATGCAATGACGGCCGAATATTTTATATTGCAAAAACTGAAGCATTGCGGGAGCAAGCGTTTCGGAAACGCAGTTTATCTCGTCAAGAAAAAGAATCCCCTCTTTATTTCCGGTTTCTTCAATCATATCATAAACCGACGCTATTATTTCGCTCATTGTGTATTCCGAAATCTCATACTCTTTTTCGTCGTATGTTCTTTTTGCAATAAACGGAAGTCCGATTGCGGATTGGCGGGGATG
>DKDD01000008.1:3695-14034 GCA_002451715.1 Ruminococcaceae bacterium UBA6857 | reverse complement strand
GGCCTCTTTCGGCGTCGTCGATGTCGTGGTTGATATATGCGATCCTGTCGGCAAGTTTTACTATTCTGCCTTCAAGAGTGTCGGCTTCTTTTCCGCGTGTGTGGCAAACGATTCCGTCACGCACTTCATATGTAAGGTTAAGCCCTTTTCCCTCTTTTTCGGTCACGTCAACAACGCGAAGACTTTGTTCATAGTGGCGGAAGCCGCCGCTCATGACCGCGTTTAAGGCACGTTCGCCGGCATGACCGAACGGGGTGTGGCCGAGATCGTGACCGAGTGCAATCGCTTCGGTAAGATTTTCGTTGAGCGAAAGACCGACTGCAATTGTTCGCGCAATCTGCGCAACTTCAAGAGTATGAGTGAGCCTTGTTCTGTAATGGTCGCTGTCGGGCGAAAGAAAAACCTGCGTTTTGTGTTTAAGGCGGCGGAAAGCGCTCGAATGAATTATTCGATCCCTGTCGCGCTGAAAAGCCGTTCGGATTGCACATTCTTCTTCCGGCCTTTCGCGTCCCTTTGTGTTTTCGCAAAGAAAGGCAAAGCGCGAAAGATTCCTTTTTTCGTTTTCAAGGGTTTTGAGTCTGATTTCGTCCATTTGAGCACCTCTTTTCGTCTAATAGTATATACAGCTTTTTCTTGCTTTTCCCCCTAAATTTTCGAAAATTTTTCTTCCGTCACTTCTGCGCGGAGTTTTCCGAAGCTTTTGTCAAAAACCTCGGCATCGAATTTTTCAAAAACGTCAGACGGTATTTTTAAAGTAAGGCGCACATTGTCGGCAAAATCCGTGTCTTCAACCGAAACGCCGAATGCCGCAATGATTGTTTGAAGTTTTCCGTAAAAAGTATAGTCGCAAACAAGGTTTGCAATTTTGCACGGTGCCATCGTGATGATTTTTGCGCTGTCGATTCCGATTTTTGCCGTGTGCGTATATGCACGGACAAGACCGCTTGCTCCGAGCAGTATTCCGCCGAAGTATCTTGTTGCAACAACCGCGCAGTCCGTCACGTTTTCTTTGAGCAAAACGTCAAGAACGGGAAGTCCCGCCGTTCCCTGCGGTTCGCCGTCGTCGCTGTAGCGGCGAATCTGTCCGTCACGAAGGCAGTAGGCATAAACGTTGTGTGTTGCGTCGCGGTGCTTCGCCTTGATCGAATTGATGAACGCAACGGCCTCTTCGTTCGTTGTGACCGGTGCGGCGTAACCGATGAAGCGCGATTTTTTGACGATAAATTCATCGCTTGAACTTTTTTCAAGGGTTTTGTAACTGTCCATTCGATCTCTCCAATCCGGTAATGAATAACAAAAAATAACCGCCTCGGATTCAGGAACGAATGCGGTTATTAATACCAACAAAACAGATTTTGCCGCTTTTGCGGCTTTTTTCATTATAATTATACTCACGGCAAAACTTTTGTCAAGCGTTCGGTTTTTACTTTTCAAAAGAGCTTTTATAAGGCTTTTCAACATCCGTCAGGCCGAGAATATAATCGACCGAAACGCCGTGAAAGCGCGAAAGTTTGATTAAAATTTCCGTCGGAATGTCAAGCACACCGCGTTCGTAATCACTGTATACGCGCTGGCTGCAGGCAAGAATTTGAGCAATTTGCTTTTGCGTCAGGTCTTTGTCTTCGCGAAGATCTCGTATTCTTTTGTACATACTCATCACCGAGTATATTATATGTAGCGGAAAATCCGCTGTTGACTTTTAGTGTGAAATCCGCTAAAATGTAAACTAAACAATGATAATACGGCATAATGCGTACCTTTGAAAAAAATAAAAACTTTCGTGTTTTTTCGACATAATCAAAACGATTTATATATTATTATGTATGCACTTTGTCCGAACGGTTGTTTTAAAGGGAGAAGATATTTTAAGGAGAATTTTTTTGAAGAAGAGATTGTATATCGGAAAATCGGAATACTGCCTCATGTGCGGAAAAGAAATTCCGGAGGGCAGGCAGGTTTGCTTTGAGTGCGAAAAAAGCGTTTGCACCGAAAAGGAAGCACCCGATAAAACGGCGCAAAAAGAAACCGAAAAAACTTTTTTTGAACGGCTTTTTAAAAAAAAAGCGGCAAAACCAAAACGCTAAATTTATCCACTGCTCCTCGCGTTTTCTTACAAAAAATAAAAATTTAACAAAAACAAAAACCGCTTTCGTCTGCTTTGAAGATTGAACTTTTCGGCAAACGAAAGCGGTCTTTTTATGCTAATTTGTGATAAATCGGAACAAAACAATCAAAAACAGGCAAAAAATCGAAAAAAATTCAAAAAATACTCCGAAAATTAAAAGAAACCGCTTGACTTTTCAAAGCGGTTTGTGATATCATATCAGAACATATTATGCGAAAGTGCGTCATTCTCTTCTTTTATCTTCCAAGAGCATGATAGCATTAATGCAGAAAAAAGTCAATAGATTTTTGCAATTTTCTGTGCAGGAAGCACAGCGTATGCCGCGAAAGGCAAATATATAACGTGGAGTGATTAAGCGAATGGTCAATGTAACCGATGTGAAGCTCGGAACCAATGTTCGAAAAAGCTTTGGAAAAATTCAAGAGGTTATGAAGATGCCGAACCTTATTCAGGTTCAAAAGGATTCATACAAATGGTTCCTTGAAGTCGGTCTTAAAGAAGTCCTCAGAGATGTTGAAGACATCACCGATTTCAGCGGAAATCTCAGCCTCAGCTTCGTTGACTACAGAATGGAGAAAAAGGCGAAGTATTCCGTCAAAGAATGCAAGGAGCGCGATGTGAGCTATTCCGCCCCGATGCGCGTTACGGCAAGACTTTATAACAAAGAAACCGGCGAAGTTAAAGAAAGCGAAGTTTATATGGGCGACTTCCCGCTTATGACAGACAGCGGAACGTTCATTATTAACGGCGCCGAACGCGTTATCGTTTCTCAGCTTGTCCGCTCGCCCGGCGTGTATTACGGCATGACACACAACGTCACCGGCAAAAAGCTTTTCACAACAACAGTCATCCCCAACCGCGGCGCATGGCTTGAATATGAAACCGACCAGAACGACCTTTTCTTTGTTCGTATCGACAAAAACAGAAAGATCCCCATCACCACGTTTATCCGCGCTCTCGGACTCAACACCAACAACGATATCCGTGAGTTCTTCGGCAACGACGAAAGAATCGAAGCCACTTTTGAAAAAGACGCAACAAGAAACATGGAAGAAGCCCTCATTGAGGTTTATAAAAAGCTTCGTCCCGGCGAACCGCCGACACTTTCAAGCGCCCAAAGCCACCTTGAAGGTCTTTTCTTCGATGACCACCGCTATGACCTTTCAAGAGTCGGAAGATATAAATACAACAAAAAGCTTTCGCTCTTTGACCGTATCCGCGGCTTCAAGCTTGCCGCCCCGATCGTCAACGAGTATACCGGTGAAATCATCGCCGAAGAAGGCGAACTTATGACCAAAGAACGCGCTTTGGAAGTTGCTCAGTCCGGCGCAAAGGTTGCATATGTTCTTGTTGAAGGCCGCGACGAACCCGTCAAGGTTATTTCGAACCAGATGGTTGACATCAAGCCTTACTTTACCGAATTCACAAAAGAAGAACTTTGCGAAGCAGGAATCAACGAAAACGTTCGCTATACCGTTCTTATGGACATCCTTCCCACAACAGAAGGCATGGAAAAGGAAGAAAAACTCGCTTTTCTTGAAAGCAAAAAGGACGAACTTATTCCGAAGCATATCATCATTGACGATATCTTCGCTTCAATCAACTATCTTAACTGCCTTGCCTGCGGCGTAGGCAACGCAGACGATATCGACCATCTCGGAAACAGACGTATCCGCTCCGTCGGCGAACTTCTTCAAAACCAGTTCCGCGTCGGTTTCTCAAGAATGGAAAGAGTTGTTAAGGAAAGAATGACCCTTCAGGCTCAGGAGCCGGAAAAGGTTACTCCGCAGGCTCTCATCAACACCCGTCCGGTTATTGCGGCGGTCAGAGAGTTCTTCGGTTCTTCTCCGCTTTCTCAGTTCATGGATCAGAACAACCCCCTTGCCGAACTTACTCATAAGCGCCGTCTTTCGGCTCTCGGCCCCGGCGGACTTTCAAGAGACCGCGCCGGATTTGAAGTTCGAGACGTTCACTACTCCCACTACGGAAGAATGTGCCCGATTGAAACTCCCGAAGGTCCGAACATCGGTCTTATCTCCTATCTCGCAACATTTGCAAGAATCAATGAATACGGCTTCATCGAAGCTCCGTTCCGCCCGGTTGACAAAGAGACCGGAAGAGTTCTTGACACATATGAATACATGACCGCAGACGTTGAAGACGAATACACCGTTGCACAGGCGAACGAACCGCTTGACGAAAACGGCTATTTCGTAAGAAGAAAGGTCAATGCCCGCCACCGCGACGAATTTCTTGAAATTGAACCGTCAAGAGTCGATTACATGGACGTTTCGCCGAAGATGGTTGTTTCCGTTGCAACCGCGCTCATTCCGTTCCTTGAAAACGACGACGCAAACCGCGCCCTCATGGGTTCAAACATGCAGCGCCAGGCTGTTCCTCTTCTTACCTGCGATTCACCGATGGTCGGAACCGGCATGGAATACAAAGCCGCAACCGATTCCGGCGTTTGCGTTCTTGCAAGAAAGCCCGGTAAGGTCATCTATGTCAGTGCGGACAGAGTTGATGTTCTCGGCGAAGATAATGTTGTTGAAAGCTATAACCTCATAAAATTCATGCGTTCAAACCAGGGTACCTGCATCAATCAGCGTCCGGTTGTTTCGGTCGGCGACGTTATTGAAGAAGGTCAGGTTGTTGCGGACGGTCCCGCAACCGACCACGGCGAACTCAGCCTCGGTAAAAACGCACTCATCGGCTTTATGACATGGGAAGGCTATAACTACGAAGACGCCGTTCTCATCAACGAAAAGCTTGTCCGCGACGATGTTTATACTTCAATTCACATTGAAAAATATGAACTTGAAGCAAGAGACACAAAACTCGGACCCGAAGAAATTACAAACGATATTCCGAACGTCGGCGACGCACTCAAAGACCTTGACGAAAGAGGTATCATCCGCGTCGGCGCAGAGGTTCATTCCGGCGATATCCTTGTCGGTAAAGTTACTCCGAAGGGCGAAACCGAACTTACCGCAGAAGAAAGACTTCTTCGCGCAATCTTCGGCGAAAAAGCAAGAGAAGTCAGAGATACTTCTCTTCGCGTTCCCCACGGCGAATACGGAATCGTTGTCAAGGTTGAAGAATTTACACGCGAAAACAGCGATGAGCTCAACCCCGGCGTAAACAAAGTTGTCCGCTGCTATATTGCCCAGAAGAGAAAACTTCAGGTCGGCGATAAAATGGCGGGTCGCCACGGTAACAAGGGTGTTGTTTCACGTATTCTTCCGCAGGAAGACATGCCGTTCCTTGAAGACGGTACTCCGCTTGACATCGTTCTTAACCCCCTCGGCGTTCCCTCTCGTATGAACATCGGTCAGGTTCTTGAAGTTCATCTCGGCTTTGCCTGCCGCGAACTCGGCTGGAAGATTATGACTCCGGTCTTTGACGGCGCACACGAAGACGACATCAGAGCTTCGCTTGAACTTGCCGGCCTTTCAACAAACGGTAAGTCCACTCTTATCGACGGACGTACCGGCGAAAAATTCGACGGCGACGTAACCGTCGGCGTCATGTACTTCCTCAAGCTGCACCACCTTGTTGATGACAAGATGCACGCGCGTTCAACCGGTCCGTATTCACTTGTTACTCAGCAGCCTCTCGGCGGTAAAGCCCAGTTCGGTGGCCAGCGTTTCGGTGAAATGGAAGTTTGGGCACTTGAAGCTTACGGCGCAGCCTATACTCTTCAGGAAATTCTTACGGTTAAGTCGGACGACGTTGTCGGCCGTGTCAAGACCTATGAAGCAATCGTTAACGGCGAGAACATTCCGAAAGCCGGCGTTCCCGAATCGTTCAAGGTTCTTATCAAGGAACTCCAGTCGCTCGGTCTTGACATCAAAGTTCTTGACGCAGACGAAAATGAAATCGACCTCAAGCAGAATATCGACGGCGATGAGGGCGTTTCGCTCCACAGATATCACAAGCATAACGACGAGGAAGAAGAGTCCGGAAAGGACGACGAAGAACTCGGCGATAGCGATAAACTCGATGACGACAGTGATATCGAAGACGATGACAGCGATCTTGATTTTGACTTTGACTTCGATGACGATGACGAAGATTCCGAAAAGGATGACGACGAAGACGAAGATGAAAAAGAAGATAAGCCCTTTGATTACAATGAATTCTTTAATGAAATCAACCCAACGGTCAACGATGCCGGTTATGATTCCGGTTTTGTTCCCGACACCGATGACATGTAATCGAAACAAGTAATACTTCTTCTGAATTTTAACTATGAAAGGGCTGACTTAAAGAATATGGAAAATATAACCTTTGAATCAATCAAAATCGGTCTTGCTTCACCCGAAAAGATCAGAGAATGGTCATACGGCGAGGTTACAAAGCCCGAAACGATCAACTACCGCACACTCAAGCCCGAAAGCGACGGTCTTTTCTGCGAAAAGATTTTTGGACCGCTCAAGGACTGGGAGTGCCATTGCGGAAGATATAAAAGGATTCGCCACAAGGGTAAAATCTGCGAACGCTGCCACGTTGAAATCACAAAGGCAAAGGTTCGCCGCGAACGTATGGGTCACATTGAACTTGCAACCCCCGTTTCGCATATCTGGTATTTCAAGGGTATTCCCTCAAGAATCGGTCTCATGCTCGACATGTCACCGAGAGATCTTGAAAGAGTTCTCTATTTTGCCGCTTATGTCGTGATTGATCCCGGCACGGTTCCCAACGTTAAAAAGTGCCAGGTAATTAACGAAAAGCAGTATGAAGATATCAAGGAATACTATTATAACGACGAAACCTTCCGCGTCGGAATGGGCGCAGAAGCAATCAAGGAACTTCTTTGCGAAATCGATATCGACGTTCTTGACGCCGAACTTCGCGAAGCTCTTGAGGGAGCTTCCGGCCAGAAAAAGGCAAAGATCCTCAAACGTCTTGAAGTTGTTGAAGCTTTCAAAAATTCCGGCAACCGCCCGGAATGGATGATTCTTGACGTTGTTCCCGTCATTCCGCCGGATATTCGTCCGATGGTTCAGCTTGACGGCGGACGCTTCGCAACAAGCGACCTCAACGATCTTTATCGTCGCGTTATCAACAGAAACAACCGACTCAAGAAACTTCTTGACCTCGGCGCACCGAGCATCATTATCCGCAACGAAAAAAGAATGCTTCAGGAATCCGTTGACGCACTCATCGACAACGGCCGCCGCGGACGTCCTGTAACCGGCCCGAATAACCGCCCGCTCAAGTCACTTTCCGACATGCTTAAAGGTAAGCAGGGACGTTTCCGTCAGAACCTTCTCGGTAAACGTGTTGACTACTCCGGCCGTTCGGTTATCGTTGTCGGACCCGAACTTAAAATCTATCAGTGCGGTCTTCCCAAGGAAATGGCTCTTGAACTTTTCAAGCCGTTCGTTATGAAACGCCTTGTTGAAACCGGCGTTGCAACCCACATCAAAACCGCAAGAAAAACCGTTGACCGCCAGGAAAAATGCGTTTGGGACGCCCTTGAAATCGTAATCAAGGATCACCCCGTAATGCTCAACCGTGCTCCGACTCTTCACAGACTCGGTATTCAGGCTTTCGAACCGGTGCTTGTTGAAGGTAAGGCAATCAAGCTTCACCCGCTCGTTTGTACCGCATTCAACGCCGACTTCGACGGTGACCAGATGGCTGTTCACGTTCCTCTTTCGGCAGAGGCTCAGGCAGAAGCAAGATTCCTCATGCTTTCTTCCGGCAACCTCCTCAAACCCTCCGACGGAAAGCCCGTTACCGTTCCTACTCAGGACATGGTTCTCGGTTCATACTATCTTACTCTTGTTAAGCCCGGCGCAAAGGGCGAAGGCAAAGCATTCCGCGACGTTAACGAAGCTCAGATGGCTTATGACGAAAAGGTTATCGACCTTCACGCAGTGATTAAGATCAGAATGGAAAAGGAAGTTGACGGAAAAATCGTTTCAAAGCTTGTTGAAACAACGCTCGGAAAGGTTATCTTCAACAATCCCATTCCGCAGGATCTCGGCTTCATCGACAGATCCGACCCCGAAAATCTTTTCAGACTTGAGGTTGAAACCCTTGTTAACAAAAAGATGCTCGGAAAGATCATTGACAAGTGCATCAGAGTTCACGGCGTTGCAAAAACCGCAGAAGTTCTTGATAATATCAAGAGCCAGGGTTATAAATATTCAACCAAGAGCGGTATCACCGTTGCCGTTTGCGATGCTACAATTCCGGAAGCCAAGAAAGAAATTCTTGCCGAAACCGAAGCAATCGTTGACGAAGTCAACAGAAAATATAACAGAGGTCTTCTCAGCAATACCGACCGTTCAAGACAAGTTCTCAAAGCATGGGATGTCTGCACAAGCCGCGTTGCCGAAGCTCTTACTCAGAACTTTGATAAATTCAACCCGATCTATATGATGCTTGACTCCGGTGCCCGTGGTTCGGAAAGCCAGCTTCGTCAGCTTGCCGGAATGCGCGGTCTTATCGCGAACACCGCAGGTAAGACCATTGAAGTTCCCATTCGTGCAAACTACCGTGAAGGACTTAACGTTCAGGAATACTTCATTTCCTCGCGTGGTGCTCGTAAAGGTCTTGCCGATACCGCACTTCGTACCGCAGACTCCGGTTACCTTACCCGCCGTCTTGTTGACGTTTCTCAGGATGTTATTATCCGCGAAGAGGACTGCGGCTGCACAGAGGGTCTTGAAGTATACGACATCATGGACGGAAACCGCGTTCTTGAACCGCTTACCGAAAGACTTAAAGGCCGCTTCCTTCTCAACAATCTTGTTGATGAAGAGACCGGCGAAATCATCATGGATAACGACCATATGCTCACCGAAGCCGACGCGGACAAGGTTGACGCATATCTCACCGCAAAATATAACAAAGCAATCGAAGGCGGCATGAGCAAGGAAGACGCCGCACCGATTCGCCACATCACAATCCGCTCGCTTCTTACCTGCTGCTCCGATCACGGCGCCTGCATCAAGTGCTACGGTTCCGACCTTGCAACCGGAAAGCCCGTAACAATCGGCGAAGCAGTCGGCATCATTGCCGCACAGTCAATCGGTGAACCGGGTACTCAGCTTACGATGAGAACCTTCCACACCGGCGGTGTTGCTTCCGGTTCGGATATCACACAGGGTCTTCCGCGTGTTGAAGAACTCTTTGAAGCAAGAAAGCCGAAAACTCTTGCAATGATCAGTGAAATTGACGGTGTTGTTTCGTTCGAAACCGTTAAGAAAAATCCGCACATCGTTGTTACCAACGAAGAAACCGGCGACAGAAGAGAGTACTTCCTCACATTCGGCGCAAGACCCAGAGTTTCCGAAGGACAGCACGTTGTTGTTGGCGAAACACTCACCGAAGGTTCGGTTGACCTTCGCGACGTTCTTAATGTTCTCGGCGTCAGCGCGGTTCATGACTATCTCATCAGCCAGGTTCAGTGCACATACCGTACTCAGGGTGTTGATATCAACGATAAGCACATCGAAGTTATCGCACGCCAGATGATGAAGAAAGTCAAGATTGACGATCCGGGTGACACAGATTTCCTCCCCGGCGCAGTTGTTGACAAGCGCGACCTCAAAAAGGCGAACGAAGCCGCAAGAGCAAAGGCAGAAGAAAACGGCGAAGAAGCACACGAAGCAACCTTTACTCCCGTTCTTATGGGTATCACAAAAGCTTCGCTTGCAACCGACTCCTTCCTTTCCGCCGCGTCGTTCCAGGAGACAACAAGAGTTCTCACCGACGCTGCAATCAAGGGCAAGGTTGATCCGCTTCTCGGTCTTAAAGAAAACGTTATCATCGGTAAACTTCTTCCCTCCGGTACCGGCATGAAGTGCTACAGCGACGTTGAAGTTGTTGACAAATCCGAACCGAACGAGATGGAGCTTATCTTCTCGAACGCTTTGGGAACGAATAACGACGAAGAATAAAATTACAAACGGCTGTTTCGAGCTAATCGAAACAGCCGTTTTCCCTGTCCTTGTCATGATTAATCGTCATTTTTTTCGTCAAAAATACCCAAAAAGGGTAGCGCAATCACTTCAAACTGAGCAACATCACAAAAAAGCGAAAACGGGTTATTTTTGAAAAAACAGTTGTTGACAAATCGAAAAGCATGGTGTAAAATATTCGAGTATGCTGTATAGCTCGGCTCATGTCCGGCTTTATGCAAACATTTATTTTTAAGAAAGGAGATGCTATCACTTGCCTACCTTTAATCAGTTAGTT
>DKDD01000008.1:267-3573 GCA_002451715.1 Ruminococcaceae bacterium UBA6857 | reverse complement strand
CCTCAGAAGCGCGGCGTTTGCACAGCAGTTAAGACGGCTACCCCGAAAAAGCCGAACTCAGCTCTTCGTAAAATTGCCAGAGTTCGTCTTACAAACGGAATCGAAGTTTCCGCTTACATTCCCGGCGTAGGTCACAACCTTCAGGAGCACAGTGTTGTTCTTATCCGCGGCGGCCGTGTTAAGGACCTTCCCGGTGTTCGTTACCATATCGTTCGCGGTACTCTTGATACCCAGGGCGTTAACGGAAGAATGCAGGCCCGCTCAAAGTACGGTGCAAAGCGCCCGAAGGCTGCCAAAAAGTAATTCTGAACTTTTCAAAATCAGAAGTTTTTTTCGCAAAAATGCGAATGTTTGAATTGACAAATCTTCTTGCAGGCTGAGCAAATGCTCAAGATGTAAGAGTGTATATATATTAAGTTGTATATGCCTCTGCATTGGTGCCGACGGGAATTTGTCACTCGAGTACCTATGATATCATTACTATGAAGGAGGGAAGCGCAGTGCCAAGAAGAGGCCAGATTGCAAAACGTGACGTTTTGCCCGATCCGCTTTACAATTCAAAGCTTGTAACACGTCTTATCAACAGTGTTATGTATGATGGTAAAAAGGGCGTTGCTCAAAAGATTGTGTACGACGCTTTTGACATCATCAAAGAAAAAACAGGCAAGGAGCCGCTTGAAGTTTTTGAAGCCGCTATGGAAAATGTTATGCCTGTTCTGGAGGTTAAGGCTCGCCGTGTCGGCGGTTCAACCTACCAGGTTCCGATCGAAGTCCGTGCCGAAAGACGCCAGACTCTCGGTCTTCGTTGGATCACTCTTTACTCACGTCAGCGTTCGGAAAGAACAATGAAGGAAAGACTTGCCAACGAAATTATGGACGCTGTCAACGAAACCGGTTCAGCGTACAAAAAGCGTGAAGACACCCACAAAATGGCAGAAGCCAACAAGGCTTTCGCTCATTTCAGATGGTGATTTTGTTCTGCTTTCAGAAAAGCAGAATAGTGTGTTTATTTACGGCAGCTTAGGTTTGCCGGTCTATATGTTGAAACAAATTTGGAGGTCAAAATGCCGAGAAAAGTTTCGCTTGAAAAAACAAGAAATATTGGCATCATGGCTCACATCGACGCAGGTAAAACGACCACAACGGAGAGAATTCTCTATTACACCGGCGTTAACCACAAAATCGGTGAGACTCATGACGGTTCCGCAACCATGGACTGGATGGCTCAGGAGCAGGAGAGAGGTATTACCATCACTTCCGCCGCAACCACCTGTTTTTGGAAGGAACACAGAATTAACATCATCGACACTCCGGGCCACGTTGACTTCACCGTTGAAGTTCAGCGTTCGCTCCGTGTTCTTGACGGCTCGGTAACCGTTCTTTGCGCAAAAGGCGGCGTTGAGCCTCAGTCTGAAACCGTTTGGCGCCAGGCTGACGAGTATAAGGTTCCCAGAATGATTTTCGTCAACAAGATGGATATCATGGGTGCCGATTTCTATCGCGTTCTTGACATGATTAAGGAACGTTTTCACTGCACGGCTGTTCCCATTCAGCTCCCGATCGGCGCTGAAAGCGACTTCTGCGGAATCGTGGATCTTCTTGAAATGGACGCAATCATGTATGGTACCGGCGACGGAACAAACTTCCATCGCGAAGCAATTCCCGAAGACATGAAGGAACTTGCAGAAAAGTATCATTCGGAAATGGTTGAAAACGTCGTTGAACTTGATGAAGATCTCATGATGAAGTATCTCGACGGAGAAGAACCGAGCGTTGATGAGCTTAAAAAGGTTATCCGCAGAGGAACAATTTCGAACGAAATCGTTCCCGTAACTTGCGGTACCGCTTATCGTAATAAGGGCGTTCAGCCCCTTCTTGATGCCATCGTTGATTTTATGCCCGCTCCGACGGACGTTGAATCAATCAAGGGTATCAATCCGGACACGGACGAAGAAGAATACAGACATTCTTCCGATTCCGAACCGTTCGCAGCGCTTGCATTCAAGATTGCTACCGACCCGTTCGTAGGAAAACTTTGCTATTTCCGCGTGTATTCGGGTACCGTTAACGCAGGTACAACCGTTTATAACTCTGTTAAGGATGACAGAGAAAGAATGGGACGTATTCTTCAGATGCACGCAAACCACAGAGAAGACATCGAAACCGTTTATGCCGGCGACATCGCCGCTGCGGTCGGTCTCAAAAACACCACCACCGGTGACACTCTCTGCGACGAAAAATTCCCGATCGTTCTCGAATCCATGCACTTCCCGGATCCCGTTATCCGCGTTGCAATCGAGCCGAAGACCAAGGCAGGTCAGGAAAAGATGGGCATCGCTCTTGCAAAACTTGCAGAAGAAGACCCGACTTTCCGCTGCTATACAGACGAAGAAACCGGACAAACCATCATCGCCGGCATGGGCGAACTTCACCTTGAAATCATCGTTGACAGACTTCTTCGTGAATTTAAAGTTGAAGCTAACGTCGGTAAGCCGCAGGTTGCTTTCAGAGAAACCATCCGTTCTGCTGCTTCTTCGGATACGAAGTATGCTCGTCAGTCAGGTGGTAAAGGTCAGTACGGTCACGTTAAGATCAACATTGAACCCAACCCCGGAAAGGGTTACGAGTTCGTCAACAACATCGTCGGCGGCGCAATTCCGAAGGAATATATCGCTCCGGTCGATCAGGGTATCCAGGGCGCTATGAAGTCCGGTGTTATTGCCGGTTACAGCATGGTTGACGTTAAGGTTACTCTTTATGACGGATCTTATCACGAAGTCGACTCGTCAGAAATGGCGTTCAAGATTGCAGGTTCAATGGCATTCAAAGACGCTGCAAGAAAAGCCAACCCGGTTCTCCTTGAGCCGATCATGAAAGTTGCCGTAATCATGCCCGAAGAATACATGGGCGACGTTATCGGCGACCTCAACTCAAGAAGAGGCGAGATTCAGGGCTTTGAAGACCGTTCGGGCGTTAAGCAGATCAACGCAAGAGTTCCTCTTGCAGAGATGTTCGGTTATGCAACCGACCTTCGTTCAAAGACACAGGGACGCGGACAGTATGTTATGGAGCCGGACGGCTACAAAGAAGTTCCGAAGTCAATCGCAGAAGGCATTGTTACCGAAAGAGCGAAGAGAGACTGATTTTTTCTCAAAATGTACTTGCATTTCTGCCGCATTATTGGTAGAATAATAACTAAAGTAAATTAATTGCTAATTATAAGGAGGAAATTCCAATGGCAAAGCAAAAGTTTGAAAGAACTAAACCCCATGTTAACATCGGAACCATCGGTCACGTTGACCACGG
>DKDD01000008.1:0-136 GCA_002451715.1 Ruminococcaceae bacterium UBA6857 | reverse complement strand
AAAGAGAACGTGGTATCACAATTAACACCGCTCACGTTGAGTATGAGACCGAAAAGCGTCACTATGCTCACGTTGACTGCCCGGGCCATGCCGACTACATCAAGAACATGATCACCGGCGCTGCTCAGATGGACGG
>DKDD01000207.1:8074-16337 GCA_002451715.1 Ruminococcaceae bacterium UBA6857 | reverse complement strand
CAAGCTCATCCGGAAAAAACTTCATCACAATTCCCTTATGCGCGGCGGCAAGAAAGCCGAGAACCACAAGTCCGCCGAACGGAAGCGCAAACGCCGAAAAAACGGGGAGCGACGAAATTTTGAGCGAAAAGACCGAACCGTATGAAAGAAGTTCGCGCAAAAAGCCGACAACAACCGCAACCGCTGAAAAGCCGAGCGAAGAAGCGATTGAATCAAGAAAAGAGTTGCGTACACTTGTTTTAACGGCGAATTTTTCGCAGCGTATGACAATTATCGCATTGACCGAAAGAAGCGGAAGAAAGATTCCGAGTGCGGAAAGCGTCTTGTCGCTCATAATCGCCGAGGAAAGAAGAGTCGGAACACTTGCAAAAAGGCAGTAAAGGCAAACGCGAATGTTGCGTTCAACCTTTTTGAGCGCAAGGCTTGAAATAACTTCGCAAAAAATAAGCGTAATCGAAAGAACAAGCGAAAGCACCAAAGCGTTTTTGAACGTTGTTGCCGCGCCGACAATTGGGCAAATGCCGATAACCTGCGTCAGAATCGGGTTATAGATAAAACTGCCTTTGAAAAGTGCGGTTGAAAGTTTAAGCTTTTGGCTGTTGTTGTTTTCTTTTTTCATACGCTTGCCCTCCTTTTCTTTTCATTAAAGGGCTTTGCTTTCTTCCTGTTTTCAAAAATCAAAACAAGCGCGTTTGCAATCATCACCGAAAGACAGCCTGAATCGACATCTTTCAAAAATATTCGGATAAGCATGCAGAAAATACCTGCGGCTGCACCGAAAAGAAATGCATAGACGCCCTTTTTCGGTACGGACGGTGAGTCGTTAATAAGAAGCAAGGCCGAAAAAAGCAGCGACCCCGCGCAAAGTTCGCAAAGAACCGAAATCATTCTTCCCGATTCCACACGCGGAAAAAGAAAAGCAAAAACTGTGCAGGAAAGAACAAAGCCGCCGGAAGAAAAAAGGCTTTTCGACCGCCTTATCAAAAGATAAATTGCCGCCGCCAAGAGAGCAAGAACACAGGCTGTACCGGAAGCGCCGGGATATGCGCCGGACAAAAGCGAAGTTACGGAAAAAACGTTCGGCCGAATGCCGTTACCTTTTTCAAGCAGTTCAAGAAGGCTTGTGCCTTTAACAAAATCCGCAGAAGAAGAAAAAGCAATTTTTTGAAGCTCCGGCGCCGCAGAATAGGAAAAGACATACTGCGGAAAACAAAGCGAAGAAAAGCACACTGCCGCCGCAGAGGGAACAAACGGAGCGTTTTTTGCCGAACCGAACGGAAGTTTGCAAACAAGAATCGCAAACGCGCCCGCACTTGCCGAAACATAAAGCGGAACGCACGACGGCAGCAAAAGCGCGGTGAAAAGCCCGATTTTGAGAGCATCAAGGTCAGACAGCGGCTTTTCTTTTTTTAAAATGAACCTGAATGAAAAATATTCGCAGATAAGGCAGGAAACAACACAAACAAAGGCGTTAAGCAATGCCGTTACGCCGTTTTGAAAAAACGAAGCGGCAAGCAAAAAGAACGCAATAATAACCGCGTCAAGGTTCGAATTGAAAAAAGGGTCGCCGAAAGCAAAAAACGTTTTTCTTTTTTCTTCGTTCAATGTAATCTCTCCTTCCTTTCGCGGCATTTTTCTGCCATAATTTGTTCGTTGATTATTAACATAAACGGTAGTATCATTTTATACACGGAGGCAAAAGCAACCGAAATTCAGCTACATAAGGAGAAACGAAGATGAAAATTGATGCCTTTGACGAAAAAAGTATTCTTGTTGAGCTTTCGAAAGAAGATCTTTCAAAAAGCGAAATGACCTATGAACAGCTTGATTATTCAAACGAAAAAACGCGCAGGCTTGTCCGTTCGGTGCTTGAAAAAATCAGGCTTGAAACCGGCCGCCGTGTTTCCGACGGTGCTTCGCTTGAAGTTGACGTAATGCCGGATTCGTTCGGCGGCTGTCTGATGATTTTTAAAGAAAGAAAAGAAAGCCGAACGGAGGAAAGCGAAGAGACAATTGTTTTCAAAACGAACGAAATCAACGACCTTATTGACCTTTCGCGAAGACTTCGCAAAGAAAATCCGCCGATTGAAAAAACGGAGCTTTATCTTCTTGACGAAATGTTCTTTTTGTTTTTGAAAAAGGTAACACCGGCGCAAAAAGCCGTTGCCGCAGAATATCTCAGACCGCTTTTTTTGAGCGAAGCCAAGCTGCTTTCAATCAAAGAAGCAGGCAAGTGCCTGATCAAAAGCAAAGCACTCGAAACCCTTGCTCAATGATTGCGAAGACTTGCAATTGTTTTTTTCGGGTCGCTTGAACCGAAAACAGCACTTCCCGCAACAAGAACGGTTGCGCCGCTTTGAACGGCAAGGCCGGCGTTTCCTTCGTTGATTCCGCCGTCAACCTGAATGTCAACGTCAAGGTTTCTTCTTTCGATTTCGGCGCGGAGTTTTTTGACTTTTTCCATCATGTCGGGCATAAAGCTTTGACCGCCGAAGCCGGGTTCAACCGTCATAACAAGAACCATTGAAAGTTTTTCAAGGAACGGATAAACCTCTTCAACGGGAGTGCCGGGCTTTACCGAAAGCGAAGCTTTGCAGCCGAGTTCGCGGATAAGGTCAACGGTTTCGCCGACGGGGGAATCCGATTCAACATGAAAAGTTATAATATCCGCCCCGGCTTTGACAAAGTCGGGGATATATTTTTTCGGGTCGCTTATCATGAGATGAACGTCAAAAACAAGGTCGCTTCTGCTTCTCATGCATTTGACGATCGGCGCGCCGAGCGTGATGTTCGGAACAAAGTGACCGTCCATAACGTCGATATGGAGCCAGTCTGCGCCGCATTCTTTCATTCTTTCAAATTCTTCACCCATTTTTGAATAATCGCAGGAAAGGATTGACGGAGAAATTTTAATCATAATAAGCACCTCTGAAAATTTTTTTACAATTCAAATCATTATACCATTTATAACGGTAAAAATCAAGAACGCAACATTAAGTGTCCCTGTCCCGTTGAAAAAAAGAAAAACTTGTGGTAAAATGAAAAAACACAAAACGAAAGGGGAGTGCAAAACTTTGGAAAAAGACGAAATAAAGGTCATTGCAAAAGTAAGCTCTCCTTTTTCCGAAAAATTCGGCATACCGCGCCAAAGCGGGCTTGCCGAAAACGTTGAATCGAAGATTGTTTTTGAAAAGGAGTTCAGCAATCCCGATGCTTTTCGCGGAATAGAAGGTTTTTCGCACCTTTGGATTATTTGGAAGTTTTCCGAAGTGAAAAACCATTCCTTTTCTCCGACCGTCCGTCCGCCGAAGCTCGGCGGAAACAAACGCATGGGTGTTTTTGCAACGCGTTCGCCTTTTCGGCCGAACAATCTTGCTCTTTCTTCGGTAAAATTTCTTCGCCTTGAAAAAGAAAAGGACGGCAGAATTGCCATTGTTGTGAGCGGTGCGGACCTTATGAACAATACTCCCGTCTACGACGTGAAACCGTATCTTCCTTATGCCGATTCTCACCCCGACGCACTCGGCGGTTTTTCGGACGAAGTTTCAAAGGAAAAGCTTCGGGTCGTTTTTGAAACGGAGTTTCCGCCATCTTTTCCGCAAAGGCTTAAAGAAGGACTTGTGCAATCGCTTTCTTTTGACCCGCGTCCGGGCTATCAAAACGAAAGCGAAAGAATATATTATATGATGTTTTCCGATTACGAAATTGCTTTCACCGTTAACGAAAAAACGCTGACTGTTAAAAATGTAACCGAAAAAACCGGCGAATAACGGGAGAAGATAGTTTTGTTTGATGTTTTTGTTTATGCGTTTAATGCCGTTGCACCGATTCTTTTGCTGGTGCTTCTCGGTTTTCTTTTGAAAAAAGTCGGTTTTGCAGACGACGCTTTTTTCAAAAAAGCAAACGGCCTTGTTTTCAGGGTGTTTTTGCCGATAATGCTTTTTTGCAATGTGTACGAAATTAAGTCACTCAGTTCTGTCAACTGGAAAGCGGCGGTTTACAGCGTTTTTGCCGTTTTGCTTTTTCTTCTTGTCGGCATTGTTTGCAGCGCGCTTTTCATCAAAAAGCGCGACCAAAAGGGCGTAATTATTCAGTGCGCCTTTCGTTCAAACCACGCAATCATCGGAATCCCGCTTGCCCAATCACTTGGCGGAGCGCAGGCTCTTGCGTTTGCTTCACTGCTTTCCGCAATTGCAATTCCGCTTTTCAATGTTCTTGCGGTTTTCACTCTTTCGCGATATGCGGACGCAAAAAAGCCTTCGTTTTTCAGTACGCTTAAAAAAGCGTTTAAAAATCCGCTCATAATCGGTGTAACCGTCGGTGCGCTTGTTTTGCTTGTTCGTTCGTTCATTCCTCTTAATGCGGACGGCACGCCCGTGTTCACAATCAAAAACAACCTTCCGTTTTTGTGGAATGCACTTTCAAATGCGTCAAAAGTTGCTTCGCCGCTTGCGCTTGTCGTACTCGGCGCAAGGTTCGACTTTTCCGCAATCAAAGGACTTTGGAAAGAGATTGCGCTCGGTGTAACTTTGAGGAATATTGTTGCTCCCGCACTCGGAATCGGACTTGCTCTTGTTCTTTCAAAAAGATTCTCGCTCCTTTCCGTAACGGCTGATGAACTTCCTGCATTTATCTCTGTTTTCGGTTCGCCGGTTGCCGTTTCCGGCGCAGTTATGGTCGGTGAAATCGGCGGTGACGACCAGCTTTCAACTCAGCTTGTTGTTTGGACGAGTATTCTTTCAATGCTTTTGATTTTTGCAACCGTTTTTATTTTAAGAAGTTTTGCACTTTTATAAATTCAAATACTACAATATATCATAGGAGGAAATCATGAAATTTAACCTTAAAAACGCAGCCGCTGCCGCAGCTGCAACAACTGCGGCGGCAACCGCAACCGCAGCGGCGGTAATGAAAAAGAAAAACATTTGCCCCGTTTGCGAAGCAAAACGTCTTCTTCATAAGCTTTCAATCAACGAAAAGGCGGAAAGCGGCTATGATAACGGCGTTGCACTCACTCCGCCGATGGGCTGGTCAAGCTGGAACCTTTTTGCTTCAAAAATCAACGAAGACCTTATTAAAGAAATTGCCGACGCAATGAAAAACAGCGGTCTTCTTGAAGCAGGATATAAGTATGTCAATATTGACGACTGCTGGCAAAGTTCCGAAAGAGACGCAAACGGAAAGCTTCAGTGCGATAAGGCTACTTTCCCCCACGGAATAAGAGCACTCAGCGACTATGTTAATTCCAAGGGTCTTAAACTCGGACTTTATTCTTCAAACGGCACCCACACCTGTGAAGATTACCCGGCAAGTTTGCTTCACGAAGCAGTTGATGCAGACAGCCTTGCCGAATGGGGAATCGAATATTTCAAGTATGACTTTTGTCATAACGTTCCGATTTCGGAAAAAGCTCCGGCGGTTGCGTTCGTTGAATTTTCAAAGCCCGGCGAAACCGCATTCGCAAAGTTTTCCGCTCGCGACTGTCTGCTTAAAGACGGAGCAAGAATCGTTCGCGAAAACGACCGCGACAACGATAACTATGAGTACATAAAAGGTCTTTGCTCAAGAAACGGTTCGTTTTCGGTAATCGTTGACTGCGACGAAAACTGCGACGCAGTGCTTACGCTTACAATTAAAAAATCCGACGCCGAAAGGTTCCTTTGCGCAAAGGTCAACGGAAAAGAAGAGCACCATCTTTATTTTTGCAAGAACAACGCGGCTGACCGTGTAAAGCGCGTTCAGTGTGACATAAAACTTATTAAAGGCGAAAACATTGTTGAATTTTATAACCCTGTCGGTTCAAGAATGGACAGCAGCGCAATTCAGTATACCCTCATGGGCAAAGAGCTGAAGAGAGCGGCAAAAGAATACGCCGAAAAAACCGGTACGGAGGAAAAACCGATTGTTTTTTCAATCTGTGAATGGGGTCTCAACAGACCGTGGAAATGGGCTCGCAAAGCCGGAAATCTTTGGCGCACCACTCCGGACATCAAGCCTTTCTGGGCTTCGATTCTTTCAATCTATGAATTTACCGTAAGACTTTGGAAGTATTCTTCAATCGGCGGCTGGAACGACCCGGATATGCTTGAAGTCGGCAACGGCAATCTCACAAATGACGAAAACACGGCGCACTTCTCGCTTTGGTGTATGCTTTGCGCTCCGCTGATTCTCGGCAACGACGTGCGCAAATTCATTAAGCCGGACGGCACTGTTGACACTGACAGCAAGGTTTATAAAATTCTCACAAACAAAACGATGATAGGCATTAACCAGGATAAACTCGGCATTCAGTGCAGAAGAATCAAAACCGGGCTTGTCGATATTCTTGTAAAGCCGCTTGAAAACGGAAAGGTTGCCGTTTGCGCGTTCAACAAAACCTGCGGCGAAAAGAACGTCAAAATCGACCTTGGCAAAATTTCAAATCTCGGCTTTGTCAATCTTCAAAAGAAGAGCGAATACGGCGTTGAGGATGTTTGGCAGGAAGAAAGTTTTGTTTCCGGCGGAATCATCGACGCAACCGTTCCGTCTCACGGCGTAAAAGTTTATATCGTGGAGTGATACTATGAGGAGAAGCGAAAGAGAAGTTGCCGACAAAAATGAAATTTTTGAAATTCTTTACGGCTGTCAAGTGATAAGAGTCGCGTTTTCCGGCGCCGGATATCCTTATGTTGTCCCGCTTTCTTTCGGTGCGGAAAAGGCAGGCGATACAATTTCGGTCTATTTCCATTGTGCCGCAGATGAGGGCAAAAAAGTGAGCTTTATCGAAAAGGACGACCGCGTCTGTGTTGAAGCGGATGTTTTTGACGGCTATCACGGTGAAGGAATAAAAATCACAACTCTTTATAAAAGCGTAATTGGCTTTGGCAAAATCGAAAAATGTGCGGGCGAAGAAAAAATAAAAGGTCTTCGCCTTTTGATGGAACACTGCGGATATAAGCCCGAAGAAGAGACGCTTAAAACCTGTGCTTCGTTTGATAAAGTCGCAATTTATAAAATTACCCTTGACGAGGTTACGGGAAAGAAAAACGTTTTGTAATTAATAAAACAAGAAACAGGCTGCAACGTCGCAAAAGCGATTTGCAGCCTGTTTCTTATTGGTATGATATCATTTAAATTCCTGGGCGGTTTTAATATTGATAAATTCCGCTTTGGTTTTTGAATAGACAATTTTCTGACTGCTGTAAAGTCCGAAGTAGCCGGAAAGCGCAAAGCTTATCGCGCAGGCAATCGCAAAGTAAACGATTCCGCCCGCACCGAAAAGTTCAATACTCAAAAAGACCGAAGCAATCGGACAGTTGACCGCACCGCAGAAAAGCGCAACAAGACCGAGTGCCGCCGCAAAACCGGGATCGAGTCCCAAAAGCGAACCGACAACGCACCCGAACGTTGAACCAATGAAGAACGTCGGAACAATCTCGCCGCCCTTGAAGCCGAAGCCGATCGTCACTGCGGTAAAAAGCATCTTTAGCAAAAACGCAAACGGTTCGGCGTTGCCGGAAATCGCGTTTTCAATAATATTCATACCCGCGCCGTTGTAATCGTGACCGAAAATAAGGGTCAGTACAATAACACCCCCGCCGCCGACGAACGCACGAAGAAAACTGTTTTTGAAAAGTTTTGCCGCGCCTTTGTGAGAAAAATGCATCAGCAGGCAAAACGCAATGCTCAGTACCGCGCAAAGAGCCGAAAGCAAAGCAACGCGCCAAAATGTGCCGAAGCCCGCCTGCGGAATTACCGAAAGCGAAAAGCGAACCGGCGGAACTTTGCAAAGCGTTGCAATCCAAAACGCAACGAGCGAGGCGGTAAGGCACGGGATTATGCCCGAATAGTAGACCACGCCGACAGAGATTACCTCAAGGGCAAAAAGCGCGGCGGTCAGCGGAGTTCCGAAAAGGGCGGAAAAAACCGCGCTCATTCCGCAAAGTGTTGCAAGGTGCATGTCTTTTTCGTCGAATTTCAGCAACCGTCCGACCTGCGCGCCAATGCTTCCGCCAAGCTGAAGCGCCGCACCCTCACGTCCGGCAGAACCGCCGAAAAGGTGGGTGATTACCGTTGAAACAAAAATCAGCGGCGCAAGAAGAAACGGAACACTTTTTTCGGTGCGGATCGATTCAATGACGTTGTCCGTTCCGAGCTTTTCCATTTTGAAAAGCTTATAAAGCCCCGCAATCGCAAGACCGCCGAGCGGTAAAAGAAAAACTATCCAATCGTTCTCCGTGCGAAGTTCGGTAACTTTTTCAACACTGACATGAAAAGCAACTCG
>DKDD01000207.1:0-8009 GCA_002451715.1 Ruminococcaceae bacterium UBA6857 | reverse complement strand
CCGCCGCAACAGCAATCCACTTCAAAATTGCAAGAACATAAAAGAACGCAATTTTTGCGTTTCGTTTAAAAATTTCCACTTTAAAAAATCCCTCTTTTTGTCTGTCTTAACGATAGATATAATAGCACCGATTGAAAGTTTGTGCAACAAAAAAATGAAAACGCCCGGAGAAAACCGGACGAAGTTCATTAATTCAAAATCCAATCATAATCCTGCCGACAGTCAAGAACATAATCTATGAATACCGTTTCACCTAAAATTTGATATATAATCAGATACCGCTTTTCAAAAAGCAAACTTCTGTACTTTCTGTCCGGCATATATTCATAAGAAATCCGCGGACAGCGATACGGCATTTATTCAAGTGATTTTGCTGCGGATTCAAAGGAAACAACAAGCTGTTCGGCTTTTTCCGGACTGATTTTCGCCAAAAAAGCCGCATGAGAAACAAGCATTTGCGCCGCCCTTTTTGAAACCTCAACCTGAAATGTTTTTTTATCGTCACTCATGCTTTTGCCTCATTTATGGCGCGGCGCATCATTTCTGTGACTTCCCGAATCGAGTACCCGTTTTCTCCGCGCAGACGATCCTCTTCAACAAGAAGAAGTTCTTCGCGAAGCCGCAGCATTTTTTCCCTTCGTTCAAAAGCTTCGATATCCATAACAACAAGGTCGCCTTCGCCGTTTTTGGTGAGATAAATCGGTTCACCGCTTTTTTTGCAAAGCTCCGCAATTTCGTTGTAATTTTGACGAATCGCAGCGGACGGACGTATATTCATGGTTCTGCCTCCCGGATAAAAATGTAGTAATATTCTGACTATATTATATCCAAAAAGTGCAATGATGTCAACGAATCTTTTACTGCTTTATATATACAATTATATCTTCTACTTTGCAATCAAGATAAGTGCAAAGGTCGTCAAGCGTTTGAGTGCTTATCGGCTTGTTGTGTTTTAAGCGGTCAAGCAAACTGCGGCTTACTCCGAAAGCGTTTATAAGCTTATAAGTTGTTATCCTTTTTTCTTTTAATGTTTTGTAAAAAGGCTCATACGAAATCATTTTACCACCCCACAGCAAAATGATAAAATATACTCTATGACTTGACAATTGTCGAAATATAGAGTATATTTCTATTATGCTCTATACAAAGAGTACAAATTAAAAAAGGTAGGAAAATAATCTAATGAAAAAGCCAAACACTTTAAATTCAAGAAGTAAAAAAGTGGTGTTACTTTTGCTAATTGCGGTAGTTTGCATTATGTTTTCACTTTTAGCGTTAAGACCTGAAGCGTTTAAGCCGATTTTTTCGGTATTAAACGAAAAACGGAACGCTGCAATGGCAATTGCAACAACTGCTTCCGGTGTAGCAATAGCTATATCTTTTTTGCCAAATGACTATGGTATTCCTATTGCAAATGAAATTTCAAAGGCTTCATCATATGTTTTGATTGCAGTTTGTGTGCTTATGATGGAAAAATTTATGATGACTGCATTTTGGGTTATTGCTTTTGGAATCATTCTTCCTTTAGTGTGCGTTTTAAAAATATACAGTTTGTTCAAAGAAAACGATAACATATATAATTATTCATTTAAGCTTGCGGCGTTTGCAGTTGCAATTGTTTGCATTGTGCCGCTGAGTGTCGGATTGACTGCTCTTATTGAAAAATCTCAAAACATTTCTTTACAAAATGCCAAAGAGCAAATTGAAGAAATCGACTCATCTTTTGATGAAGATTCAGGCTTTTGGGAAAAGGTAAAAAGCGGAGTCGGTGCTACAACGGAAAAGCTGAAAATCAAATTAAATGGTTTCATTGACAGCCTTGCCGTAATGCTCATAACAACGTGTGGTATACCAATATTTGTTTTGTTTTTTATGTTCTGGATAATAAAAATACTTTTTGGAATAGACATTAAAATATCGAAGCCAAAAGGTTTTGTCAAAAAAGCAAGAAGAAAAACGCAAGAATAATTTTGTCAGTCGGTATTCGTGCCGCTCATTTCCACTCAAAACCCGCCCGAAAACCACACCAATTTTGGCAAAAAAAGAGATTTCGGCAAAAATTTTGTCTTTTGTCCGTTTAGCACTTGAAAAAACAAAAGAAAAAAAGTATAATACAGGGGAACATGAGTAGTATGGAGAACAAGGAGCATTTTCGGCGGTAAAGTCATAAGATTTTCCGCTTACTACTTAATTTTTATTTCAAAATATGAAAGGAAAGATCACAATGCTCAAAAATGCACCGACTAAGAACCCTACCGTTCTTGCATGGCTTGAAGACAAACTCAAACTTGTCAATCCCGACAAAATCGTTTGGATCGACGGAAGCGAGGAGCAAATTGAAGCACTTCGTGCCGAAGCTTGCTCAACCGGCGAAATGATTAAACTTAACCAGGAACTTCTTCCCGATTGCTATCTTCACAGAACTGCCGTTAACGACGTTGCCCGCGTTGAGGCAAGAACTTTCATCTGCGCTCCCACAAAGGAAGAAGCAGGTCCCACAAACAACTGGATGGAACCGAACGAAGCTTACAAAATGCTTTATGATATAGCTAAGGACAGCTATAAGGGTAGAACCGCTTACATCATCCCGTATTCAATGGGTCCCGTTGGTTCAAAGTTTTCAAAGGCCGGAATCGAACTTACCGATTCAATCTATGTTGTTCTCAATATGTGCATCATGACAAGAGTCGGCTTCAACGTTCTTGACGCTCTCGGTGACAGCGATGACTGGGTTCGCGGACTTCATTGCCGTTGCGACATCGACGCTGAAAAGAGATATATCTGCCAGTTCCCGCAGGACAACACCATCATCTCCGTTAACTCAGGTTACGGCGGAAACGTTCTTCTCGGTAAAAAGTGCTTCGCTCTTCGAATTGCTTCCAACCAGGGACGTAAAGAAGGCTGGCAGGCAGAGCATATGCTCATTCTCGGAATTGAAAATCCCGAACACGAAGTTAAATATATCTGCGCAGCATTCCCCTCAGCTTGCGGAAAGACAAACCTTGCAATGCTCATTCCGCCCGAAGTTTACGCTAAGAAGGGCTATAAAGTTTGGTGCGTAGGCGACGATATTTCATGGATTCGTAAGGGCAAGGACGGCAGACTTTATGCAATCAACCCCGAAAACGGCTTCTTCGGCGTTGCTCCGGGTACCAACATGAAGTCTAACCCGAACGCTCTTCTTTCAACAAAGAAAGGCACAATCTTCACAAACGTTGCCCTTAACCTTGACAACAACACCGTTTGGTGGGAAGGTCTTGACAAGAATCCGCCCGAAAACGCAATCGACTGGACAGGCAAGCCCTGGAACGGAAAAGTTGACGAGCGCACCGGCGCACATCCCAACTCAAGATTCACTGCTCCGGCAAAGAACTGCCCCTGCCTTTCAAGCGAATTTGAAAATCCGGAAGGTGTACCCATCTCCGCATTCGTATTCGGCGGCCGCCGCGCAAAGCTCGCTCCGCTCGTATATCAGTCAAGAGACTGGAATCACGGTGTGTTCGTCGGCTCGATCATGGCTTCCGAAACCACCGCAGCAGCTGCAGGTGCAGTAGGTGTTGTTCGCCGCGACCCGATGGCTATGCTTCCATTCTGCGGTTATGATATGGCTGATTACTGGCAGCACTGGATTGACATCGGCGCTTCGCTCGATCCAGAAAAAGCACCGAAAATCTTCAACGTTAACTGGTTCCGTAAGGACGACGAAGGACACTTCATGTGGCCGGGATTCGGCGACAACCTCCGTGTTCTTGAATGGATCCTCAAGAGATGTGAAGGCAAGGTTGACGCAGAAGAAACCGCAATCGGTTATCTTCCCCATGCAGAAGACATCAACCTTGAAGGTCTTGAAGGCGAAGTTTCAATCGACTCGCTCAAGTCGATCCTTGACGTTGATAAGTCACTTTGGGCTAAGGATGCAGAAGGCATTGAAGAATTTTATGCTAAGTTTGGCGACAAGCTTCCGAAAGAACTCAAGGAAGAACTTGAAACCCTCAAGAAGAACTGCGCCGAATAATTCAAAACAAATTTTTTCGACCGTCGGTGTTGCGCCGACGGTCGTTTTTTGTTTTCGCGGCAATTAACAAAAATTAAAAATTCTGTTTCTGCTTTCACACGATATTTGGAAAAAGCCTTGTAACAAAAAGAAGAGCGCGCATTTTGAATTTTAACGTTCGGTTCGAAATATGAAAAATAATCGGTGATTCAACTTGACAGTTTTTTGATTTGATGATATAACTAAATAGTATAAATTTTAAACTGCATTTAACTGTAGCCGATATAATATTCATGAAAACGTAAAAAGGAGAACGGTAAGGATGAATAAATTTTTTCAAAGAGTTATTGCCGCGCTGATGGCGTTTGCTTTGCTTGCGGCAACGGCAGAATGGCTTCCCGACGGCGGATTTGCAATGAAAGCTTCTGCCGAATACATTGATACTTCGGACTATCTTTTTGATGACAACATCATCGGCGAAACAAATTACTATGCCTATTCGCACGATGAATTTGCAATGGCTTCGCTTGAAAGTTACTATGATTATTATAAAAACGATAACGACCACAATGACGGACCCGATATTGAATATGATGATGAAGTTTACAATATCATCAGCGTTGAATCTTCCGATCCCTCGGTAATCGGTGTAAGCGAAACCCTCTATGGCTATCTTCTTGAAGCGCGTATGCCGGGTGTATCGGTTATCACTGTTTATCATTACGGCGAAGTGCAGAATAAGGACAGCGCCGACGAGCGTATTTACATCGGTAATTATGACGTTTTCACAATCGAAGTCAGCAAAATCCCCTCTGATGAAATTGACTACACTGAAATTTCCGACAAAACATATACGGGCGCGGCAATTAAACCCGCGTTCAAGCTTACATATAAAAACAAAACTCTCATCGAAAATGAAGATTATTACCTTGAATACAGAAACAATGTCAAAGTCGGCACCGCAACCGTCACCGCAACTCTCATGGGATACTATGATGGTGTTATCATCGAAACATTCCGCATTGTTCCGACAATCAGCCAAAAGACTCTTACCGTTTATTACGGAACAAAGCCGACACTTACCGTCAAGTCTTCGGCGGCGGTAACGTGGAAATCAGGCAATCCTTCCGTTGCAAAAGTTTATAAAGGTGTAATCTATCCGAAAAAAGAGGGTACCGTAACGATTTATGCAACAACGGGCGGACATACGCTTTCCTGCAAGGTCACAGTTAAAAAAAGGCAGCTTAACATGGCTAAAAAAGCCGTTTATGCCGGACAGAAGATTTCGCTTCAGTACTTCGGCGGAACGGGAACCGTAACGTGGAAGACTTCGAACAAAAAAGTTGCAAAGGTCAGCGCGAAAGGCGTTGTTACGACTTATGCACCTGGAAAAGTTACGATTACCGGTACCAGAAACGGTGTTTCGCGAACCTGCGTTGTCACCGTTGTCAATCAAAAGCTTAATGCCTCAAAGCTCAATCTTCGCGTCGGAAAATATTACACGCTGAACCTTAAAGGTGCGGTGAGCAAGGTTACATGGAAGACAAGTAATTCAAAAATTGTTGCCGTTAATCAGAAAGGGCTCATCAAGGGCAAGAAAAAGGGCAAAGCGGTCATCACCGCCGTTCACGCAGGAAAGAGCTATAAGTGTACCGTAACGGTAAAATAATCAAAAAGCACACAAAAGGCATCGCATTTTGCGGTGCCTTTTGTGTGCTTAAACGGCATTCTGTTTCGGTCAAAAATACAAGTAGCCAAGGTCTTGATGAAACGATTTGTTTGACGGTAATGGCGGATTTTGTTCCGCCCGTTGGTGAAACATGAAGAACGCCTTCGGCGAATGAAGCGTTGAACTTACGTTCAACATTGCGGTGGCGTTTCTGCGAAACGCAATTGAAAGATTAACTCGTGCGGGCGTCTCGCGAGGCTCCCGTCTACTTTTTTTGTTTGCAGAACGTAACATAATCGGCACAACATTCCTTGGCTCCCTCACAGGAGTGAGCCAAGGAACGTCTTCGCAAAATTAAAATTAAGCATAATTCCGTAGGGGTCGGACCCGAGCCGACCCATGAAACTTAACTGTTTGTACGACGTAAATTCATAAAAATCGGTTCGGTTTAATTCGTAGGGGAGTCTCGTGAGGCTCCCGTTTACTTTTCTGTTTGCAGAACGTAACATAATCGGCACAACATTCCTTGGCTCCCTCACAGGAGTAATCCAATAAAAGTTTTCATAAAATTTAGCATTAAAGAATATTTTTTGCCGAATTAATTACAAAGCTGTCAGTTCTTGGCGCAAGGTTTTCGATAATTATTGACAACGGCGCGAATTTATGTTAAAACTTAGGATAGGGGAGGGGCGCCTGTCCTTTTTTTGTCGTCCCTGCTTTTAAAAATTAAGTGCCTTGCAAAAGGCAGGACTCGTCTTAAATCGGGTCAATAAAGAAAGGAATTGAAAGCCATGAAGTTCTATCTCGAAGGGGCAGAACAGGTTTTGAACGACGTTAAAAGTTCCGCAACCGGACTTTCGTCAAAAGAAGCCGCGTCTCGCCTTGAAAAGAACGGAAAAAACAAACTGAAAGAGGCTGAAAAGGAAAGTCTTTTCAAAAAGTTTATCGGTTCGCTTGCTGACCCGATGATCATCATGCTTCTTGTTGCAGCGGCAATTCAGGCCGTTGTTGCGGTTATCGAGGCCGGCGGAAAGCCCGGTGTGCGTGATTTTGCGGACGTTCTTGTTATTTTGGTTGTTGTTATCATCAACACCATTATGGGTCTTGTTCAGGAAAGCAAGGCCGAAGCCGCAATGGATGCGCTTATGCAGATGACGGCCGCAACAAGCAAGGTTTTGCGCGACGGCGAAACAGTCGTTCTCAAAAGTGAAGACCTTGTTGTCGGCGACGTTGTTTTGCTTGAAGCGGGCGATGCCGTTCCTGCGGACTGCCGCGTTCTTGAATCACATTCAATGAAAGTTGAAGAAGCCGCCCTCACCGGTGAATCCGTTCCCGTAACAAAAATGGTTGACGTGCTTTATCTTAAAGACAAGTCAAAAGACGTTGCTCTCGGCGACAGAAAGAACATGCTTTACAGCGGTTCGACAATCGTTTACGGACGCGGAAAAGCCGTTGTAACAAATACAGGTATGGAAACCGAAATGGGCAAAATTGCCGACGCTTTGAGCGAAGCCGAAAAGGAAGAAACTCCGCTTCAGAAAAAGATGGGCGAACTTTCTCATTTCCTCACAAAGCTCGTCATCGGAATCAGCGTTCTTGTTTTCGTTGTCGGTGTTGTTGAATCGCTTATTATGAACGACCAGGGCTTCTCAATGAAGTTCCTCGGCGAAACCGCACTTGATACGTTCATTGCCGCAATCGCTCTTGCCGTTGCCGCAATTCCGGAAGGACTTCCCGCTGTTGTTACCATTATTCTTTCAATCGGCGTTACCGCAATGAGTAAACGTCAGGCGCTCATCAGAAAGCTCACTGCCGTTGAAACTCTCGGCTGTACCCAGATCATCTGCTCGGATAAAACCGGTACTCTTACTCAAAACAAGATGACCGTTGTTGACCACTTTGGCGAAGACGAAAAGCTTCTTGCAAAAGCAATGGCTCTTTGCTGCGACGCAGAAATCGACGCAAACGGAAAAGTTACCGGTGAACCGACCGAAGCTGCTTTGGTTGCTTACGCAAATTCGCTCGGTATGCACAAAAACGACCTTATCGCAACAACACCTCGTATCGGTGAAGCTCCGTTCGATTCGGGCAGAAAGATGATGTCCACCGTTCATAAAGAGGACGGCAATTTTGTTCAGTACACCAAGGGTGCACCGGATGAAATTCTTAAAAAATGTACTCATGCTCTTGTCGGCGGAAAAGTTGTTCCGATGACCGATGAAATTAAAGCAAACGTTCTCAATGATAACAAGAGAATGGCAGACAAGGCTCTTCGCGTTCTTGCCTGTGCATATAAAGATTACAGCGCCGCACCGGCAGACTTTGCACCGGAAGCGCTTGAAAACG
>DKDD01000035.1 GCA_002451715.1 Ruminococcaceae bacterium UBA6857 | reverse complement strand
GGTTAGGATTAATTTTCTTTATAGATATCTAACACACGTTCATTGGCTTCTGCAAGGCTCCACAACGCTGGTTTTACAGGATAGCTTGTAGCGTGTTCAGGCTCGTTAAACCTGTCTAATAGGCTCACATAGGGCTGTTTAACGGTACAACGCAAACCATATACAGAACGCCAAAATGGTTGATATTTAACTCTTGGTTTCCTTGTTTGTGGTTTCTGTACTTTCTTTTTCTTCTGTAATCTTGCCATCATTCTGCACCTTCTGAATCGCTTCATAGCAAGCCTGAATATAAACATTGATTGTATTCGGCTGTTGTTTCATCTGTTCCAGACAATCAATCAGCATCCGAAACATTTGCACGAGCATCTTTCTTTCTGCTTCCGTTAGAGTAATGTTCTTGCCATTGTCCAAAACATAATTTAGAATATTCTTTTCCATGTTAAATTACCTCGCTTTTACTTCTGCAATTCTAAAAAGACTCTTTCGATTTTCAGGTGTATCTTCTTTAACTACCATCAGATAGGGCGAATAAAGGACTACATCCCCGTACTCCGCCACGATAGATACACCGTTCTTTTCAAACAAAACCTTTTTCATAATATTGTTACCTCACTTTCTGATATTATTATATCATACTTTGCAGAGTATGTCAATAGCTTTTCAAAACTTTTTGCATTTATTTCAAACTTTTTTTGAAACTTTTAAACTTTTATCAGAAAGGACGAACAATTATGAAAATCAATTTGAAGGTACGTTTTAAAAATCCCATTTTTTGGCTTACAGTTATTCCGGCAGTAATTACATTTATTTATACCGTTCTCGGTGCGTTTGGCGTTGTGCCTGCAATCAGTCAAGAGATGATTGTTAACATTGTTACGGCGCTTATTTCGGCGTTGACAACTATCGGCGTTTTGGTTGATCCGACCACAAAGGGAGTGGGGGACTCGGAACGTGCACTGAATTACGACGAGCCGAGCGGCGAAACGGAAGGCTGAATTTAATTAAAGAAAAGAATTGCCCTGAAGGTTTGCGCCTTCGGGGCTGGTTTATTAGTAGTATTATCAAGAGTTTTTAACTATTGATTTTTGACTGAAAAAAGTGTAAAATAGTGCTATTGTATCGTTAAAATAAGGTTTAAAAAGTTTGCAGTTGCGAACAGGTTGCGAACAAACCTACATTGTTATCGCTGAAAAACCGCATAAAATAAGGGGTTTCGGGTTTTGAGAAAATCTCTGGGGGTCAAGAGGCCGCAGGTTCAAGTCCTGTCACTCGGACCACGAAAAAATAAAACCTGCAACTCAATTTCGGTTGCAGGTTTTATTTTTGTTTCAATTTAATTTAAATGGTTGTGTGGGTGGTTCATGATGGAAAAGCACGTTGAAGTTGAACGCAGTATAATCAAAAAGTATCGTAAAGAGATTTGGAAACGTTTTATTGCCGGAATAAACGAATATGAAATGATTAAACCGGGCGATAAAATTGCCGTTTGCATTTCAGGCGGAAAAGATTCAATGCTTCTTGCAAAATGCATTCAGCATCTTCAAAAGCACAGCGATTTTCCGTTCGAAGCCGAATACATGGTGCTTGACCCCGGATATACCGAAGAAAACAGAAACAAAATCATTGAAAATGCCAAACTTCTTGAAATACCTATTAAAATTTTTGACGCAAAGATTTTTGATTATGTTGTTGATATTGAAAATTCACCGTGCTATCTTTGTGCAAGAATGAGAAGGGGACATCTTTATAAAAATGCGCAAAGTCTCGGATGCAATAAAATTGCGCTTGGTCATCATTTTGACGATGTTATTGAAACAACGCTTATGAGTATGCTTTATTCTGCAGAAATCAAAACTATGATGCCGAAACTCCATAGCACAAATTTTGAGGGAATGGAGCTCATCAGACCGTTATATATGGTTCGTGAAAGTGATATCAAAGCGTGGGTACGCTATAACTCTCTTGAATTTTTGCAGTGCGCCTGCCGCTTTACGGAAGCGTGCAACACAAAAGAACATGAAAACCTTTCAAAGCGAAAAGAAATGAAAGAGTTGATCTCTCAATTCAGAAAGACCAACTCCAATATTGAAATGAATATTTTCAGAAGTGTTCATAACGTTAACCTTGAGACGGTAATCGGTTATCATAAGGGCAATTTTAAGTATAATTTTCTTGATGATTATGACTCTTTTTCGTCGGTAACAAACGATTCAAAATAATTGCAAAGGTCGTCAACTTTTCTTTTTGCAAAGTCAAGGAAAGCTTTTTTGGGACATGCATTTTCCGATGTCGACCACCAGCGGGCAAGACCGACAATTGCACCGGAGTAATAATTTGCTATGAGAGGAAGATTATATCCGAGATTTTCGCTGAGACTTACTTTTGTTTCAATCTGATTAATAATAAAAGCGGCAATGGCATCGGACAGTGCGTTTGTGAATGAGGATGAATAGTATTCCGAACTCACTCTTGAAACAAAATCTTTGTTTTCTTCAATAAATGACAAAACTTTTGAAACCATTTTCATGCAGTTTTCGTTCATCGATTCAATAGAAAAATCTTTTCCGGGCTTTTCAAAATCAAGCTCGGAAAGTTTCATTTTGAAGCAGCAATTAAGAAAATCGTGCTTATCAACAAAATGTTTGTAAAAGGTTGCTCTGTGAACATTGGCTTCCGTGCAGATTTCAAGCACTGTAAGGTCATCAAAGCTCTTTTGCGCAAGCAGTTTTATCAAAGCTTCAATCAACTGATTATAGGTTCTTTTGACGCGGATGTCGGTCTTTTTTGTCTTACTGTCTGTCATTGCTTTTCACCGTCCTCATAAAGGTTAGATTTGATGTCGTCTCTGAGTTTTTGGATTTTTTGAAGCTGTTTTCTTGCGCTTTTTTCAATTGAAAAATTATTTTTGAAAAACCGGTTAGAATACTTTTTCTTCTCTTTTTTCTCTTTGTCTTCGCCTTTTTTAGGAAGGCGAAGCTCAAATTCATGAATAATGTCCTGAAGCTGTTCAAATGCTTCAACTTTTGTGTCGTTAAGTTTGTCGGTCTTGTTTTCAATCGACTGCTGAAGCGATGTTTTTTTGCCTTCGAATGTTGTTTTAACATTGCTGAAAACGTTAGTGACAGAATCAAGAATTTTATTGAGCTGAACCTGAAGCTTTCTGATGTCGAGGGCTTTTCTTACCGAATTTGCAACGTCAATGAAAAAAACAACAAAAACGCCGATAAGAATCAGTCGTACGGTTTTAACGTCAAAGCTCATGATGATTCGGTCAATGTGTGGATGAATAATCTTTACAAACGAAACGGCAACAATTCCCCAATAGAGAGTGTGCTTGAGGCAGATTCGCCCTTTTATGTTAAGAAATTCATAGGTGTAATCCCACCATCTTGCGTGGAAAAGAACTTCCATCAAAACGCTTGTGACGTATTCAACAATATCGCACAAAAGCATGCCAAGCAGAAAGACAACAAGCAAATTGTCTTTGAACGGATTATAAAGGAAAATTGTCATTACAAGAGCGCCCGTTCCGTAAATCGGACACATCGGACCTGTGAGAAATCCGCTGTTAATTATTCGCTTTTCACCGATTGAACGATAAAGACTTTCAATAAACCATCCTGCGGCACTGTAAAAAAAGAACAACAGAATATACAAAGGTATTTTATTCATGGCATATCCTTTCAATGTCGCTTAAAAAGCGTTCCTTATACTTTTTGCTCAGTGAATACATAAGCTCGCGTGTTGCACAATACTTGTCTGCAAAACTGACTATGAAACCTTCTTTGTATTTTGGCGGAACAATTGTGAGCGGCCACATATGCCGTCTTACGCAATCTAACGTGATTTTGTCCGAATCCGGCGAAAGTTCTTTTGCGTTAAGAAAAGCATAAAACGGATGTTTGTAGCCGTGAAGTTTGTGCCATCTTCCGGTTTCTCCGTCGCGCCAATCATAATAAAAAAGGTCATGCATTGTTGCACCGCGTGTAGCGGAAACAAAATTCAGGCCGAGTTTTTTGCAGATTTCATAAGTCAGAAAAGCAACACCGGTTATATGCTGAAGGCGGTTAATGTCAAGATGCTGCTCATATTTTTCAAGCGACTGAACTTCGTCGGAAAAATAAATATCACCGACAACATCAAAAAAGCCGTCGCTGTTTTCTTTGGTGAGCTTATATGTTTTGCAGTAGTCGTTATATAATTTACCCATTTATTGCACCTGATTATCTTCGTAAAATCTTTTTCTGATGAATTTTGCAACTGCATCGTCTTCGTTGCTACCTATAACGCCGGTTGCAATTCTTTTAAGCTCATCGCAGGCATTTTGAACTGCGTAGCATTCGTCGGCAATGTTAAAAATCGGAACATCGTTCATGTTGTCGCCAAAAGCGATGATACGGTCGGCGCCAAGCATTTTTTTGACCTCTTGAGCTCCGGTACCTTTGTTGATTTTGGAACTCATTGCTTCAAGAAAATAGCAATCGGTATAATTGTCAAGATAAAAATTGCAATCAATATCCGTTCGAGTTTTAAGTTCAAGGTAAATTTTTTCAAGAGCATCTTTTTTGTCAAGCGTTACGATATAAACAAAGTTTCCGCCGTTTTCAAAATCAAAGCTATTGACTTTTTCAAAAGTTTTATTGAAAAATGCTTCGCGTTCATTAACATAAGCTTCGATATAACGGTTGTCAAAAGCTTTGTATCGCACAGTGAGACGGTTGTCCTTTTCAAAATAAAAGAGCGGATTTTTATTGAATTGTTTAAACAATTCGTCAATTTCACGTCCGGCATTCTTTTTAATCGAATGAATTGAAAGTGTTTTTTTATTGAGCGGGTCATAAATGCAAACACCGTTCATTAAAACAAGCGGCAAGCGAAGGTCAACATCTTTAAACAGCGGAATCACAGTAGCATATGTGCGAGCGGTTGCGATTGAAAAAAGAAGACCATCATTTATAAGTTCATTAATTATTCTTGCCGAATTTTCGGATACCTTGGCGTTCTTGTTAAGAAAAGTTCCGTCAAGGTCGGTTAAAAACAAAGTTTTCATTAAAAGACGTTCCTTCTGTTTTTGTCTTTTATCATTATATCATGTAATTTGTAAAAAGACAAGTATCTACAAAATATTTTCAACGAAATTACGATTTCACTGTTGCAAAAATTTATGTATAAACTATAAAATGTCAAAAAATCTATTGAAATATCAGAAAAACATAGTATAATAAATACCATATTATCCTGTGCGGTCGGCGCATTATGCGTATGGTTTCGGCTGCATTTTTAAAAAAAGGGGACACTTATGTTAGGTAAATTCGTCAGAGTACGTGTAACTTCCCCGATGCACTCTTATAACAAGCGATTCGGCTTTAAATATAGGCTGAATTACGGTATTGTTGAGGGCGGAAAAACTCAGAAAAATACTGTTATAAGCGCTTATATTATGGGAATCAATCACCCCGTCAGAAATTTTGACGGTCGTGTTGTTGCCATTGTCCGCCGCAACGGCGGAAAGGGTGTTGTCCTTGTTGTTGCACCTAAAAGCACACGTTTCATCATCAACGATATTCGCCGAGCGATTGATTTTGCCGAAGGGAAAAACGGCTTTTCAATCGAATGTCTTTATGAAAGTTCCTGCGGCGCTGTTGTTTTCAGAAAAGAAAACGACGAAAAGAAATTTCTTTTGATTCGCAACAAACGCAGTGCTCATTGGGGATTTCCGAAAGGTCATATTGAACCGGGGGAAAACAACGAGCAGACCGCTATGCGTGAAGTTTTTGAAGAAACGGGTATTAAAATCAAAATTTTGCCAGGCTTCAAAAAATGCTCCGAATATACCATCCAGGGACGAATTGAAAAGTCGGTTGTTATTTTCCTTGCCGAAACCGAAGACGCAGAATATACTCTTCAGGTTGAGGAAATCGAAGAATGCGGATGGTTCACATATTCCGAGGCGCTTAAAACGCTCAATTACGATAATGACAAACGCATTCTTGAGCAAGCCGAACAATATCTTATTTCAAATCGCATCGGAGGCTGATTATGGCTGAATCCATTGCACAATTTTTTGTTGAAAACCTCGGCGGAAAAGTTTCTTCCGAGATTATCGCTTTCATAATTTCGATGTTACCGGTTCTTGAACTTCGCGGCGGACTTATTGCCGCAAAACTCATGGATATTGAATTTGCCAAAGCTTTTGTGATTTGTTTTATCGGTAACCTTTTGCCGATTCCTTTTATTCTATTTTTTATCAGAAGAATCTTTAATTGGCTTAAAAGATTTAAA
>DKDD01000203.1:1252-10466 GCA_002451715.1 Ruminococcaceae bacterium UBA6857 | reverse complement strand
AAATACTCTTTCGCACGTTCCTCACCCCATGAAAAAGAAAGGTTCGTCATCAGCTTTGCGGGTCTTACGCCTGTTAAAATTCCCCAAGGTGGAGTATAGTCCGTTGCCCTTTGAAGAAGTTTAAAAAGAAGCTGAGCCGTTTTGCGTTCAAGAAAGCTCTCTTCGGTTTCATCAAAAAGTTTTTCCGAAAACAAAAATTCTTTTTCATCGTAAAAAGCTCCGTTCAAAAAGACGGTGACAAGAATTTTTGCGCCGTCGCTTTCTTTTTGAAGCTCCGTCAAAATAAAACGTTCTTCGCCGTTTCGCTCTTTTGTGACGTCAATCTTTTCGTTCGGAAAGAAAAGACGAACAAGGTTTTCAAGTTCATAGTGATAATCGTGATTTATGATTACAAGATTCATTTTTCGTTCCTTAAACAGATGTTGTTCTTTCTTTCGCGTTCAAGCGTTGTAAGCATATTGTGACCGGGAAAAACCTTTTTGTCGCCGTCAAGCACGGCAAGGCGCTTGAGACTTTTGACCATGTCGCGGTAGCTTCCGCTTTTAAAGTCGGTACGCCCGAAAGAGCCGCAAAAAAGTGTGTCTCCGCTGAAAAGGAGGTCGTCTATAAGGTAGCACACACTGCCTTCGGTGTGACCGGGCGTGTGAAGAACTTCGATTTCGCCGCCGGCAAACGGAAGCTTGTCGCCGTCTTTAACAAGAATGTCCGCCTTTTCCGGCAGCTTTCCGTCAAAACCGATATGAGAAATCAGCGATTTTTCGTCGTTGGTGAAACAGTCGGCGTCCTTTTCGTGAATAACGATTTTTCCGCCGTAATTCTTTTGAACGTCATAAACACCCATGATATGGTCAAAGTGACCGTGAGTGAGAAGAATATATTCGATTTCGCCCATATTTACCTTTGAAAGCAGCTTTTTGAGCGAATGATCGTATTCGCCGGGATCGACGATGAAACGCTTATTCGTTTCGGTATCGGTGACAAGAAAGCAGTTTGTTCCCATATAGCCTACTGGATAGCCGTTAACTTCAAGTTTCATTTATTTCGCCTTCTTCCAAACGTCTGTATCCATAACAATCGTAACGGGACCGTCGTTGCAAAGTTCAACAGCCATGTCCGCGCCGAAAACGCCGTATTGAACATTTTCAACGCCGTATTTTTTGAGTTCTTCGCCGAAAGCAAGATAAAGCCGTTCTGCTTCACTGACGGGTGCGGAAAGCGAAAACGACGGGCGGCGTCCCTTTGCGATATCGGCGCAAAGCGTAAACTGAGAAACAAGCAGAACCGAACCGCCGACTTGCGAAAGCGAAAGATTCATCTTGTCGTTTTCATCGGTAAAAATTCTGATTTCGCCGACCTTTTTTGCAAGAAGACACATTTCTTCGTCGGTGTCACCGTCCATGACGCCGAGAAGCACCATAAAACCTTTTTCGATTTCGCCGGTAACTTTTCCGTCAACGGTAACTTTTGCTTTTGAAACTCTTTGAATAACACAACGCATTTTTAAATCTCCGTTAAACCGCTTTTAAAGCTTTGATTAATTTTTGTTTTTCTTACAGACCGGATCTTTCAACCTCAAGAACACCTTTGACTTTTTTGAGCTTTTCGCCGACCGAGGTGAGGTGTTCGGCGGAATTGACCGTGATTGTAAGATAAATTGCCGTTCTGCCGTCCTTTGCTTCTTTTGTGAAAAGCGAATGAATCATAACATGCATGTTTGCAAGCTGACCGGAAATATCCGCAAGCATTCCGACGCGGTTCATGCAGGTTACGCAAAGGGTAACACGATAGGAATTTGAAACCTTTGTGTCCCAGCGCGCATTTATCCAGCGTTCGGGTTCGGCACATTTTGAAATATCTTTCGGAACATTGGTGCAGTTTCGAGTATGGATTGAAACGCCGTGCCCTCTTGTGATAAAGCCAATTATGTCATCACCGGGAAGCGGGTCGCAGCAGCGCGAAAACTTTATGAGACAATTGTCGATGCCCTCAATAAGAATACCCTCGGGTGAGCGAACCATCTTCTTTGTTGTTGTAAGTTTCGGCGGTTCTTCTTCCGCTTCGGGCTTGTTTTCCTTAACAAGTTTGTTGTATTCTTCTTTAATTCGCGGAATAAGTTTATTGAGCGAAAGACCGCCGTAACCGATTGCGGCATAAAGGTCATCAACCGAAGAAAGCTTTTGCCGTTCGGCAACTTTCAACAGAAATTCCTGAAGCTGCTTTTCCGGAAGAACAATGTTGTTGCGTTTAAATTCGCGTTCAACTTCGTCTTTTCCTCTTGCAATGTTTTCATCGCGACATTCTTTTTTGAACCAGCTTTTGATTTTGCTTCGGGCAGAACTTGTTTTTGCAATTTTGAGCCAGTCGCGGCTCGGTCCGCGCGGAGTGGAAGACGTGAGAATTTCAATAATTTCTCCGTTACCGATTTTGTGGTCAAGAGTCGTTATTCTTCCGTCAACCTTTGCGCCGATCATTCTTGAACCGACGGCGGAGTGAATTGCATATGCAAAGTCTACGATTGAAGAACCCATCGGAAGGCTTATTACATCCCCTTTCGGCGTGAACGCAAAAACTTCGTCCGGCGTGAAATCGGTTTTGATGATGCTTACGATTTCTTCAACATCGTCGCTTTCTTTTTGGTTTTCAAGAAGCTGTCTTATCCAGGCAAGGCGTTCTTCAAACTTTGCCTTTCCGTTGATTCCGAGCTTATATTTCCAGTGCGCGGCAATACCGTATTCGGCGGTGTGGTGCATTTCCCAAGTTCTTATCTGAACTTCGAACGGGATTCCGTCTTTTCCGATCACGGTCGTATGAAGCGACTGATACATGTTCGGTTTCGGGGTTGAAATATAATCTTTGAACCTGCCGGGAAGCGGATTAAACATGTCGTGAATTATGCCGAGGCAGTAATAACATTCGAAGACCGAATCGACAATGATTCTTACGGCATAGATGTCATAAATTTCGTCAATCGTTCTGCCCTGCATGTAGGTTTTTCTGTAGATTCCGTGAACACTCTTGATTCTTCCGGAAATATGGGCATTCGGAACTTCTTTAAGCACGCGTTCGCCGATTTGTTTTTTGATTTCTTCAAGAAAAGCCTGGCGCGATTCAACCTGTTTTTCAAGCGTTGTTTCAATTTCTTTATACGCAACCGGGTCAAGATAGCTTATTGCAAGGTCTTCAAGCTCTTCTTTGAACGCTCTGATACCGAGACGGTGGGCAATCGGCGCATAAATTTCAAGTGTTTCGCGCGCTTTGAAGCGGCGTTTTTCCTCCGGCATAAAGCGAAGGGTACGCATATTATGAACGCGGTCGGCAAGTTTTATGATGATTACTCTGATATCCTTGCTCATTGCGAGGAACATTTTTCGAACGTTTTCGCTTTGCTGGCGTTCCATCAAAAGAAGCTGTTCTTCCTTTGTTGCGTCGTCGTTGCTTTGGGTTTTATTCGATGTAATTTGACCGAGTTTTGTGACGCCGTCAACAAGCTGTTCGATTGTTTCGCCGAATTTTTTTCTTATCTCTTCATCGGTAACGGGAGTGTCTTCAACAACGTCATGCAAAAGGGCGGCGCAGATTGAATCCGCGTCCATTCCCATTTCGGCAAGAATTTGCGCAACGGCAACGGGGTGAACAATATACGGTTCGCCCGAACGGCGCTTTTGACCTTGGTGCGCTTTTTCGGCAAAGTGATAAGCGTCGGTTATTCTTGCGATGTCCTGTTGTGAAAAGCCGCCGATTTTTATTGTTTCAAGCAGCTTGTCAAAACCGTCTTTTTCATAGTGTCCGTCCATTTTTCACCCTCCTTTATCGTGAAATTTCCTCAAGATGCGCCATAAGACGCGAATCGTTGAGATCAACTTTTTTGTCTGTATTGAAAAGCAAAATTTTTCCGTCTTCTTTTTTGAGTATTGAAAGTTCGCAAAGAATGTCAATACTCATAAGCACTTTGCACGCCGAAGAACCGTCGTCTCCGAGACGGTAGCAAAGAATGTCGCTGTCGCCGCAAAAACCGCCCTCGTTTTTAATAAAACGATAGACCAATGCAACAAAAGCGCGGTCAACTTTTGCAAGCGCTGCGTGTTCGGGTCTTACACTTTCGCCTCGGCGTATTTTTTCATAAAGCCTGACCGAACGAAGATATTTTTCGTCGTCGGTACCGGACATTCGAATGTCCTTTATGTATATGCTAACCTTTGTCTGACCCATGTATTCGTTTTTTTCAAGCCTTACGGCAAGGTCAACACGGTCTCCCCTGCGATAAGGGAACGAATCAAACGGAGTTGAAAACTTGAGCGCAGTGATATTCGCGTTGTCTTTTGTAAGATTCATTCTTATGTGCTTTCCGCCTTTAAGCGGCTGAACGGAAGCAACCGTCATATCGAAAAGTCCGAAAATCGGTTGCGGATTGCCCGCTCCGAAAGGCTCAAGGCTTTCAATAACAGGAAGAAGCTCAGCCGAAATGAACTGCGGTTTAAGACGGCAGTCAAGCTGAACCGTTGCAAACGGCATTTGAACGGTTTTTGCGTATTCGTTGATGCGCTTTCTGAACTGCGGAATATCTTTTGAAGCAATGCCGAAACCTGCGGCGAGCGGATGCCCACCGAAATGGGTCAAAAGGTCGCTGACGCTGTTTATCGCGTCATAAAGCGAAAAGCCCTCTATGCTTCTTCCGGAACCTTTTGCCTTTTCGCCGTCACCGGTGATGACAATGCAGGGTTTTAAAAATTTATCAACAAAGCGCGCGGCAACAATTCCGATTACACCGCCGTGCCATCCCTCGCCGTCAAAAACAAGAACGCGGTCAAAAATCATCTGCGGATTTTCTTCAAGCTGCTTTTGCGCTTCAAGGGTGATCTGCTGTTCAAGCTCCTGCCTTTTTGTGTTTGCAAGGTCAATTTCTTTTGCAATTTCGTTTGCGCGCTCTTCATCTTGACAAATCAAAAGTTCAAACGCTTTGTCCGCACGTTCGATTCTTCCGATTGCGTTAATTCGCGGAACAACCGAAAAAGCAACACCGTTTGCGGAAAGTATTCTTTCCGCCGTTCCGGAAACTTCGCGAAGCGCTTTGATTCCGATGTTTTCGCCTGCGTTGATTTTTTGAGCTNNCGCCGCGTTTAACAATGGTGCGGTTTTCGCCCGTGATTGGAACAATGTCTGCAATTGTTCCGACAGCGATAAGATCCGCAAAGTTTTCAAGAATTTCTTCGCTTTCGCCGTCGGAAAGTGCACAAATAAGTTTGAACGCAACACCGACGCCCGCCCAATCTTCAAATTCACATTCGTCATCTTCGCGGTGAGGGTCAACAACGGCAACAGCCTGAGGCAAAACAGAGCCGACTTTGTGGTGGTCGGTAACAACAAGTTCCATTCCAAGCTCTTTGATTCGTTTTGCTTCTTTGATTGCGGAAATTCCGTTGTCAACCGTAACAATAAGATTCACACCGTCGGAGGCAAGGGTTTCAATCGCTTTTACGTTGAGCCCATAACCCTCGGATTCTCTGTCGGGAATATAGCAAAGAACATCTGCGCCGAGCATTTCAAGAAAAAGAAAAAGAAGCGAAGACGCTGTAACTCCGTCGGCATCATAGTCGCCGTAGACGGCAATTTTTTCATTTTGTTCAATTGCAAGATTAATGCGCTTTACGGCTTTGTCCATGTCTTTAATTGAAAAAGGGTCACAAAAGAAAGCGCTTTGCGAAAAAAACGCTTCTGCCTGTTCTTTTTCAGTAATGCCGCGCGAAACAAGAAGGAGCGACGCAAATGGGTCAATCCCGCAGGCGGCCGAAAGTTCGCTTGCTTTTTCTTTGTCAATGCGCGAAACGCACCATTTTCTTCTTGGCATTTGCAGCCTCTCCTTTCATAAAAAACTTAACGAATTATTATATCATTATTTTCCGTTGTTTTCAACGTTTTCGGCAATAAGCTTTAAAAAAGAAGCTCCGTATTTCTTTTCTTTCAAAAGCGAAACACCGGGAACAACCGAAAGTTCTTTTTCGTTTTGCGGCTTTGCCTTTGCAATTGCGCGAAGCGTTGCGTCTGTGAAAACCGTGAACGGCGGAATACTCTCTTTTTCCGCAATTTCTTTTCGAAGTTTTGAAAGCTTTGAAAAAAGAGCAAAATCCGTTTCATCGCTTTCCCGCAAACCTGAAATTCGTTTTCTGATTCTGACTGATTTAAAAAGGATTCCCCTCGCCTTTTTGCCAAGGCGCAGCGTGCCGTCTTCCGTTTCCGAAAGGCAGGAGGAAGAAAGCAGATATGTAATAAGAACTTTGATTTCGTCTTTGCTTTTTTCTTTGAGCAAAGCAAAAGTCGAAAACTTGTCGTAATTCATTTTTTTAATGTATTCGGTTGTTTCGCCCTTTAAAACGTCACAAAGAACGTCGATATTTTCTTTTTCTTTGACCCTTGAAACACAGGAAAGAATTTTTTGCGCTTCGATTGTAATATCTACCGAGCGAAGCTCTCCGAGACAGGACGAACAGTTTTCGCACCTTACCGGCGCCTTTTCACCGAAATAAGAAAGCATAAATTCACGAAGACAACTTTTTCTTTCGCAGTATTCAATCATGGTTCCGAGCTTTTTGAAGCGGTTGCGGCGAAGAATGAGCTTTTCCGCGTGAGAAAGTTCTTCGTTCTCTTCCGCGTGGTCGATGAAATATCGCTGAACGGCGATATCCTCTCCGGAATAAAGCAAAATGCAAAACGCCGGCGAACCGTCACGCCCCGCGCGTCCGGCTTCCTGATAATAGCTTTCAAGATCACCCGGCATGTTATAATGAATCACAAAAGTGACGTTGCTTTTGTCAATACCCATTCCGAATGCGTTTGTTGCAACAACGATATTCTTTCTGTCTTCGGTAAAAAGCTCTTGATTGCGTTTTCTCTCTTCCTTTGAAAGCCCGGCATGATATCTTGTTATGTCATATCCGTCGGAAGAAAGCGAATCAAAAAGTTCATCCGTCTTTTTTCTTGTTGCGCAGTAGATTATTCCGCTTCTGCCGGAAAACAGGTCAAGAAGACGTTTGAGTTCGGTATATTTATTGAGCGGCTTTTTGACTTCAAAATAAAGATTCGGACGGTCAAAACCGAGTACGGAAACAAACGGCCTTTGAAGCGACAAAAGCTTTTCAATGTCTTTCCTTACTCTTTCGGTTGCTGTTGCGGTGAACGCGCAGACAACCGGACGCCTTTCGAACGAAGAGATAAAGTCTTTAATTTCAAGATAGCTCGGTCTGAAATCGTGTCCCCATTGCGAAACGCAGTGTGCTTCGTCAACACAAACGAGCGAAACATCAAGCATTGAGCACGCTTCGCGAAAACTGCGCGAAGAAAGCCGTTCCGGTGCAACATAAATGAATTTTATAATCGCCTCTGACTGCCGCGCGGTAAGTATAGGTAATCTTATCATCGGTCAGCGTTCTGTTGATATATGCCGCAGGAATTCCGTTTTGAACAAGAGCGGAGACCTGGTCTTTCATAAGCGAAACAAGCGGAGAAATTACAATTGCAACACCCGGAAGGCAAAGCGCCGGAATTTGAAAGCAGATTGATTTTCCTCCGCCGGTTGGCATAATTCCGAGAGTATCGCGCCCGAGAAGAATGCTGTCTATGAGATCTTCCTGCCCGGGACGAAAAGTTTTATAGCCGAAAAAGCGTTCAAGCGCGGTGTATTTGTCCATAAATCATCCTCAAACGAAGAATTTTTTTGAAAGCCACGCACGCATGTGCTTGCTGAAATAGCAGTAGGTCAAAAATCCCGTCAGCGCAAGGCAACAAACAAAAATAATCGCGCCGATTTCAAACGCATATTTCATGCCGTAGTTTATATCAAGAACCGCACCGCAGAAGAACGAAGCAACCGCGGTTTCGGCCGTGATGAACAAAAATTTGAGCACCCAATGTCTTTTTTTTCGTTTGACCCAAATCATATAAATCAGCACAAGAGCCGAAACAGCAATAATTATCGGCAACGCAACATTGTAAAACCATGCCTGTTTGCCCTCATATCCCATGACGAAGAAAAAGAAAACATAGGCGCAAACGGCAAGCGTGTCAAAAAGCCACATAAGATACGGTCTGATTTTCTTTGTGAAAAACGGAAAAACAAAAACTACCCACAAAAGAAGCGAGGTCGTGCTGATATAAAACGACCAAAAGCCGTCTTTCAAAAACAGTGCGTTGATGAAAGTGCAGACCATGTTCGGAATAAGCATGACCATTGTTATGACATATGCAACAAAGCGTCGCTTGATTTCGGCCGGGTAAAACGGTTTTTCCGAAAACGGAGTCGGTTCTGTTGAAGCTTTGTTTTGGGTTTCGTTCGGATTTATCACCGGTGTTCCGCAAAGGGCGCATTTTTTTGCGCTTTTGTCAAGTTCGACACCGCAGTTTACACAGTATGACATAATATATTACGGCGACTTTTGCCGCTCCTCCTTAGTTTAATTGTTGAAAAAAATCAATCGCGGTTGCTTTCAATTTTGACATGGACACCCATTTTAACAAGTCTTGTGAAAAACTCGCGTTCAATGTCCGTTTCGTCATAGCAGTTTGAAAAAGTGAAAACAAGCTTGTCATCAAGCGTGATTACACCGCACCTTGCGCCGTTGAGCTTTCCGGGTCCCGTGAAAAACATATATTTTTCAATGTGTTCTTTCATTTCGGTCGGAATACTTACCGGGCCGATATTCGAAAGAAGAGCCGAGGTTGTCTGCTCGCCCGTGAGAAGAAAAGTTATTCCGACGGAAAGATTTTTTATGAACAGCGGAAAGAATTTTGCAAACGGATTCTTTTCGATTTTAAGGTTTTGAGTCATCATTGAATTGACTGTTTTTTCTTCGTTAACAAGCCGAAGCTGAAGCGAAACAAGCTTCAAAATCTCCTCAAACGTGTAATTTCCCATATTCGGATTCATTTTTACGCGAAGACAAAGAACAAAGTTTCGAAGTGTATTTGTCGGGAAAAATTTTCTCAAGTTTACCGGTATTTGAACGGAAACTTCGCGTTGCTTTTTCTTTTCGCGCTTTTGCTTTTGATAGTGGATATCCATGAGCATTGCCGCAAAAAATTCCGTAACCGTTACACCATAACTTTTTGAAATTTTGTGAATTTCTTCAAAAGACATTATTCCGACGGTATAGTTGCACATGTGCTTTCCCGTTTTTGTTCCGACGGCATGATAAACGGCCTTGTCGCGGCGGTTATATGAAGC
>DKDD01000203.1:0-1223 GCA_002451715.1 Ruminococcaceae bacterium UBA6857 | reverse complement strand
TATATGAAGCTTTTGAAGACGCAAAACGCGTGTATGCGTCATACATTTCGTCCTCAGTCGGTTCGTCTTTGAGGTCAAGAACCATTTGACCGCTCGGAATGTCATAACCTTTGAGTCTGAGATATTGGGCAACAAGAGTTGAAACAAAGACCGTGTTTCCGTAACCGTCGGAAATTGCGTGATAGATATCAACGGCGATTCTTTTTCCGTGATAAAAGACTCTGAAAAGATATCCGCCGTTTTCCTTAAATTTTACGCGGTAGCAAATATTTTTAACGTCTTCCAGAACAAGCGGGTCGTTCGGATTCTTTTCAAAGTAATACCAAAAAAAGCCGGCTTTTATTCGCACGTCAAAACACGGTATTCTGAAAAGTGTTTTGCAAAGCGCTTTTTTGAGCAGGAGCGGATCAACCTCTTCTTTAAGTTCAACGCCGATTCGAAAAACATTTGACCACGTTTTTGAATTTTGACCCGGAAAAATTTTTGCCGCATTGTCAAGCTTGAACCATTCGAATTTGCTTTTTTTCATATAAAAAACGACCTCGATATATACAAAAACTGCCTCATTTTAATAGTTGAAATATTATTATACAATATAAAAACAAAATTGGCAAATGTTTTTTATTTTGCCTTTATTTTGCTCGGTTTATGTTGACATTAAAACAAAAGAAGTTTTATAATAAAGCCGCAAAACATTAATTGTTTTAAAAAGCTTAAACACAAAGGAGAAATTAAAATGAAAAAGGTGGTTCTTAAATCCTTGTCTCTCTTTCTTTGCCTTGCAATGATTTTTTCGGTTTCTGCGTTTGCTTTTGCCGAAGACGGCGAAGATTTTTCCGTTTCAAGGCTCAGCGTCTGTGTCAACGGAGATACGGGTTCTTCAAGGGGTTTTTGCTGGTATACAAAAAGCAAAACGGATTCGGTTGTTAAAATTTTCAAAGACGGAAAAGACATTTCCTCTTCGCTCAATCATTCGCTCCCCGTCTGCAAAGAATGGGAGGGAAGCTATTTTCACAAAGTCACGGTTTTCGGTCTTGAAAGCGGAGTGAAATACACCTATAAAGTCGGCAATGGCACGGTTTGGAGCGAAGAAGGCTCTTTTTCAACCGACGACAAAGATTCCTCTTTGAGCTTTGTTGCGATTGCGGACGTTCAATCGTCTTCAAAAGAAGATTTTGAAAAAGGTGCGGCGGTTCTTTCAAAAGCGCTTGAACAAAATCCGA
>DKDD01000181.1:5758-10192 GCA_002451715.1 Ruminococcaceae bacterium UBA6857 | reverse complement strand
GGCAATTCTTCCGTCACCGTCAAAAACAAAGCCGGAAAACGACGCACCGTAAATAAGCTCTGCGCCGGCTTTGACCGCGTTGTCATTGAGGCGAAGAATATAAAGGTGCTTTCTCATTCCGATAACGATGTTGTGGCTCGGCTTCGGATAGTTGCCGTAAGCGGAATAATAGCAGCCGCCGTCAAATTCAAACGAATAATCTTCGTCGCCCTTTTCCGGAATCGGATAGCCGAATTTTTCCATTTCCTTTTTTGCCATGTGGAAAATGTCATAGCTCCTTGAAACATTTTCTCTTTCCTGCTTTTCAAGCATAAGAACCTTAAAGCCGCGTTTTGCCATTTCGCAACCAAACCAACTTCCGGTTGTTGACGCGCCGATTATGATGACATCATACTTGTTCATTGTTTTCACAAACCCCTTTCAATGTTTTCTTTCGGTGGTTGTTTCTCCTGTAATCTCCTTTGCATTATAGCACAAAATGTAAAAAATTGCAAATGTCTACGAATCTTAGCAAAGGCGATTGTAACCAAATCGTAAGAAAATCTTAAAGCATTTTGTGTTCTGCCGTTTTATAATTAAAACATACCGAGCGAGAAGGACGTGAAACACATGGAAAATGAAGAAAAAAGAACTTGGGGAAAACGCGAAAGCAAAATCATCGTTCGCCTGTTTTTCATCGTTGTTGCGGTTTTGCTTTTGATGAACGCTTGGGAAACCTTTTCGCCGCGAATTTTCGGCAACGCTCTTCCGGTTGAAGACGGCGGCAGTTGCGGACTGATTTATTTTCGCAATAAACGCATAGACAAACTGAAAGCAGAAATAAACCGAAGCGAAAAAAGCGATTACACCGAAGCCGAAATCGACTCTGCCGTAAACTGCGTCAAAGCAACGTTCAAAGAAAACGAAAACAATTTGAATCTGCTTTCCGTTTCGTTTGACGAAAAAAAAAGCAACGCTTTCCGCGACGGTTACCACGCAACAAAAGAGTTCGGCAAAAAGAACGTGATTGTTTTGTTTTGCAATTACACCGTTTACGATTCTTTGGACACATACACAAAAGGTACATACGAAAACTGGGCAATGATACTTACACGAGACGGCGAAAACAAACCGTGGACTGTGTTTGACCAAGGATATTGATGTTGCCTTGCGGCAAATGAAGTATTGCCAAGGCAATATGAAGTATTTTGCCTTTCGGCAAAACATGAAAAACGAAGTAACTTCTGTGCAAATTTAACCGATTGTTTTTGCAAAAACCATATGTCGATTAAAGGCAGCTTGATGAGTCGATCCTGCGCCGACCCGGCAAGTCGCCGTTTGCATGACGGTTTTCCCAATAAAAAAAGGACCGCTTTCGCAGTCCTTTTTATTATAACGCATATGCATATTTTACGGGTGAAGCGTTCGAATAAACTCTTCCGCTTTCGGTTTTGGCAAAAGCCTTGATAACGAAGTAGTAGCACGTTCCGCTTTTGAGCGAGTTTACGGTGAAGTTTGTTGCCGAAGCCGGAAGTTCTTTCACCATTTTGTAGCCGCTTCTCGGACTTGTTGAAACATAAACCCTGTAGCCGTCGGCCGAAGCGGTCCTATCCCAGTTAAGTTTGACCTTGCCCTTTGAAACACGACTGATGTCAGTGATTTTTGCTTTGAGCTTTGCGGTCTTGACCTTTACGGCGGAAAACTGAGTGCTGATTGTTTTTCCGCTCTTTTGGGTAAAAGCCCTGATTGCGAATTTATATTCCGATGACGGCGAAAGGTTTTTAATCGTGTATTTATGCACATCGCCTTTGACCGTTGTAACGTCTTTCCACTTTCCGTTCGGAAGTTTAACGCGGATAAGATAGCCCTCTGCGCCGTTGATATGATCCCATTCGATCGTTGCGGCAGTGGTGGTTGTTTTAACCTTTTTGAGTCCTGTCGGCTTTATTGAAGAAAACTTCGCTTCCGTAAGGTTTGCAACAACCTTGAGCGTTTGCGCTCCGCATTTTTTGCAGGAATAAAGGTTGATTCCCGGCGCGGTGAATGTCGGTTCTTTTGCTCCGACAAATTTGTTTGCATGTTTAAGACACTTGCTTTTGAAATATACCGCACCGCTTGAAGAACTCTTTTCGCCGGTATAGTCATTGACGCTGTATACTTTTGCGGCGTAATCTCCGCCTTCGGGAACGGTAACGTTCAATTTTCTTGCCGTTGTTTTATACTTTTCGGCTTTTGAAAAGTCATACTTTCCGTCGCTCTTCTTTGCAAGAAGAAGAACATAGCGCGTTGCGCCCTCTCCGCCGCTGCTCCAGTTGAAATTCACCTTTGAGCCGATATCGACGGTTTTTCCCGCGCTTTCGCTTTTAAGAGTCGGAGTTTCGGGCTTTGCCGAAAAATAAGAAAACTCGTTCCAGTATTTTGAAGAAGCCGCACCGCCGCGTTTGTTTGCGTGGTAGCTTCTGTTTGCGGGGATCTCAAAATAATAGCACCAGTAGTAAGCTGCGTTATATGCGCCGTTCGGGTCGTTACTGACACTTTTGAGATAGTTATAGATGTGCTCGTAGTAACCGCTTTTCAGCTCATGCTCAAGATACTTGAGCTGGCCGTAAACGCTGAGATAGTTGTAACCGTTGTTGTTGCAGAACCGCTGAAGGCTGCTGAAACGTCCTCCGTTCCACATGCAAAGGCCCCCGCTGAGAAGACCGTTTGAATCATAAAGAACCTTGGACGAGTCGAAACCGGACTCGTGTTCCATATTTGCCATAACACCGCAGGCTGCTGCGGTATTAAAACCGATTTCCTGAGTCAGGTAGGAAAAAACTTGAGACTTATTGCTTTGGGATGAAGCGCCTTGAGCCGAAAATGCGGGAACTGCAACAGCAAGCATAATTACAACTGAAAAAAACCAACCGAGAGTTCTTTTCATCAAATCACCTCACTAATAGATTACTTTCTTCACTTTTCAAGCAAGCGAAAAACGAAGAAAGTTTGCATTCAACATCCTTTGCGCCGCCGCTTCGGCCTGACCCAAAGCGAACAGCAGCCCGTATTATAGCAACTTGAATTTTTTTTGTCAAGTTTTTTGCGCCGTTTGAGGGGGCTTTCGGGCGATTCCAAAGCAAAAATTCGACGAAAATCAAGCCTTGGTGGGAAAGTTCAATTTTGCCCCCAAAAAGGCGGTGCTATATAATGTAATATATAGGACAAAATTTTCCGCTTTATTCAAGGCGACAAAATCTGCTCTTTTTCGCCCGCCGGAAAAAATTTTTTGAAAAAATTTTTTAAACATACCGAAAACGGCGATTATTTTCTCACGTGAGAATAATAATCGCCGCTTTTTATGGCATATTCAGAAAAATATTGAAGCCGAAAACACCGCTTTTTGAGACGTTTTTGCCGCTTATTTGCCTTTTATTTTTACAATTTTTCAAATAAACATCAAAGCAAACTTAAACTGTTTCATTTGAGACGGTTTTTGTCGCTTTTTGCGTGCTGACAAAGCTGTTTTCCTTTGATTTGACCGCAAGGCTGAAAACAACACACATAAGGCACGAAAGCACCGCGGAAAGGCAGGCAAAGTGGGGACCGAGATCCATAATCTTCCCGAAAGAACCGATTGTTGCAGGGATTGAAAAGAGTCTGCAAATCATCGGAGGAAGCGCAACAACAAAGCCGGTAATCATTCCTGCCCAGGCTCCGGCAGTGTTAATCTTTTTCCAATAAAGCGAAAGAAGATACGGCGCAAGGAACGCTCCCGAAATAACACCCCACGAATATGACATCATGTCGAGAATCGGCGTATCGCTGTTTGCAATGAAGTATGAAACGGCAACAAACGCAAAGCAAATAATTTTTGTGAGTCTCGCATCCCAAACCTTGTCCTTCTTCGGAAAGAAATGAGGAATGATGAAGTCCATTGAAAGCGTTGTCGAAGCCGTAATCGTAATCGACGAAAGCGTTGAAACCGACGCAGCAATGAGAAGAACAAGAATGACGCCGACAAGAATATCGGAAAGTCCAGCAATATTCAGCATGTTCGGAATGAGGTAATCGGTTTTTCCGCTGCCTGCGCCGGGAAGTTCGGCAAGGTCGGAATAGAAAAGTCTTGAAAGCGAACCGATGAAATATCCGCCGCCGGCAACAACAAACGCAAAGATTGTTGAAATCACCGTTCCCCTTTTAACTTCCTTGTCATCGCGAATTCCGTAATATTTATGTATCATCTGCGGAAGTCCCCATGTTCCGAACGAGGTCATCAAAACCGTTGCCCAAAGACCGATGTGGTCAATCGGAGTGAGAGAAAGATCCTTTGTCTTTTCGGCAATTGCGGAAAGTCCCGCCTGCGCTCCGCCGACCCGGCTGCAGCGAAGAACCGAAATAATGAGAAGAATTACGCCGGCAAGCATAACAAAACCCTGGATGAAGTCTGCTTTGAGCGTTGCGGCATAGCCGCCA
>DKDD01000181.1:0-5719 GCA_002451715.1 Ruminococcaceae bacterium UBA6857 | reverse complement strand
AACAACGATTACCGCCGCGGCAACGGCAATGATTATCATGCACACGTTTTCCGGAACGCCCAAAATAACGCTGCAAACGCTTGTAAGTCCTTTATAAACCGACGCGGAGTACGGAACAAGAAAAATGAAAATTACGGCAACACAGAAGTTTTTCATTTTCTTTGAGCCGAAGCAGGCTTCAAAAAGCTGGGGCATTGATTTGATTTTGTGTTCTCTTGTGACGGCGCGCGTTCTTTTTGCAAGAACAAGCCACGCAAGAAGCGAACCGAAAATTGCGTTTCCGATTCCGGGAAGCACACCCCAAAGTCCGTATTTCCAACCGGTTGAACCCGAATATCCGATGAACATAACCGCCGAAAAATATGCCGTTCCGTATGAAAATGCGGAAAGCCATGCGCCCGCATTTCGGCCGGCAACAGTGAAGTCGGTTATGCTTTTTGCTTTTTTGTGACTGATAAGGCCGACTATAATAATGAAAAGAACATAGACGGCAACGGTCAAAACAATTACGCTTTTTCTTGTCATGAGACTACTCCTTTACTTTAATGATTTAAAGCTTTTGCCTGTTAAAGTGTAAAAGTATGATATCAGAGATAAAAGCGTTTGTCAAGAGGGTGAGGGGTGTTTTGTTAAAAAGTCAACCCGTATTCGGGTAACACCTCTCTTTTTCACTGTTAAAATACTGTTAACAGAAAACGGGTAATAAAGCGGTGATCGAATGGACTATTCCGATTTATATGTGAACAGAATACGTTCTCTTTGTAAAAAGCGGAAAATAAGTGTTAACAAACTTTCAACCATGAGCGGCGTTAAACAATCGACGCTTGACAACATTATGAGAGGACTCACGAAAAATCCGCGTGTAAAAACCCTTCATAAAATCGCTCTTGCTTTTAACATGACGCTTTCCGAGTTCTTGAATTTCAGCGAGCTCAACGACTACGATTTTGACTTTGATCAAACCGACGAATAAACCGAACCTCAAAGTCTTTCAGACTTCGGCGGTTCGGTTTTTTGTTTCTGAAAATCATGAGCATACCGAATGTTACAAGGTCTTTTCAAAGCCAAATTCGTATACTATTATATATACTGCTTTTATTTGCAAAAAAAGCCGCCGTAAAGGAAAGTTTTTTTCCTTTTCCGACGGTTGTTTCATTTTATTTTTGTTTATCCGATTGCGGGGTTTTCGGCCTCAAGAACGCTCAATTCTCCCTCCTGCTTTTTGTTGATATTATAAATAAACGCCATGCAAAGAACCATAATAACCGTTCCGACAATAAGAAGTCCGATATAAAGGTTCTTTATGTTTGCACAAAACTCGGCCGGCTGAACGGCGTTTTCGCCTTCAACAAAACCGATTGCCGAAAGCGAAAGGGCAACAATGGCAGAGCCGACACCCTGTGCAAGCTTTCTGAAGAAGGAATACATTGCATAAAGCGAGCTTTCCTCGTGAACGCCTTTTCTTCTGAAACTCAGTTCAATGCAGTCCGCAACGATCGCCCAAACGATAATTTGGAAAACACAGTTGCCGATATTTACAATCATAAGTCCGCCGATATAAATATACATTCCCTTGCTGTCCGGAGTGATCGGAAGGAAGAGCATGAGTATTCCGGCAAGCGCACTGACAGCGCCGAAAATTGTGATGAGCTTTTTCTTTCCGAGCATTGCAACAAGTTTTCCGGCAAACGGCATGAACAAAACAAGCGGAATATATCCGGCAAAGGAAGCGATTGTTGTTTTTTTCGCATCGTTAAAATAAAACTGAAAAACAAGATTATTGACCGAAAGCGACGAGTTATAGAAAATAACCGATGCAACGGTTGCAAGCGTTGCGCCAACCATCGGACGGTTTGTGAAAAAGCTTTTGAGTGTTGAAACATAGCTGACTTTTTCCGGAACCTCGCCGTATGGCACACGTTCCGTAACCATTTTTGTCATTGCAAAAAGGAAAATGAGCGAACCGATTGAAAAAACAATCGAGATTGGGAAAAGGCGGTTAAAATGCGGAATTTGAATTGATTTTCCGTCAACAACCTTGTTTTCATAAGCAATGAGAGGAATGAGCATTACAAAAACCATTGCAACGCCTGCGCCGATACTTCTGAAAGTTGAAAGCGAAGTCCTTTCACGTCCGTTTTCGGTGATTACCGAATGAAGCGAACCGTAAGGAACGTTTGCCATTGTGTATGCAACAGACCAAAGGCAGTATGAAGCAAGGCACCAGGCGGTTTTTCCGCCCTGCGAAAGCATTGTAACGGGCGCAAAGGTCATTATAGTCAAAGCAACAAGACCAACTGCACCGATAACTATCCACGGCATGAACTTGCTTTTTTTGCTGATTCTTGTGCGGTCAACCATGTTTCCGATGAGGATATCATTAACCGCATCCCATGCTTTTGAAACAACAATTATCCACGCCCAGTTTTCCGCCGAAACACCGATGAACTGAGTATAGAAAAGGAACATATAATTTGAAACAAGCGAAAATGAAAGACCGCAGCCGAGGTCGCCGAAAGCATAGCCTATTTTATCCCTCATTCCAAACGGACGAAGTTCTTTTGTTTTCTCCATATTTTCTTTCTCCCTTTATTTTTTTATCGTTTGAAGATACTGGTCGGCAAGCTCCTTCATGTCGTCGCTGATGTGAACAATCTTGAGGTTGAGCAGCGTTTTAAGCTTGATCGGAGCAACAAGCTTGACAAGCGGACTTGAAACAAGCATTCCCGCAACGCCGCTGACCATGCCTTTGATGTCCTCATTGCTGAGAATTTCGCCGATTGTATCCTCGGAGCTGAGATATTCGGGATTGATTGCATCGCTTTTCGGAAGGAACCAGTTGCGAACCATTGTTGTTGCGCCGTCAGGAAGTGAATACTCTCTCGGATAGCTTTCAACGCCTTCAAAAACAATTGTTTCCTTCTGTCCGTCTGCCGTGACGGTGACTTTGTTGCTGCCCTCTTTGATGGGTACGCCCTCAAAAGTGAAGACATGCGAACCCTTGAGAGTCTTTTTATATCTTGCGCACTTGAGCGTAACTTCTTCGCAGTTTGAAATTACACGGAAATCATGCTTTCCGATCGTGCGCATAGTATATCTTCCGCCCTCGATATGGACAAACTTTTCGTCCGACCAAAAGGCTTTATACATATAAAACGCGTCTTTCTTCGTTTTTCTGTCAAAGGAAACAAGACCTTTGTTGTTTCTTCCGCGTACTCCGCCCTCATTTCTCATTGAAGAGCCGAAGTCGAACATATTCCAAACGTATGAGCCCCAAAGCCATTCGGTATTGCAAATTGTGTTGAGATAATGCTCATGGAAGCGCGACTGATAACCCTCGCTGTAATCGCCCTGAACGGGGTCATCGCTGTAATAGCCGAGAACCGCCTCCGCGCCGTATTCCGAAAGGCAAAGCGGAACTTTCGGCTGTGCTTCTTTGAATTTTTCAAGCCATTCGTCAATTCCGTCGCAGGTTTTCATGTACCAGCCGTAATAATGGTTATATCCCATGATATCGGTGATGTTATTAAGTTCGCTGTCAACCGGACACATTGTAAGCTGAGCGCAGGTTGTGGGTCTTGAAATATCAAGCGCATGGGCAAGGTCATTGAGTTCTTCAAGCGAACTTACAAGCGCCGGAGACGCACCCTGAATAGTGATTTCGTTTTCGATTCCCCAACAGAAAATTGACGGGTGGTTCATGTTCTGCTTGATAAGTTCTTCAAGCTGCGAAAGGGCGTTGGCCTGCTTTTTCTTTGAAAATCTTGAAATTACCGGAACTTCCGCCCAAACAAGAAAGCCCATTTCGTCGCAAAGCGAATAAAATTCCTCCGCCTGCTGATAGTGCGCAAGGCGAAGCGAGTTTGCGCCGACTTCGCGAATAAGTTCAAGGTCTTCGCGGTGCTCGTTGATTGTGAGCGCATTGCCGAGTCCTTCCCTGTCCTGGTGGCGCGAAACGCCTTTGAGCTTGATGTGTTTTCCGTTGAGGAAGCAGCCTTTGTCCGCGTCAAATTTAACTTCTCTGAAACCGAAACGGCTTTGAACACGGTCAACAACTCTTGATTCCATAAAGAGCGTTGCTTTGAGCGTGTAAAGATAAGGATCTTCAACGCCGTTCCAAAGGTGCGGATTTTCAACGTGAAGCTTAACTCTGTTTCCTGCCGAAGCAACAAGCTTTCCGTCCATGTCAAAAACTTCATAAAGAACTCTTACGCCTGTTTCATAGCCGGAGATGAGCGCTTTAACAAAAACATCACCGTTCATTTTCGGAGTGATGTAAAGTCCGCTGCTGCCGCAGTCATCAAGCGAAAAATGCTGCTTTTCAACTTCGGTGATAAGGTTCACGTCGCGATAGATTCCGCCGTAAAATGTAAAATCCGCCGTTTCGGGATATACTTCGCGAAGCGGAGAATTGTCAACCTCAACGGTGAGAAAATTCTTCGGCGAAGAAAGAAAATCGGTAATTTCAAATCTGAAAGCCGAGTAACCGCCAAGGTGTGAACCGACCTTGTTTCCGTTGATATAAACGGTGCAGGCGGCGTTTACGCCTTTAAATTCAATCCACGTTTTGCCGTTTTGGCGTTCAACAATTTTTGTGTATGTGCATTTTCCTCTGTAATAGGTCGGTGCGGCGCCCTGGCCGTCAAGGTTGTTCCATGTGTGCGGAACATTAACGACGGTTTTTTCGCCCACCTTTTCAAAAGTCCAGCCATCGTTCAGTGAAATATAATGTCTCATTTTGGGTATCCTCCTTATTTAAATATGATATCAGCCATGATTCCGTAATGATCGGAAAGATACATTCCGTCAACGGTGTCTTTGATAATTTTATAGCGTTCGACCTCTGTTTCCTTTGTGACGAAAATGAAGTCGATTGCGGTTGAATGAAAAGCGTCTCCCCTGCCGTAGTTATGGAAAGTTTTTCCGCTTTCGGTTTCTTTTGCGGCAAGACGGCAGTCATCGAGCACGGCGGTCATTTTCTGATAGGCCTCTTCCTTTTCATCGGCATTGAAGTCACCCGTGCAAACAATCGATCCTCGCTTTTGAAGTCCGCCGATTTTTGTCAAAAGGACATCCGCCTGCTTTGACCTTGTGTATTCAAGAAGATGGTCAAGGTGGGTGTTGATGTGGGTATAAACAAAGCCCGTCTCTTTATTTTTGAGCGTTGCCCATGTGCAAATTCGCGGCATTGAGGAAAGGAAAGACTTTGAGCCGAATTTGTTTGGCGTTTTTGAAAGCCAGATCGTTCCCTCGTCAAGAAGTTCAAATTTATCGGTTCTATAATATACTGCGCTGTATTCGGTGTTCTTTGCCTTGTTGCGCGGTTCACCCACTCTTGCGTAATTTTCGCCGAGCGCTTCGTCAAGAAGCGAAAGCCACGTTTCGGTCGCCTCCTGAACGCCGAACGAATCGGGTTCATAATTTTTGAGCATTGCACAAACAAACTGCGCGCGGTTTTTAACAAAACCGTAAAGGTCATTGTTGCAGCGAAGATTTTGCGAAATTATACGCACCGAATTTTCGCTTTTTTCCGGCGCAGAAGTGATTTCAACCTTTGCCGGCGCGTAAGTTCCGAGCGTCATCATCAACGCAAGAACAAGCGGAAGAATTTTCTTTTTCACTGTTAATAAAAGGTTTTTCATTGCACTTTCTCCTTGTATAAAAGGCAAAGCGGTGCTTTATAATTAAACCGCCCCAACCTTAATTTATATTGAAAATA
>DKDD01000095.1:13089-14584 GCA_002451715.1 Ruminococcaceae bacterium UBA6857 | reverse complement strand
CCTTGTCTGTCGGCGGCTGAACACGCGCCGTTGCGGCGGCAAGAACATCATTGAGCTTTCCGGTTGAAATGCGCATTGCGTTCTGCTCATCAACAAATTTGATAAGCTCGAAAAGTCTGTCGAGACGTTGACCTGTCTTTGCCGAAATGAAAATTATCGGCGCATAGGACATGAATGAAAAATCGTTCATGAGCTTTTTGCGGTAGGAATCCATGGTTTTTCCGTCTTTTTCAACGGCGTCCCATTTATTGACCGCAACAATGCAGGCTTTGCCCATTTCGTGCGCGATTCCGGCAACTTTTGAGTCCTGCTCGGTGAAGCCTTCAACGGCATCAATCATGATTACGCAGACATGCGCCCTTTCGACCGCCATTTTAGCGCGGATAATGCTATACTTTTCAAGTTGGTCTTCAATGCGGCTTTTTCGTCTCATTCCGGCGGTGTCGATGAAAACAAAATCGCCGAACTCGTTTGAAATATAGGTATCGGTTGCGTCGCGCGTTGTTCCGGCGATATCGGAAACAATTGCTCTCTCCTGCCCCGAAATTGCATTGACAAGCGAAGATTTGCCGACGTTCGGCTTTCCGATTACGGCAACGCTGATGAGGTTTTCTTCTTCCTCTTCGCTGTATTCGGGAAGATACTTTATAACTTCGTCGAGCAAATCGCCCGTGCCGTGGCCGTGAACGGCGGAAACACCGATTGGGTCGCCGAGACCGAGATTGTAAAATTCATAAAAATCCGCAGGAAGCGCACCGACTGTGTCGCATTTGTTGACGCAAAGAACAACGGGCTTTCCGCTGCGCTGAAGCATTGAAGCAACCTCGCTGTCTGTTGCAACAACACCGGAGCGTACGTCGCAAACCAAAATGATTACGTTTGCGCTTTCAATTGCAAGCTGTGCCTGGCGGCGCATTTGTTTTAAAATTATATCGTTTGAATAAGGCTCGATTCCGCCGGTATCGACAAGCAGAAAATGGCGCGAAAGCCATTCGCAATCGCCGAAAATGCGGTCTCTCGTAACGCCGGGAGTGTCATCAACTATTGACAGCCTTTGACCCACAAGTTTATTGAAAAGGGTGCTTTTTCCCGTGTTCGGGCGGCCGACTATTGCAACAACAGGTCTTGCCATGTTTATTCCTCCTTCATATTCCGAGTATATTATCAAGAAGCGCAAAGCCGTCGTTTTGGTCGGTGACAACAAGTTTTGCCGAAAGAGCCGCTTCAACGTCTTCGACGGAAACGTCGTCAAGAAAAACGTCGCCCTCCGAGCGAAGCATGACCGACGGTATGATAAGCGTTTGCGCATGGTTTTTGTTTTTAATCTGAGCGATAAGATCCTGTCCTGTGACAAGACCCGCAACGGTTATACTATGACCGAAAAAGTCGTTTTTAACCGTGAAAACATCCGCTTTGACGTTCGGATATTTTTTATTCACAAGAAAAGCAAAGTACTCAATAAGCGGACTTGCCGCAACGCCCGTAACAAGCGATA
>DKDD01000095.1:10400-13054 GCA_002451715.1 Ruminococcaceae bacterium UBA6857 | reverse complement strand
CGCGGCGTTCCTTTTTTTCGTTATAATCGCACGTTTCAAGTGCGGCGGAAAATTCGGATTCAAGATTTTTCCAAAGTCCGACGCCGTTTTCAAGTTGGGGGTAATCTTCGTAATAATCCTCATCGGGCATGGGAAGTTCACCTTTGAGATAGAACTCGTCGGCACAGTATGCAAGGCGCGTGCCGTACTTTTCTTTGCACTTATCGCCAAAAGAATCAACGATTGAGATAACCTCCCGTGCCGTCTCTTTTGTGTACGCTTTAAGCGCGGGAAGACCTTCGCGGAACTTGGTGAGTCCTACGGGTACGGCGGCAATGCTTTGAATTGCCGGACGAAGTTTTTCAAGCTCCGCAAGGCTGAATTCAAGTTCTTTTCCGTCGTTGATTCCGGGGCAAAGCACAAGCTGAGTATTAAGCCGAATGCCCGCGGCGGCAAGGCGGCTCAAAATTGAAAGGCATTCCCCTGCGTGCTTATTTTTCATCATTTCAACACGCAGAACGGGATTCATGGTATGAACAGAGACATTGACGGGACTTATATGCATTTCGATAAGGCGGTCAACATCGTGTTCGGTAAGATTTGTGAGTGTAACATAGCTTCCGAAAAGAAATGACATTCGCGAATCGTCGTCTTTGAAATAGAGCGTTTCGCGCATACCGGGCGGAAGCTGATCAATGAAACAGAACACGCATTTATTTTTGCAGTGGTGCTGTTTATCCATGAGATAGGTTTCAAATTCAAGGCCGATATCATCATATTCTTTTTTATGAAGTTTTACCCTTTTGGCTTTTCCGTTTGAAACAAGTGCAAGAGTGAGTTTTTCCTCTTTGATATAAAAGCGATAATCAAGAACGTCGTTAATCTCATGGGAATTGACCGAGATGAGAACATCGCCGGGTTTAATGCCTTTTTTGTCGGCTATTGACTTTTTGATTACTTCGCTGACAAGAACAGACATTTTTTCTTCCTCCGAGAAATATCTATTATCTTTTATCTATTATCTAAAAACTGAAAATTTTGCAGATGGAACGGAGTTGTGTCGATTCGTGGAATATTGCACATTGCGCAACACAAAAAAACAAAATGCAATCGGTTGAGTTTCATGGGTCGGCTCGGGTCCGACCCCTACGAAAAGAGGTGCACATTTTCATATAAAATTATGCATCAAAAAAAGGTTTGATTTTTCGGGCGGAACACAATCCGCCCCTACGAATAATCTTTCAATTGCGTTTCGCAGAAATGCCACCTCAATTTTGAACGCCGGTTCGACGCTTCATATGCCGAAGGCGTACTTCATGTTTCGCCGAAAGGCGGAACGCTTCATGCACCGCAAGGTGTACTTCATGTTTCGCCGATGGGCGGAACACGATCCGCCCCTACGAAAAGAGGCGAAGTTTGCGAGAAAACAAAAGGCTTCGCTTTAATTTACTCTCCCTCAATCGGCAAGCCGACAGCTCCCTCACAGGAGGGAGCCAAAAGAGGTTGCGCGGAATTTAAAATTTAAAATTTAAAATTAACCGCACGTTAGTTCTTTGGTAATCCATCGTTATCTTTATTTTGAATCGGAGAATAGATATATAGATAACAGATAAGAGATAATAGATAAGAGATTTTTTCTTTGATTTTCAATCAAAGAAAAAGGCAGAGGAAGCAAAACGCTGCTTCTCTGCCTTTCATAAGTTCAAAGGCGATGAAAGCCGAAAATCGGCAATCAACTTAGTCCTCGTCCTTAGCAACAACGAGTTTGCCCTTATAATAACCGCAGCTGCCGCATACCTTATGCGGTACTGTATATTCACCGCACTGTTTGCATCTGACAAGTGTCGGAGCGTCGAGCTTCCAAACGTTTGAACGTCTCTTGTCTCTTCTTGCCTTTGATACTCTTCTCTTTGGTACTGCCATGACCAGCACCTCCTTATAATAATAATTAAATAAACCGAATCATTCGTCGAACATTGAAAGAAGCGATTCCAAACGCGGATCGACTTCTTTTTTGCAAGAGCAGGGACCTTCGTTAAGGTCGACGCCGCATTTTGGGCAGACACCCTTGCAGTCTTCTTTGCAAAGAAGCTTGCTCGGCAGGTAAAGATAGATGTCTTCTAAAGTGAGCCGTTCGATATCAAGACCTTCGGGCGGAACAACGATAAATTCGTCCTTGTCCTCGCCGCTAAGCTTTGAAACAAGAATATGCTCAACGGGAACACGGAATTTTTTTGTGAACTCGCAGGCACAGCGGTCGCAAAGCGCGGTAAAATCAAAAGCGGCAACAGCGGAAAGCTCGGCAACTCCGGCGCGGTTCGTGATTTTTCCGACGAGAGAGACAGGCGTTGTGAATGGAAACACACCGTCAAACTCTTCTTTTGAAAAATCGAACGAAAGGTCCAAATCAAGCTTTTCAATTCCGCCGTTTAAAAGGCTTTCAAGCGTGATAATCATAACTCACCTCATAATAACGAATAACATTATATAGACATTGAAACATTTTGTCAAGTGATTTTTTAAGAAGTATTGAAGAAAAAAGACGAATTTTCGCTTTTTCAATCAGTTGACCTTGTATACGTTCGCTTCGAACGGAGTGAGCGGTTCTTTTCTGTTTGCGTTGACGTTCGAGGCAATGAGCGTATAATTTTCGGTTCCGGGTGTTCTTTTTGCGC
>DKDD01000095.1:0-10350 GCA_002451715.1 Ruminococcaceae bacterium UBA6857 | reverse complement strand
GCTTTGAAGTGAGGTTAAGTTCAACAAAGTATTCGCCGTCACCCTCAAGCGTTCTGTAATATGTTAAAACATCGGAGAATTTTTCGTTTGCAAGCTTAAAGTCGCCGTATACAAAAGCCGGGTGCTCATGGCGAAGAGTAATCATCTTTTTGAAGAAGTTCAAAACGGAGTTTGCGCGTTTTTCTTCGTCTTCAACGTTGATCGTTTTATAGTTCGGGTTAACTTCGATCCACGGTTTTCCTGTTGTGAAACCTGCGTTTTCGCTTTCGTTCCACTGCATCGGAGTTCTTGCGTGGTCGCGCGAACCTGCCCAAACAATGTGATAAGCTTCGCTTGCGCTCTTGCCCTCATCGCAAAGTTCTTTGAACTTGTTGAGGCTTTCAACGTCGCGGAAATCGTCCATCATGCGAAACTCGCTGTTGGTCATTCCGATTTCCTGTCCCTGATAGACAAACGGAGTGCCTTTAAAAGTCATCTGCATTGTGCAAAGAAGCTTGCTCATCTCGTCGCGATAGAAACCGTCAGGGCAAACTTTTGAGGTCATGCGCGGCCAATCGTGGTTTTCAAAGAAAACGACCGGCCAGCAGTGGTTGCCGTAATGAAGCTGCCACTTGACAAGTTCTTTTGCCATTGGGCGAAGGTCGTATTTATAATCTTGAAAACGTCTTTTTCCGGGATTATCCATGTGGTCGAACGAAAAAACAACGCTGAGTTCTTTTCTGTAATCACCGGTCATGAGCTTGCTCATTTCGATTCCCGTGCCCTGACATTCGCCGACGGTGAACGCGTCGTACTTTGAGAAAGTGTTTTCGTTCATCTCGTGAAGATATTCATGAAGGCGAGGGCCGTAGAAATAATGTTCAACGCCTCTGAAGCCCATGAGTGAGCCGACGGTTTCGTGGCCGTCCGGAAGTCCCGGAGTTTTTGAAATGAAGCTGATTACGTCAAGGCGGAAACCGTCAACGCCCTTTTCAAGCCACCAGTTGATCATGTCATAAAGGTCATGACGCAAGTTTTCGTTTTCCCAGTTGAGATCCATCTGCTTTTTTGTGAAAAGATGAAGCGCCCACTGTTTTCTTTCGGGATAATAATTCCATGCGCTGCCGGAAAAGATTGAATCCCAGTTGTTCGGCGGTGTAATGTCGTCGCCGTTCTTGCCGTCTTTCCAAATATAGTAATCTTTATACGGCGAATTTTCGTCGTGAAGTGCGCTTTGGAACCATTCATGTTCGTCGGAACTGTGGTTGATTACAAGGTCCATGATGAGCTTCATATCGCGCTTATGAATTTCGGAAAGGAGTGTATCAAAATCCTCCATTGTTCCGAATTCTTCCATGATTTTGCGGTAATCGCGGATATCATAGCCGTTGTCATCGTTCGGCGAATCGTAAATCGGGCTGCACCAGATTGCGTTAATGCCGAGCGATTTAAGGTAATCGAGCTTGCCGATAATGCCCTGCAAATCGCCGATTCCGTCGCCGTTTGAATCGCAGAACGAACGCGGATAAATCTGATAGAAAACGGCTTCTTTCCACCATTTCGGTTCAATCGGGGCGCCGTCTTCAAGCGGAGCGTCCTTTTCGCTGTTGAGTATACCGATGAGCGAGTCGATAAATTCATCGTCGATTTTGCCCATTGTGAGCTTTTGAATACCGGAAAGTTTGAGGTTTCCGACCGGTGTTTTGGTGATTACGGAAAGGTCAAGACCTGCGGCGTAAAGCGCTTTTGCAAGAATATCATGACCTGCCGGAGATTTGAGGACATCTTTTATTTTTGTGTCTTTTGTGACGGTAAAGCTTTCCATTGTTTTCCTCCGTTTTGCCGCAAGGCAAGCGGTGATTAGCCAAGGTAATTATCGGTTAACCGGCACTTGCTGCGGCTCTCTTTTCTTAATAATATAATCATACACTACCGCAAAGTTTTTTTCAAGTCAAAACCGGTGTTATTTTTTTGAGGAAGCGTAAGTTCTTTCGAAAGAAGATAAAAATTATTAAATTTTTCTTTTTTCGGTCAAAAAGTCGCAGATTTTGTGCGACTTTTTCTGTTTTTTGCCCTTTATATGAAAGGACTTTTTGCGCCTTATTAAAAAGACAAACGGAGTGATTGAAAATAGTTATAAGAAGCGAAAAAACAACGGATTACACGATTATGAGCAACGAGCATTTGAGAGAAACCGAAATGAGTCTTAAAGCAAAAGGGCTTCTTTCGCTCATGCTTTCGCTGCCGGACAACTGGCAATACTCGATTCCGGGGCTTTGCTCGCTTTGCAAAGAAAGCGAAAGTGCCATCAAAGCGGCAATTGCGGAACTCAAAAGTTTCGGCTATCTTTCGGTAAAAATGAAAAAACCGAACGAAACCGAAAGCGGAAAAATCGAATATGAATACACCGTTTTTGAATTGCCGCAAAAAGAAGAAACCGAAGCGAAAAGTGAAACGAACGAACCCGATTTTTCAAAAACAAAATCCGCCAGAAAAGCGAAAAAGAGAAGAAAAAACCGCAAAGAAAAATGTGGAAAACTCCCTTTTTCAAAGAAACACGAAAAACAGTCCGCAGAAAAGCAAGGCACTGAAAATCAGCCGACTGAAAAACACGGACTAATAAATACTAAAGAACAAATAACTGAAATAAAAAAGACTGAAATATCAATAACCGATAAAGAAAATCATGTAAAAGAAAAGACGCAAAAAAGCGATGTTGAAAACTTTTTCGCTCCTTTTGAAGAAATTACAAAAGCGGAAATGCAAAACGCGGTGAACCGATATTTCGGGTGTGCATAGGTGGGTGCCGCATCTTAAAGATTCAATAATTTTTAGGTTGCCTTTTTCTTTTGCGTATGTTACACTGAAGCCAAGAGAATTAAGAAAGCAAACGCTTTCAAAGGGAGGAAATTCTATGGTCTTTTCATTTGTCAAAAAATTTCTGGCGGTGTTTGTTGCACTTTTAACTCTTGCTTCGGGAACGGCGGCAACGCCGGAAAGGCGCACAGAACCGATTTTTTCGGGAACATTTTTGCAGCCGTGGCTCGGCGTTCAATGGAGCGACGAAGATTGGAAAGCCGAAATTGAAGAAATGAAGCAAGACGGCATTGAGTATCTCATTATTCAAAACGTTGCCGACAAAACGCAGAAAAAAGCCGGCGGAGAATGGACGGTATACTTTGACACCGAACTAAAGCAGCTTGAAAACGCAAACAAGGAACCAAACATTGTTGAAGCTGCGCTTCGCGCCTGCAAAGGCACCGGAATCAAAGTTATGATAGGTCTTGCGGTTTTTGAAGACTTTTGGTACCGCGGAGCATTTACGACGCAATACAGCGAATGCTGCAAAATTTCCGCCGCGCTCGCAAAAGAAATATATGAAAAATACGGCGAAGAATACAAGGACACACTTTGCGCATTTTACTTCACGCCGGAGTTCAGCAACATTGTTTGGGACAGCGCTTCGGCACTGCTCCTTTCAAAAGGACTCAACGTTCTTCTTGACGAAATGAACAAATCGTGCGGCAATCTTCCGCTTGCAATGAGTCCTTATGTTACGAATTATCTTACGTTCGGAAAAATTGACATGATTGCTTTTTGGTCAAAGATTTTTTCATACACTCATTTTCGCGACGGAGACATTGTTGCGCCGCAGGACGCTGTCGGCGCAGGATTTGTTAAAGCGGCGGAACTTGAACGCAACTGGAAAATGTTCCGCACTCTTGTTGACAACTGCGGTGCAAAGCTCAAGCTTTGGGCAAACTGCGAAAGTTTTTCGATTGCACGCGCAAAAAGCGCAATCAGCGGCATTGCGGTTCCGAACGAGACAGAAAACAAAGTCAGCGTTCCCGCGTGCATGGACCGTTTTGCGCTTCAGCTTGACATTGCTTCGCGCTACTGCGACAACATCATCACGTTTTCATACAACCACTATCTGAGCAAGAACCAGGTTGCTTCGCAATTTATCGAAGCTTACAGAACATATGTCAAAAACGGCTTTGCCGCGGAAACAAACGCTCCGCAAAACCCAACCGATTTTTTAAAAACACAAGGCGAAAACGGTATTGTTTTGACATGGGGCGAAGCGACCGACGACATCGGCATTGCATATTACAGAATTACGAAAAACGGAAAGTTCCTTTCAAGAATCGAATGTATCTATAACGAACCCGAACTTTCTTTTACCGATGAAAGCGGAAACCTTTCGGATGTTTACGTCATCACCGCATGCGACACTTCCGGAAACTTTTCTTCTTCGGTCACGGCAAAATAAAAACAAAATACGCGCTCGCGTTTTCTTTGAAACATTCTTCTTGACCTTGTTTCCTCTTCGTGATAAAATCAAGGTGTAAAATTACACATAAAGGAGAAGATAACTTATGGAACTTTGCGATATCCTTTCAAAAGTTGACCACACCGTGCTCGGCCAGGCTTCAACCTGGTCTGACATCAAAACCCTTTGCGACGACGGAATCAAATACGGCTGCGCAAGCGTCTGTCTTCCGCCGTCATACGTCAAAAAGGCAAAGGATTACGTCGGCGACAAAATCAAAATCTGCACCGTAATCGGTTTTCCGAACGGATACAACACTACTGCGGTCAAGTGTTTTGAAGCCGCAGAAGCAGTTAAAGAGGGCGCGGACGAAATTGACATGGTAATCAACATCGGCGCACTCAAGGACAAACGATATGACTTTCTTCTTGACGAAATCAAAGCCGTTAAGGAAAGCTGCGGCGGAAAACTTCTCAAAGTAATCATCGAAACCTGCCTTCTCACGGAAGAAGAAAAAATCAAAATGTGCGAAATCGTCTCGGATTCCGGCGCGGACTTCATCAAAACCTCAACCGGTTTTTCGACCGGCGGCGCAACAAGAGAGGACATTGCCCTTTTTGCCGCTCACGTTAAGCCGCACCTTAAAATCAAGGCCGCGGGCGGAATTGCAAGCATCAAGGACGCGGAAGACATGCTGAAACTCGGCGCGTCAAGGCTCGGCACAAGCAGAATCGTTAAAATTGTTAAAAACGAAGAAGCTCACGGTTATTGATTCAAAGGAGGAAAAGAAAATGCTCAACACACCGCACATCAATCCGCAAAACGAAATCGGTTTTGCAAAAACAGTCCTCATGCCCGGCGACCCGCTCAGAGCAAAAATGATTGCCGAAACTTTCCTTACCGACGCCGTTCTTGTCAACAACGTTCGCGGAATCCACGGCTACACGGGCTTTTACAAAGGTCACAAAGTTTCCGTAATGGCGAGCGGAATGGGTATTCCGTCAATCGGAATTTACTCGTTTGAACTTTTCAGCTTTTACGGCGTTGAAAACATTATCCGCATCGGTTCCGCCGGAGGAATCGGCGAAGACGTAAAACTTCGCGACGTTGTTGCCGGAATCGGCGCAAACACAAATTCAAACTTCGGCGCACAGTACGGCGTTACGGGAACGATTGCGCCGACATGTTCGTTTGAACTTCTTTGCGCGGCGGTCGATTCCGCAAAAGAAATCGGCGTTTCGCTCAAGGTCGGCAATCTTTATTCTTCCGACACTTTTTATGACGCGGACGAAAACAACCTCAAAAAATGGGCAAAAGCAGGTTCGCTCGCCGTTGAAATGGAAGCCGCGGGACTTTACCTCACGGCAATGCACCTCAAAAAGCGCGCGCTTGCAATTTGCACAATTTCAGACCTGCCGTTCACGGGCGAGGGCTGCAGCGCCGAAGAAAGGCAGAACACTTTCACCGACATGATGAAAATTGCGCTTGAAACGGCAATAAAATTCGATTAAAAGGGAGCTGTTCTCATGGACATCAAACGGGTTTTTCTTATTGTTCTTGACAGCGTCGGAATCGGCGAACTTCCCGACGCGGCTTTTTACGGCGACGAGTGCAGCAACACAATCAAAGCCTGCTGCAGCCGGCCGGGGTTCAGCGTTCCGTTCCTTCAAAAATGCGGACTTTTCAACATTGACGGAGTTGATTTTGCAAGCGGAACAGAGAAGCCTTTGGGCGCATACGGAAAATGCGCGGAAAGTTCAAAAGGCAAGGACACAACAACGGGACATTGGGAAATTTGCGGTCTGATTTCAAAAAAAGCAATGCCGACTTTTCCGAACGGTTTTCCGAAAGAGTTCCTTGACGAATTTTCGGCGCGAACCGGAAGAAAAGTTCTTTGCAACAAGCCATATTCCGGAACAAAGGTTATTGCGGATTACGGAAAAGAACACCTTGAAACCGGTGCGCTGATTGTTTATACTTCTGCCGACAGCGTTTTTCAAATTGCGGCGCATGAAAGCATTGTTCCCCCCGAAAAGCTTTATGAATACTGCAAAATTGCGCGAGAAATGCTTCAAGGCGACCTTGCGGTCGGACGCGTTATTGCAAGACCGTTTGAGGGCGAATACCCGTTCAAAAGAACGCCGCGCCGCCACGATTTTTCGCTTCTTCCGCCGAAAGACACGCTCATCGACTGTCTTTCAAAAAGCGGACTTGACGTTATCCCCGTCGGAAAAATTTATGACATTTTTGCAGGCAAAGGACTCAGGAAAGCGAACCCGACCGTTTCAAACGCTGACGGAATGGGAAAAACGCTTGAATTTTCAAAAACGGATTTTCACGGACTTTGCTTTACAAACCTTGTTGATTTTGATATGCTTTTCGGCCACAGGAACGACGCTGACGGTTACGCAAAGGCTCTTATGGAATTTGACAAATGGTTCGAAAAATTTTTGCCGACACTTCGCGACGACGACATTGTGATTGTTACGGCAGACCACGGCTGCGACCCGATTACGCCGAGCACCGACCATTCAAGGGAATACATTCCCCTGCTCGTTCTCGGAAAACAGATCAAGCCCGTGAATCTCGGAGTTCGTTCGACATACGCGGACATCGGCAAGACGATTGCGGACATTTTCTCTGTAAAAGCCGACATTGCGGGCGAAAGCTTCAAAAATGAGATTCTGTGAGGTTATTATATGAGCGAAAAAGAACTTGTTGACCTTGCGAAAAAGGCGGCAGAAAACGCATACGTCCCCTATTCGCACCACACTGTCGGCGCGGCTCTGCTTTGCAAAAACGGAAGGGTTTATCTTGGCTGCAACATTGAAAACGCCGCATACTCCCCGACAAACTGCGCGGAAAGAACCGCGTTTTTCAAAGCAATCAGCGAGGGCGAACGCGAATTTGAAGCCATTGCCGTTGTCGGCGGATATGAGCTTGATTTCGCAGATTACTTTGCCCCGTGCGGCGTTTGCCGCCAGGTTATGGCGGAGTTTTGCGACATGAAAACGTTCAAAGTCATCTTCGGCAAAAACGGCGACGAATTCAAAGCTTTTACGCTTGAGGAAATTTTGCCGTTCGGCTTTTCTCCGAAAGATTTGAAAAGATAAACTTATAATTCAAAAAAGCCGAACGCAAAGCGTTTCGGTTTTCATAAAGCAAAAAGGGGCTGTCGCATTAAAGCAGCTCCTATTTTTTTGAATTTTAGATATTGAATGTTGGATTCTGCACCGCATAATTTTTTTTCGAAACGTTGCTCGTTAAACGGTAGGGGCGGATTTTGTTCCGCCCGGAAAATTTGTACCATGCAAATTTATAGATAAGTTATTCGATTTTTCGTATATAAGTTCGTAGAAGCGTCCTTTAAAACGAAAATATTGAATATAATCGTAGGGGTCGGACCCGTGCCGACCCATGAAACCTAACTGTTTTTAATTTGTCTTTTATGTTGCGCAACGTACAAGGTATAATGGGTCGGCTCGGGTCCGACCCCTACGAAATTAAGCACTCATTTTCATATAAATTACGCATTGAAAAAGGTTTGATTTTTTTGGCGGAACAAAATCCGCCCCTACCGTCTAATAAAAAACGTTTCGGAAAAACCGAAAGGGACTGTCCTTTGCGCGACAGCCCCTTTATATTATTTATTTTTTCAGCCTTCAAAATCAATTCTCGGGTCAATAAGAACGTTATAAATATGGCGGGAAAGGTTTTGCGCCATTGTTTCAAGCGTTTCCGGAAAACCGCGGATTATCCAAAGATACACCGTGCCGGTGAAGCCGCCCGTGACGAACGTATAGGCGTTTTTGAGCCATTCCACGCGCTGTTTTGAATGGGTCGGAAAGCCGATCGGAACAATCATATCGAAAAACATCTGACCGATTTCAAGGTGAATTTTATTTTCGGAATCGGGGTTATAGATGATTTTTGAAATTTCGATGTTTTCCATGATGAGTTCAAGCATTTTCACCATGAGGTTATAGACATCGTCAACGGTGATTTTTCTTCCGCATTTCATCATTTGTTTCAGATTTTCGCGGCTTTGCTTTGCGATAAGGCGCTGTTTATCATAAAATTCCTGCATGATTTTTTTATGAAGATCATAGATGTCTTCAAAATATGAATAAAACGTGCAACGGTTGACATCCGCCATTTCGCAAATTTCCTTGACGCTGATTTTGCTCAACGGCTTTTGGTCAAGAAGTTCGATGAAACTTTCTTTAATGACTCTTTTGCTGTATGCGGCGCGGCGATTCTCTTTTTTTTCCTGTTCAGCCACGGTTTCACCCCCGAAATGTTACAAATGATTTTTGTATGTATGTTGACTTCTAAACACTTTGTATAGTATAATTAAAATATTAAAAAAAGTCAAGGACTCAACAGAAACTTGGTTTTAACACAAAAAGGAAAATATTGAAGAAAGGCAGGCGTCATTTTATGATCGACCTCAACGTACTGCTGTGCAAAGGCTGTTCGTTTTGCGTCAAGTTTTGCCCAAAGGGTATTCTTGAACTCGGAACAGAGCGCAGCAAAAAAGGCTTCTTTTATCCACGCTATACCGACAGCGAAAAATGCAATTCCTGCGGAATTTGCTCGGTCGTCTGTCCGGAAGGCGCAATTGAACTGAAAAAGGAGGCCGAATAATGTCAAAGGTATTTATGAAAGGCAACGAAGCAATTGCCGAAGCCGCAATTCTTGCCGGCTGCCGTTTCTATTTCGGCTATCCCATCACACCGCAGACGGAAGTTGCGGCATACATGGCAAAAAGAATGCCGAAAATCGGCGGCGTATTTCTTCAGGCTGAAAGCGAAGTTGCCGCAATCAACATGGTGTACGGCGTTTCCGCGGCAGGAAAAAGAGTTATGACATCCTCCTCAAGCCCCGGAATTTCGCTTAAAAGCGAAGGACTTTCATATATGGCAGGTTCCGACCTTCCGGCACTTGTTGTTAACGTTCAGCGCGGCGGACCCGGTCTTGGCGGAATCCAGCCCAGCCAGTCGGATTACTTCCAGGCAACAAAGGGTGGCGGACACGGCGATTATAAAATGATTGTTCTTGCTCCGGCTTCCGTTCAGGAAATGGCTTCACTCACCGTTAAAGGCTTTGACCTTGCCGATAAATACAGAATGACTTCGATGATTCTTGCCGACGGAACAATGGGACAGATGATGGAACCCGTTTCGCTTGAAGAAGTCAAGGCAACCGCATATGAAAAACCTTGGGCTGTTACCGGAACAAAGTGCGAAAGAAAGCACAACATCGTAAACTCCCTTTCTCTCGTTCCGGAAGAACTTGAAGAACTCAATTTTGCCCGTTATGAGAGATATAAAATAGTTGAAGAAAACGAAGTTATGTATGAAAGCTTCATGATGGATGACGCAGAAATCTGCGTTGTGGCTTTCGGAATTGCGGCAAGAGTTTCAAAAAATGCAATTGTTGAAGCGCGCAAAAAGGGAATCAAAGTCGGTCTTATCCGCCCGATTACCCTTTGGCCGTTCCCGAAGAAAGCACTTCTTGACGCCGCGGAAAAGGCACACACTTTCATCAGTGTTGAACTTTCAATGGGTCAGATGATTGAAGACATCGAACTTGCAATCAAATGCAAGCGTCCTGTAATGCTTTGCAACCGCGTCGGCGGAATGATTCCTTCGCCGAACATGGTTCTTGAAGCAATTGAAAAAGCAGACAAAGGAGGAAAAGAATAATGGTTGTTTTTGAAAAACCGAAATCACTCACCGATGCGCCGTTCCATTATTGCCCCGGCTGCACTCATGGCATTATTCACCGCCTTGTTGCCGAAGCGATTGACGAACTCGGCATCGAGGGAAAAACAATCGGTATCGCTCCTGTCGGTTGTGCCGTTCTTGCTTATAACTATTTTGCCTGCGACATGGTTGAAGCCGCTCACGGAAGAGCGCCTGCCGTTGCAACCGGCGTAAAACGCGCCGAACCCGATAACATCGTTTTCACCTATCAGGGCGACGGCGACCTGGCCTCCATCGGCTGCGCGGAGATCGTCCACGCCGCCATGCGGGGGGAGAAGATCACCACCATCTTCATCAACAACGCCATCTACGGCATGACCGGCGGCCAGA
>DKDD01000085.1:7491-7655 GCA_002451715.1 Ruminococcaceae bacterium UBA6857 | reverse complement strand
AGACTTCGCCTGCGTTGCTGTTTTCAAGCGGAAGAACGCAGCAGTCGGTTTCGCCCTTTTCGGTTTTTTCATAGGCTTCTTTGAAATCTTTGCAGGAAACGGGAACGGCGTCCGGAAAAATTTTGTCAACGGCAATCTGTGCAAAAGCACCCGTAACACCGCTG
>DKDD01000085.1:6772-7456 GCA_002451715.1 Ruminococcaceae bacterium UBA6857 | reverse complement strand
GCTGTAGGAAACTCTCATTCCCTCAAGAATCCTGTGCTGATATCTTTTTGAAACCTCCATTGTATTTTTGAGGAAGTTGACATAATAAGCACGGATTTCTTCGCTTGAAACAAGGTTTTCGTTGCGCTTGATAACTTCAGCTTCTCTTGTTCCGTCAAAAACGGGAAGTCCCCTTTTCATTTTGTATTCCGCAGCCGAACCGACGAGGTTCATTCGCTCTTCAAAAAGGGCGGCCATTTGTTTGTCAACTTCATTGATTTTTTCTCTTGTCGCTTTAAGATCGTCCATTACTTACTCCTTAAAAATATTCTTTTGCAAGCTTTTCAAAAGCCGGAATTGCCTTTTTAATCATCTCAGTTGAAACGCAGTATGCAATTCTGACATATCCCGGGAAACCGAACGAATCACTCGGAACAAACAAAAGCTCATACTTCTTTGCTTTTTCACAGAACGCGGAAGCGTCCTTTTCCGGCGATTTCATGAAAAGATAAAATGCGCCGTCGGGCTTTGCGCAGGAAAAGCCGAGTCTTTCCGCCGTGCTTATAAGCAAATCGCGGTTTTCCTCATAGACCGAAAGGTCGGATGTTTTACCGAGGCATTCTTTAATGACAAATTGGAAAAGTGCCGGGGCGCAAACATAGCCGAGCGCACGGCCTGCGCCGCATACTGCTTTGAAAAGTTCGT
>DKDD01000085.1:5263-6728 GCA_002451715.1 Ruminococcaceae bacterium UBA6857 | reverse complement strand
CGGCTTCGTCCGGAACAAGAATATATCCGATTCTTTCGCCGGGGAGCGAAAGCGACTTGCTGAACGAATAGCAAACAATTGTGTTGTCGTAATACTTTGTCACAAACGGAACTTTAACGCCACCGTAAACAAGCTCTCTGTAAGGCTCGTCCGAAATAATGAAAATCGGCTTTCCGAATTCCTTTTGCTTTTTTTTAAGCAAAGAAGCAAGCGTTTTAATGCATTCTTCATCAAGAACGACACCGGACGGATTGTTCGGAGAGTTGATTATGATTGCCTTTGTGTGTTCGTTTATTGCGTTTTCAATCGCCGCAAAATCGGGAAGAAGTGTTTTTTCGTCCGAAAGAACAACAACAGGTTTCATGCCTGCCTTTTCGGCAAAAACGCGGTACTCCGGGAAGAACGGCGCAAGAATAATAACTTCGTCGCCCTCTTCATGGAGTGCTGTGAGCGTAATTGTGAGCGACGCCGCCGCACCGACGGTCATGTAAAAGTTCTCTTTGCGGAAAGAGGTTTTGTAAGTTTTGTTGAGGTATTCGGCAATAGCTTCTCTGACGGAATTATCACCGACGGCGGAAGTATAACCGTGAAGTTCGGTTGAGGGAACGGTATCAACAAGCTTTTTGATAGTTTCGTTAACAATTTCGGGAGCAGGAACGCTCGGGTTGCCGATGCTGAAATCAAAGATATTCTCTTTTCCGACAACTTCGGCACGCTTTTTTGCGTACTCAAAAATCTCTCTTATAACTGACGAATGTGCGCCGAGTTCATACATCTCTTTTGAAAACATTGCAATCACCTTTCAAAACAAAATAAAAATACAATATATAACGCATAACACTTTAGTGATTTAAATCGTGAGTATATTATAGCACCGACTAACCGAAACCGCAACTGTGAAGGCTGACAAAGATTGAATAAAAACACAACAAAAATATCGGCAAAAGAGCCAAATTTTTTAAAAGTTGACCAAATCCGAATTATATGGTATTATATCAAACATTATCAAGCAAGTAAACAGCTGACAGACGGGAGGTATCAACTTGAAACGCGCCTTTCGAATTTTTGCGGTTTCTTTTCTTTTCATCTTGCTCATCGGCTTTGTCTATGTTACCGTTAATTTCAATTTCGACCGCCTTCAGGATATCAACCATTTTTGGAACAAAACCGAAACGGGCGAAAGCACAACAACAAAGCTTTATGCCGGAAATCCGCGTTTTCCGGAAAACGCAGAACTTTACGACCTTACTTTCACGCCGAACAACAATTTTGTGAAAACCGTCGGAAGAACATATGAAGAAAACGGAACGATTTGGTTTTCAATGTCCGGAAGCGGAGTTTCTTTTCTTTGCGACGGAGACAGCGTAACCGTAACGCTTCGCGTTCACAATTCGTCTTATGTTCCGTATAATCACCGTCCGCGTGTAATTATCCTTGTCAACGGTGAAACCGCGGCAGACGAAGT
>DKDD01000085.1:0-5241 GCA_002451715.1 Ruminococcaceae bacterium UBA6857 | reverse complement strand
TGTGCTTGACGAAGAAAGCACGGAAATCACCGCCGACCTTTCTGCGATAAACGGTGACGCCGAAGTTCAAATTGTCAAAGCGTCCGAAGCGATGTATTCGACGGTCGGCGTCAGCGAGATCCGCGCCCACGCAAAAGGCGACATCTGCCCTGCACCGCAAAGATCGCTCAAAATTGAATTTATCGGCGATTCAATCACCGCAGGCTACGGACTTGACGAAGAGAACTTGAACGCCGCATTTTCAACGCGAACCGAAAACTTTACCGAAACCTATGCTTTTCTTGCGTCGCAAGAGCTTGGTGCGGACTGTTATGCCGTTGCGTTTTCCGGCTACGGAGTTTACACCGGTTTTGCTTCAAACGGTCGCGCAAACGATTACGTCATTTTTAATCATTACGATTCGGTTCTTTCAAACTTTGAAGGTGCGCCGGACTGGAATTTTTATGATTTTGATTCAGACGTTGTTGTGATTAACCTCGGAACAAACGACGCGTCGTATTGCAGCACACAATCAACAGTTGACGCCTTTGTCAGCGAATACAAACGGCTTCTTTCCGTTGTCAGAGAGCGCAACATGGGTGCATATATTCTTTGCGTTTTGGGCGATATGAACAATTCGCTTTATTCGGCGATTGAACGCGCCGTTTCGGAATATCAAAGCGAGACTTCGGATTTTTCGGTCAAGTGTGCAACCCTTTCTTTCGACATGTGTACCTACGGCAGTGCAATTGACGGACACCCGAACAAGGATTCAAACGTCCTTGCCGCAAAGACGCTTGAAAGCGAGATAAGGTTGCTGCCGCTGCCGACAAATTAAAACACAAAAGTAAACCCGACAGACTTCTTTTTGAATCTGTCGGGTTGTTCCTTATTTGACAAAATACAGCAAGTATGCTAATATACTTATAGGTTCTGCAGACATAACAGCAGGCGGTTGCCCTTTTGGTTTTGTATTTTACTTTTCCGGAGGGTTGAAACTTATTATTACCCTCCGAGTAAACATAAGGAGGGCGATAATCATGGAATATTTTGCAATGATGGCACTTCTTCTCGTTTTTGCAACGGGATATATAATCGCTGTTGAACGCTCAACATATCATGATAACAAAAATAATAAAAAATAACCGCCCAACTACCAATTGAATACGGTTATTTTTTAATTAGTCTTTAATTGGGCAACTGCTTACTACAGAACCTTTTACACTTATATTATACTAAACCGCTTGCTGTTTGTCAAGCGGTTTTTTGTTTTATCCGAAGTACGGTGCAAGCATCATGAAGCTTTCATAGCCGTATTCATATTCAAACGGATCGTCATAACCTATGGCTTGTGAGCCGGCTATGAAGAACATGACAAACGCCGCAATGCCTGCAACAACAGCAAGAACAGCCATAACAATTGCAATAATAATTGCAACTTTTGAATACTTTTTTGACTTTGCTTTAAGCTGTTCGGAAAGAGCAATGTTTCCGGCCCTGAGAGCAGATTCATAGCTGTTGTAATTCGTCAGCGAAAGAATTGCAAAAATAAGACCGATGACATTGAAAATTACGATATTGAGAACGATTGAAACAATCGCCTTTGTGTTGTTAAGCGGTTCGGTAGGCTCTGTTATCGGTGCGCCGTAATTCGGCTGAGCGTACTGCGGTGCGCCGTATTGAGGTGCGGTATAGCTTTGCTGTGCGGAAGAGTACTGATCGGCATAGCCGGGATTTGCGGCATTTTGCGGCGCGGTATAGGTTTGTTCGGTTTGCTGTGAAGCGGCGGGTGCTTCAAGCTCCGCTCCGCATTGGCAGCAGAAACGGCTGCCGTCGTCATTATAAGCGTTACAGTTTTTACAATACATAATTTTATCCTCCTTTGATTACTATTATCGCGACGAAGCTAAAGGCAAGTTAAACTTTGAATAACAGACCGACAAATTAATTATTTTCCTTTTTTTCTTCGGCTTTGGCTTCTCTTTTTTCTTTAATGAAGTTCGAAATATTTTCTTTTGTGAGGAATTTTCCGTAATGCGAAAGCTGACCTTTGACTCTTCCGAGGGGAAGCGGATCCCAGTCTTTTTTCGGCGCCATGTTGATACCCATTGAAAGAAGAAGCGGACGGTTCGCTTCGGCTCTTTTAATAAAGTCGGAATAGTTACGTCTTCCCCAATTTGTCCAGCCTGCTTCGGCAACGGCCATCATGCGCGGGAAGCAAAGCCAGCTCATTCTTTCAAAGTCTTCAACAAATTCCGTCCAAATCGGTGTTTCAACACCGACAACGTTCTTTCTTCCCTCAATGTCAAGCTTTTCAAGCATCGGGTTATATGAATATGTTTTTCTGAGCGGCGTTATGCCGTAGTTATAGTCAAGATAATAATGGAAAAAGTCTTCGATAATTATCTTTCCGCCGTTGTTTGCCCAAGTTTCCGAAAGGTTTTCTTTGTCCATCCAATCGGCAACAAGCGCACCTTTTTGAAGCATTCCGCTTTTGAGACTCTCGTTCCAAACAACAGGTATTTTTCCCTTTTCTTCAAGATGCTTTATGATACGGTTAACAAAATATCCCTGAAGTTCTTCACTGTTCTTGAGCCCCTCTTCGCGAATACGCTCTTTGCATTTCGGGCAGTTGTCCCAGCGGTTTTTCGGCGCTTCGTCTCCGCCGATGTGGAAATATTTATACGGGAAGAGTTCGCAGACTTCGTCGATTACGTCGAAACAGAATTTGAAAACATCTTCGTTTCCTGCGCAAAGAATGGTTTTATGTACCCCGGCATTGAGTTCAACGTCGACTTTTTTGCCCTCGCATGAAAATTCCGGATAGGACGCGATTGCGGCAATCATATGACCCGGCATGTCGATTTCCGGAATGACGTCGATGTGGCGTTCGCGGCAAAATTCAACAATTTCTTTAATCTCGTTTTTAGTGTAAAAGCCGCCGTAAACAGCCTTGTTTTTGCTTGTGAAGCCGTGACCTTTTCTGAATGCGCCGACTTTTGTAAGCTCCGGATACTTATCAATTTCAATCCTCCAACCCTGGTCGTCGGTAAGATGCCAATGGAAAACATTAAATTTATAAAGTGCGGCGGCCTCAATGTATTTTTTAAGTTCCGCAACAGTCTGCATGTGGCGTGCGCTGTCAATCATAAAAGCGCGATAAGCAAAGCGCGGAGAATCCGCAATACGCAAAAACGGATAGCAGCCGTTTTCCTTTTCAAGCTGCGCAAGAGTTTTTTCGGCGTAAAAACGACCCTTTTCGGTTGAATACGAAACAAAAACGCCGTCTTCGTTTATAAGAAGTTCATAGCCTTCTTCTTCGATCGTATCCTTTTTTTCAAAGACGAAATCCTTTTCGCGAAAACGTTTTTCGCCGCCGTATTCAAAAAGTTTGTTCGGCATAGGAATGATATTAGCTGACATCTCTTATTCCCCATTTCTTTCGGCAAAATCGAGCCGTTTTGATTTTGAACAAAAAATTCTTACAGTTCTAACCAAGATAATTATATGATAAATCACTTCGGCGGTCAAGAGGATTCGCATTAAAAATCACCGCCGACAGTAAAAATAAAACGCATGAAGCTCATTCCTTTGACGTCAGAAAAAAGGACTGCTCCGATTGCTTTCGAAACAGTCCCGATATTAAAAATCCTATTAAAGAAGAGGTGCGCCGTGTTCCTTGCAATATTTTATAACATCGTCGCTCCAATATGACGATTGAACTTCGCCGATGTGAGCTTTGCGAAGGAAGAACATGCACATTCTCGACTGACCGATTCCGCCGCCGATCGTGCAGGGAAGCTCGCCGTTAAGAAGTGCCTTATGGAACGGAAAGTTCTTTCTTTCTTCGCAGCCGGCGATTTTAAGCTGGCGTGCCATTGATTCTTCGTTGACGCGAATACCCATTGAAGAAAGCTCAAACGCAATGTCAAGAACCGGATAGTAAACAATGATATCGCCGTTGAGATCCCAATCGTCATAGTCCGGCGCTCTTCCGTCGTGGGGTTTTCCATCCTTGAGTGCGCCGCCGATTTTCATGAGGAAAATTGCGCCGTATTCCTTTGCCGCTGCGTATTCACGCTCTTTTCTTGAAAGGTTCGGATACTTTTCTTCAAGCTCAAAAGAGGAAACAAAGTGTATTTTTTCAGGAAGAAGACTTCCGATAAAGTTATACTCCTTTGTGATGTAATATTCCGTGTGGCGAAGCGCAGAGTAAATGAGCTTTACGGTTTTTTTGAGCGTGTGCTCATTACGCTCGTCTTTCGGAATAATTTTTTCCCAGTCCCACTGATCGACGAAAATCGAATGAATGTTATCGGTATCTTCGTCGCGGCGGATTGCGTTCATGTCGGTATAAAGTCCTTCGTTTTCTTCAAAGCCGTACATTTTGAGGGCATATCTTTTCCACTTTGCAAGCGAATGGACAATTTCAAATTTTTCTCCGCTGAAAACGTCAAAGGAAACGGGTCTTTCCGTGCCGTTGAGATTGTCGTTCATTCCGCTTTTTGCGTCAACAAAAAGCGGTGCGGAAACACGGGTGAGGTTGAGTTCGATTGCAAGATCACGCTCAAAAAAGTCTTTAACTTTTTTGATTGCCTGCTCGGTCTCTCTGAGCGAAAGATGAGAGCAGTAATTTTCCGGAATATAACAAGCCATAATTACACCTCAAAAAAATAAAATTCGGTTGATATTATAGCAGTATCGTTCGTCCGTGTCAATGAACGAACGCGATTTTTAACTGTTGAATTTTCGGGAAAATTGTGATAAAATATCCGACGAAAAATTCAATCATATCGGAGGAATTATAAAATGAGCAAGTTTTATCTCAAAGACGGCGAAGTTTTTATTCCGGATAGCATTAATCCGGAACTTACAAGACTTTCAAATTCAATTATCAAGGCAACAAAAATTTCTTTCAAATTCAAGCTTAAATCAACCTCGCTTCAAAACGCTCTTAAAGGTGGCGACGTTGAACTCATGAAATCACTCATGCAAAAATGCTTTGAAAAAAACGGTGCGCTTTATGAAAAAGACATGGAACTTTCCGGTGTCAAAATCGGCGATGTTGACGAAAGTTTTTTTGAAGACAAGGACGCCGATTTCTTCAAAAACCAAATCAAGATTCTCATCGACTTTGCTTCAATCAACACCGTTGTCGAATCAAAGATGATGCCGCTCATGAGTGCTTCATGCAAAAAGATCTATAACAAAAACATTGACGAGCTTTTGTTCTTTACGAATCAGACCGAAATTCTCAAACTT
>DKDD01000173.1 GCA_002451715.1 Ruminococcaceae bacterium UBA6857 | reverse complement strand
GAAAAGTTGTGCCGTTTAGGTTGCGTTGTGCAATCAAAAAAGTAGACGGGAGCCTCGCGAGACTCCCCTACGAGTTATGGCAACCGATTTTTTATAAATTTACGTCGTACAGACGGTTAGGTTCCATGGATCGGCACAGGTCCGACCTCTACAATTATATTCCGTATTATCGTTTTAAAAGACGCTTTTACGAACTTATATATGAAAAGTCGAATTAATTATCTATGAAATACACGGCGTAAATTTTCCGGGCGGAACGTACCGTTCGATCAGAAAAAACGTTTCAAAAAACTCCGAATCACGAATCGGAATCGGAATCGGTTCTCAGTCTTTCTTCTCAAGTTCAAAATACGTTGAAAACTTTTTGAAAAATGGTTTGATGATAAAAAAGCGGTCAAACACATTTTTGAAAAAGCCGATGAGAGTTCCGTTGATGAGCGCGATGAAAAGCGTTCCGAAACTTATTCCGACAAACTTTTTGAAAAAAATCAACGACATTGCCGAACCGACGATAAGACATGAAAGGTCAAAACATGTTTTGAAACGCGAAATCTCAATCCCGAATTTTCCGCTGACACCTTTAACAAAAAAGTCGTAAACCTGCGGATAAAGATAAGTTTTAAAAAAGAGCGCAACCGAAACCGACGTGAATAAAATGCCGAAGATAAACATAAGGATTCGAATCGGCATAGCCATGCTCCCCGGTGCGGTAACACTCGGGTTAAAAATCGGAATAAGCCGCCAAAGGTCAAGCACCGCGCCATAGATGAGACAGGTCAGAAAAGAGGAAAGATAGACCGCCTTGAATTTCTTCATAACAATGCAGAAAACGACAAAAATGATCGCCTGAATAACATATTCCGCCTGCCCGAAAGAAAGAAACCCGGTTTTGAGACTTAAAAGATAAGCCGGCGCAACAATCATCGAAATTCCGAAATTCGCCGCTGTCAGCATTGCAACGGCAAAAGAAAGCAATGCGATTGCAAAAAAATAGACCGTTTCGCTGTGTACCGTGAGTTTTTTCATAAAAATTCCTCCCTTTGAAAATAAAAAATCGCCGTACACCGAAGTGTATGGCGAAAATGTTGATTGAAAAATCCATACTGATTTTAGAGTTTTAGTATACCACCCGAAAAGGGGGGTGTCAATATCTTTTAAGCCGCGGTAATTTTTTTTACTTTCCGAAAGCTTTTTTCACAAGGTATGTGATAAGGGCGAAGAATCTGACAATAAAGTTTTTGAAAATTGGGATAAGTGTTCACTTAAAAATATTCCCAAACCTGTGGCAGTATTTTGCGTTCCGTTGATACGAACGCAGTATCGGCTCTTCAAACTTTCTTCTTAAAAGCAGCTTTGCGCCGTCTTTGCTTACGGGGCGGACAAGAATGCTTTTGATTTTTGAACGGTTTGCGCCGAAAATATCCGTAAAAAGTTGGTCGCCGATGAAAACGGCGTTTTCTTTTTTCACGTTCATTATCGAAAGCGCTTTGCTGTAGCCGCGTTTAAAAGGCTTGTATGCTTTGCAGACAAAAGGGGAGTCGATATTTTTCAAAAAGCGGCGAACTCTTTCTTCACCGTTGTTTGAAAGAATGACGGTTTTGAAGCCGAGCGAATGAAGAAACGAAAAAAGTTCTTCAACCTCTTTTGTTGCGTCCTCGTCCTGAAAAACAAGAGTGTTGTCAATGTCAAAAATTATTCCGCGAAAGCCGAGCGAATAAAGCTTTTCAAAATCAATCGAAAAAACACCGTCGGCATATTCATGAGGATAAAACAAAGTAAACATTTTTAATCACCAAAGGTATTTTATCACACTTTGCGCGTTTTTCCAAGACAGTCACTTAAAACTTTAATGTGAATAAAATGGTACTGAAAACAGGAAAAAAAGGAGTGTGATATAATGCATCAGCAGTATGAACTCAGCTGTGTGACCAAAAACTATCTTTCCTGCTATTATGAAATTCTTGATTGCATGATTGACAAGATGACGAATGTAAAGCTGTGCGACAGTGTTTCGCAAAATTTCATCGCGCAAATGATTCCGCACCACGAAGCGGCGGTAAAAATGTGCGAAAACCTTTTGAAATATACAACCTGCGTTCCGCTTCAGGACATGGCAAACTGCATCATTGCCGAACAGACGACCGGAATTGAAGAAATGAAAGAAATTCTTTGCAAATGCGAAAAGTGCAAAAATTCCGAACGCGATCTTTGCCTTTACGCAAGGCGTTTCGACAAAATTGCGCAGACGATGTTTGACAAAATGGGCTTTGCCTGCGCAAACAACTGCCTCAACGCAAACTTCCTTCGCCAGATGATTCCTCATCACGAAGGAGCGGCTTGCATGAGCAAAAATGCACTGAGCTTTTGCATCTGCCCGGAACTTAAACCGATTCTCTGCGAAATAATCGAAACGCAGGAAGAGCAGATTCGCCAAATGAAGCGTATGCTTTGCAGTTTTGGCGGATAACCCGGCAGAAAAAAACGGACGGCTGATTTTGCCGTCCGCTTTTTTGGTATGTTATCTTAAAGAAATTGATTCAAGAAAATCATAGATATATGAGAATATTCCTCTGACAAAATAGGTGAGTCTTGTCACAACTTCAACCTCAACCTCCGCTGTAACTCCCGATTTCGGATCGGTAACGGTGAGAGTTGTTTTGCCGAGGCGTTTGCCCTTAACAATAATCGTTCCGCTTTCTGCGTCGTATTCCGCCGAGGCGATTCTTTCTTTGCCGATCTTGATGTCAAGGTCGTCGCAATTATATCTTGCACCTACGGGGTAGATGTCAACATAGAAATAATCGCTTTCGCCGCGGATAAGTGTAATGTCGTCCGCGCCGTTAATATCAATAACGTCCGGACTGACTTTTGTTCCGTCAACAACATTGAGAGTTGCTTCTTTAATTGAACCGTCTTCATCTTCATAATAAGAGGAAGAAGCAAATACAAGATAGGTTTCGCCGCCCTTTGCCTCAAGAGTATAATCTATCGGGAAGTCGTCGAACATCATGTCGTTGTCGTAATTGCCGTTTGAGTCGATGACGGAAATTTCATAGCAATCGTGCGACCAGAAATTATAGACGCCGTCTTCGGTCGGCTGAAGAACAAAGTATTCGTCTTCGCCGCTGATTTTATATGATTCGTTCATTTTGATTTCGCGAAGATCATCGGCTTTTTCAATATTCAAAACAACTTTTGAATATGTGATATCAACGGTTTCGCCATAAATATAAGCTTCGTTGTATACTCTTACGTCAAGTTCTTTTCCGCTTTTGGCGATGAAATAATTCGAAGCCTCCAAGGTTTCATCATATTCCCACATATAAAAGTAATCCGGTGTCGTATCGCCATAGAAAAGCGAAAGCGAAACAAGTGAACCCGTTTCGTATTCGGCATCTGCCGAGTCAACGTCAATATAAGCTCTTCCGATGTCTTTTTCGTCTGTCAGGATTTTTGCGCTGATTTTATAGATTCCGTCCTCATCGGGAGTGAATTTATAACGGGTGCTGTTTTGCTTTCCGATGACGGTTTCGATTGTGTAGTCCGTACCGGCTTCAATCGTGTTCTTGTCGGCGGCAAATGATATCATCGGGAACGACAACATCAAAACGAGTGCAAGAAAAATGCTGAGTGTTTTTTTCATGATTTTTGCTCCTTTTTTTGTTTTTTATTTGTAAAGACGGCTCGAAGCGAAAGTTCCCGCTTCGTTCCATGCTTTTTCACCCTCCGGTGTAATGTCACCGAAAATTTGGAAAACGTGCCACATGCCTGTGTACTCGCTGAAAGTTACGTCAACGCCTGCTTTTTCCATTTTTTCGTTTACTGTTTTTGAATCGCTGTAAAGAACCTCAACCGTTCCGACCTGAATAAGAGTCGGGCAAAAGCCGCTGTAATCCGCATAGGCAGGGGAGAGGCGCGGGTCGTGAAGATCGGTGTCGCCGGCATAAATTTTTGCCATGTTTCTGATGTCGATTTCAACTTCCTTGCCCTCTTTGATTCCGAACAGCGGGTCTTTATAGATATTCGTGGTATAGCTTTCGCCCTCGGCGGCAAGGTCTGCCCACGGAGACATTGTGATAACCGCCGCAGGAAGCTCTTTCTTTTCGTCGCGAAGCGAAAGAACAAGGCTCAGCGCAAGATTTCCGCCGGCGCTGTCTCCGGTAACAACAACGTCTTCTGCGTCATAGCCGTTTTCCATGATCCATTCCCAGCCGTCAAGAACATCTTCATGTGCGCCGGGGAAAACCGTTCCGGGCGCAAGGCGATAGTCGATCATAACAACGGTTGCACCGCCGCAAAGTTCCGACCATTTTTCCGCCTGCTCGCGGTAAAGGTCCTGCATTGCAAAAATGAATGCGCCGCCGTGAATCTGATAGATAACTTTGTCGCTGTTTTCGCTTTCGGTTTTTGTCAGTACTTCAAGGGTGCAGTTTTCAATGTCAACTTTTTTGTACTCATAGCCTTTTGAAGGCTTATACACGCTCGGAGTGGTCGTGATTTTTCCGGCAAGAGAGGAGAAAAGCGTTCCGCCGCCCTTGGGGTCGATCGTGTTCATAAGAGTGCGCAATCCTTCGCGAACAACGAGAGCGCGGAAAGAAAGGTCGGTGTCCGCCGCAAAAGATGAAAGCAGACCGAGAGATATGCCGAGGGCAACAATGAGAGAGACTGCTTTTTTGAGATAAGTTTTTAAAACAGAAGAAATGTTCATGTCCTTTCTCTCCTTTTGAATTTGATAAACGTAATTCGAAAGTTATTTTCGAATCCGACTTCATTATAACGGATGTTAACAAAATGTTAATTACAATTTAAAATTATAGTTAAAAATTTTTTTAAAGCAGTTTGTGTCGCAAAAAAACAGACAAACATAAAATAAAAAAGGGAGCGCCGCAAAGGCGGCTCGCCGGGAAAAGCTTTCAATTTTCTTCCGATTTTAAAGGAGGGATAAGTTTGAAAAAAATCAATTGGAAAGTGCGTTTCAAAAACCCGATGTTTTGGCTCACTGCGATTCCGGCAGTAACGGCGTTTGTTTATTCCGTGCTCGGACTTTTCGGTGTTGTTCCGCGTTTCGGCGAAGATTCGGTTGTCAACATCGGTTCCGCTGCGGTCGCCGCTTTGACTACGCTCGGTGTGCTGATTGACCCGACAACAAAAGGTGTTTGCGACAGCTGCGACGTTTTGAAATATGAAGAACCGAAAGAGGCTGATGAAGTCAAAGAAGAATAAAAATAAAAAAAGTTTCCGCATTCGGTTTTTCCGAACGCGGAAACTTTGCGTTTAAATGTTAAATCGTCTGCCGATTAATACATTCCGCCGCCCTGTGCCATTGCCGCAGCCTGTGCCGCGTCGCCTGCGGGGTCGGGAATATCGGAAACGAGCGATTCCGTTGTAAGAACCATTGCCGCAACGGAAGCCGCATTTTGAAGAGCGGAACGGGTAACCTTTGTCGGGTCAAGGATACCTGCCTGTGCCATGTCAACATATTCCTCTTTCGAGAAGTCGAAGCCATAGCCGATTTTGCCGCTTGAAACAATTTCGTTGATGATTACCGAACCTTCAAGACCGGCGTTCTTTGCAATTTGGCGAACGGGCTCTTCAATTGCTTTCATAACGATTCTTACACCGGTTTTTTCGTCGGGATCTTCGGTTTTTTCAAGAAAATCTTTGACTGCCGGAATAGCGTTGAGAAGTGCAACGCCGCCGCCTGCAACAAAGCCTTCTTCAACGGCTGCCTTTGTTGCGGCAAGAGCGTCGTCAATGCGAAGTTTCTTTTCTTTCATTTCGGTTTCGGTTGCTGCGCCGACTTTGATGACAGCTACGCCGCCTGCAAGTTTTGCAAGTCTTTCCTGAAGCTTTTCGCGGTCAAAATCCGAAGTCGAAGCTTCAATTTGAGCCTTGATTTGGTTAACACGGGCTTTGATTGCGTCTTTGTCGCCTGCACCGTCAACAATGATGGTGTTTTCTTTTGTAACTTTAACCTGACGGGCAGAACCGAGCATATCAACGGTTGCTTCCTTGAGTTCAAGGCCGAGGTCCGATGTGATTACCTGACCGCCGGTGAGAATTGCGATATCCTGAAGCATTTCTTTTCTTCTGTCGCCGAAACCGGGAGCCTTAACGGCAACGCAGGTGAATGTTCCGCGAAGTTTGTTGAGAAGAAGAGTCGCAAGAGCTTCGCCTTCAACGTCTTCGGCAATGATAACAAGCTTTTTGCCTGCCTGAAGAACCTGTTCAAGAAGCGGAAGAACCTCCTGAATGTTCGAAATCTTTTTGTCTGTGATAAGAATCGAAGCGTCGTCGATAACGGCTTCCATTTTGTCTGCGTCGGTCGCCATGTAGGGCGAAACATATCCGCGGTCAAACTGCATGCCTTCAACAACTTCTTTGCCGGTTTCTGCGGTTTTGGATTCTTCAACGGTGATAACGCCGTCGGTGGTAACAACTTCCATTGCTTCGGCAATAAGCTTGCCGACGTTTTCGTCTGCGGAAGAAATTGTTGCGATTCTTGCAATGTCTTCAAAACCCGTTACGGGCTTTGAGTTTTTCTTAACGGCTTCAACCGCCGCGTCAACGGCTTCTTTAATGCCTTTTTTAACAACCATCGGGTTTGCACCGGCGGCAACGTTTTTCATTCCTTCGCGAACGAGTGCCTGGGCAAGGAGGGTTGCGGTTGTTGTTCCGTCACCGGCAACATCGTTTGTTTTTGTTGCAACTTCCTTGATAAGCTGTGCGCCCATGTTTTCAAAAGCGTCTTCAAGTTCAATTTCTTTTGCAATCGTTACACCGTCGTTTGTGATGAGCGGAGCGCCGTATTTCTTGTCGATTACAACGTTTCTGCCTTTGGGTCCGAGTGTGATTTTAACTGTATCGGAAAGTTTGTCAATACCGGCTTGAAGAGCTTTTCTTGCTTCTTCGCCGTAGATAATTTGTTTAGCCATGATAAGTTCCTCCTATTTTCGATTATTCAACAATTGCAAGGATGTCGCTCTGACGGACGATTGTATATTCAACGTCATCAACTTTGACTTCGGTTCCGGAATATTTTCCGGCGATTACCTTGTCGCCGACCTTGACGTACATTTCGGTTTCTTTTCCGTCAACAATTCCGCCGGGACCTACTGCAACGACTTCGGAAAACTGAGGTTTTTCCTGCGAAGCGCTTGTAAGAATAAAGCCGCTCTTTGTAGTTTCTTCAATTTCCGTGGGCTTAAGGACTACTCTGTCAAGAAGTGGTTTGATTGTCATATATTTATCCTCCATTCGTTTAATTGCCAATTATTAGCACTCCATATCTTTGAGTGCTAAATTATATTGTAGTCATTTTTTTTGAAAAATCAAGTGTTTTTTGAAAATAATGGAAAATTTTTTCGGTTTGTTTTTATATTTTCTTTGTTCATGCAATATTTTCCTCATCGGATAACAAAGAAAATATATTTAATAATAAAAACAGTATATGGTTTTTATTCGGAGGAAAGAACATGAGAAAACGCGCCGTTTGGCTGTATAGTCTTGTTTCGCTTTGCCTGCTTTTGCTGACAGTAAGAATTATTGATTTGACGGCGAAAGAATATTCCGCCGCGGCGCAGGAAATGCACCGAAAAACAATTGAAATTGCTTCAACTCGCGGAAAAATCTATGACCGCAACCTTGAACCGCTTGTGGATTGCGAAGAAAAACTTCTTGCGGCTTTCACCCCGTCGGTAAAATCAAAGCAGATTCTTTCAAAACTTTTAGGTGAAGAAAGAAGCGAAGAAATTGTTCAAAGCAAGCGTCCCTATGTCACCGAGGTTAAAGAAGAAATCAACGACGAAAACATCAAAACTTTTCACGTTCCGATAAGGTATCCGTCTTCGGCGCTTGCCTGCCACCTTGTAGGGTACGTCAACGAAACAAGCAAAAACGGCGCTTGCGGAATTGAGCGCGGCTATAATACATTATTAAAAGAAAACGGCGGAAAACTTTCGGTAAGCTTTTGCGTTGATGCAACCGGCAGCGTTTTGCAAGGTCTCGGCAAAACGATAAACGACGAAAACTATAACTCAAATGCCGGAGTGGTTTTGACTCTTGATAAAAAAGTTCAAAAAATTGCAGAAGCCGCGCTTGAAAAAAGCAGCATAAAAAGCGGCTGTGCAATTGTTATGCACGTTCAAAGCGGAGAAATCCTTGCGCTTGCAAGTGTTCCGAAGTATGACAGAAACAACGTTGCCGATGAACTTGAAAAGAAAAATTCGCCACTTTCAAACAAAGCACTGCCGGCATACAGCGTAGGTTCGGTTTTTAAAAGCGTTGTTGCCGCATACGCGCTTGAGTGCGGAATCGGCGAAAAAACAACGTTTGACTGCACGGGCAGCATCACTGTCGGCGACACGGTTTTTTCCTGCTATCACAGCAAAGCGCACGGAAAGCAGACAATGGCGCAGGCGCTTCAAAATTCATGCAACATTTATTTTATAAGGCTCATCGAAAAGCTTGATACGGACGGACTTTTGATGTTTTGCCGTTCGCTCGGTCTTTCTGCCGAAACAAAAATTGCCGAAGGCGTGTCGGGCGAAAAAGGCTGCCTTCCGGAAGAAAGCTCGCTCAAATTTCCCGGCGAACGGGCAAATTTTTCTTTTGGGCAGGGCAGGCTCCTCGTTTCTCCGCTGCAAATGGCCGGTGTCTATCACGCGATTGCAACCGGATATTACGTTAAACCGACGGCAGTTTTCGGTTTTGCAAATGATGAAAAGCTTGTTAAAAAAGAAACCGCACAGGGAAAAACAAGGGTTCTTTCTGAAAGTACCGTCAAAACAATGAGAAAACTTCTTTCTTCGGTTGTTGAAAGAGGGAACGCCGAAAGCGCAAAAAGTAAGCTTGTTTCCCTCGCCGGAAAGACAGGTACGGCGCAAAGCGGAATTTATGACGGAAAAAGAGAAATTTGCCGAACGTGGTTTTCCGGATTCTTTCCGGCAAAGAATCCGCATTATATAGTTGTTGTCATGAACGAGGACGGAGAGGGCGGAAGTGTCGATTGCGCGCCGGTTTTCAAAGAAATCTGCGAGAATATAGTGCTTTGCAATTGACAATATATTGAATTATATGTTAAAATTATGAAAAAGATAAGCCTTTCGGTTTGTCAAATTTAAGGAGGTCTTTTTCATGAATAACGAAGTTAACACCACCGCTCCGGCAGAAGAAAACAATGACATCAAAAACATTTTTGAGTCTTTCCTCACCATGCTCAAGGGCATTATCAAAACAATCCTTCCGATCATCGGTCTCGGATATTTTGTAAAGTACTTCTAATACATCAATCCGTATAACCGGTCAAAACAAGCTTTAAAAGCCGTAATTCACCCAAAGCCAAAAAGAAAAAGGGTGATTGCGGCTTTTGCTTTTCAATTAATCACTTTTTGCCGAAAGAGAGGCTTTGCAAAAAGCAGTCAGCTGTTTTTTTATTATAACCCTTGACGGGCGATTAAGATTTATGATTAGAAAGATGAACAATTGACATTCCGAAAAAAATAGATATAATTATCGTCAAAAGCAACTATAAGGTGATTGAAATCGTAAAAGTTGGGGGGTATTTGAAATGAAAGTCAGATACATTGCTTTTGATTGTACGGATTTAACCGTAGGTAACGTATATGAATGTTTAGGACAGGAATATTGTTTTTATAGAGTTATTGATGAATCGGGCGAGGATTATTTATATCCGACAGATGAATTTGAAATTGTAGACGAGGAAGAATAATAAAAAGAGGAAGGTTTATGAAACCGACCGAAAATGTCGGTTGTTTGCAGATAATGTAAACCTATGGCTTTTTCTTCTCATATTTTTATTTTAAGACTTGACAAATTGGGAAAAGTAGTGTATTATACTGAAAGTTAAATCAACCATACAAGTACTCTTGTGAAAATTTACAAGTAGTCTTGTGGCTTAAAAGCCTTATAAATAAGGGGTTTAGATGAGGGCATAGCTCAGTTGGTTAGAGTACTTGCTTGACATGCAAGGGGTCGGTGGTTCAAGTCCACTTGTCCTCACCAGTGAAAAGTCTTGAAAACAATGGGTTTTCAAGACTTTTTCTTTTTTTGTCTGCCGTTCAAAAAGCCGAAAGGGTCAACAAAAGGTCAACAGCGGGTCAACAAATGCCTGATTTTCGTATGCGGGGAAAGGAAATCATGGCAAGTATAAAGGTCAACAAAAAGGACGGAAAGATAGTTTCTTTCAAATTCAGGGTGTTTATCGTTTGTTCCGATGTTTGATTGGCAAGCATTAAATATTTGTAACTCGCCGCCGGTGATTAAGGCTATGTGCGTTCACTGCTACGATAATAAAAAAACCGCTTCGGATTTTAAGCTTCGAAGCGGTTTTGATTATGTATTATAATTTATAATTCGTGATCCAACGCGCTTGCTCTGACAACGAAAAGCGAAGAACCGCTTTGCTTGTATACGCGGTCAGCGGAAACGTCGTTCATTGCAATTGCACGTTTTCCGCCGTGGAGCTTTATCGAAGTTCTCAGGCAGGAGGGCGTTGAGCCTGAAATAAGGTGTATTCTTGAAATGCTGTTCCAAACTTCTGCGGCAAAGTAAGCACAGTTTTTAACAGGGGTCCATTTTGACGAATATTTGTTGATTTTTTGGCTGATTTTTGCAAGCTCGTTTTCGGTAACGTTTTCGCTGAGCGAATATCTTGCTCCGGCGCCGAATTTGTTGACGCAGTAACATTCAACGTTGTAATAAATACCGCGTCCCTCTTTTCGCGTATAGCGGAAAGTTCCGACCGAAACCGCTTCCCCCGGTTCAAGCGTGTATACACCGACGGTCAAAGTTTTGCCCGAAATGTTTTCAATGTAAAGCCACGAATGACCCGTGTCAAAAGCATTTTTAAGATAAGACACAATTGAAACTCTTGCAACGTCTTCGTTCCCTTCGGCGGCGGCAATCGATACTGCCGAAAAAATCATCAGTACGGCAAGAAGCAGGCAGATGAGGCGGTTTTTTGCTTTTGATTTTTTCATTTTCAATTCTCCCTTTCATTCTCTTTGAAACTTTTGTTTTTCAAAGAGAATTTTTTTCTTGTAATTATTATAATATACCCAATTTGAAAAAACGTTTTTAATATTTCGAACAATAAAAAGAAAAGCGCAAAAAAGAATTCTTATCAAGCGATTAAATACCGGTCAAATTTCAAAAAGTGTTACAGTTTTTCCCAAACTTTGAAATTTGACCGTATTTTTTTTCGCTTTCAGCGGGTATTATAATAACGTAATAAAACTTAAAGGAGGCAGAAAGATGAACTTTCTTCGTTTTGCAAAGCGCTGCTATATCACAACTTCCGCGCTGTTTGTTCTGCTCGGTGCGGCGTTCCTTTTTTGGCCGCAGACCTCGCTTTCGGTTCTTGCGCGGATTGTCGGCGTTGTAATGCTTTTTTCCGGCGCGTCAAAGCTTATCGGATATTTTTCGAACGATCCTTACAGAATTGCGTTTCAGTTTGATTTTGCAATGGGTGTTTTGACCTGCGCTTTCGGTTCGGTTCTTTTGCTTTTTCCGGATAAGGTTGCAAAGTACCTCACCGTAATGATCGGAATCTTCGTAATAATCGACGCGCTGATAAGTATTCAAAATGCGATTGAAGCTTACCGATTCGGAATCATAAGGTGGTATCTTCTTCTTGTCGGCGGAATAATTACTCTTGCGCTCGGCGTCTGTGCACTGATTAAACCGCTTTCGGCAACAATGCTTGTCACCCGTTTCGGCGGTGCGGCGCTTTTGGTTGACGGAATTCAAAACATTGTTGTTGCAATTTTGACCGTAAAGAGAGAAAAATAAAGGAGTGACATATTATGAATGAAGTAAAAAAGCCGAAAAAACCACTGATTTATTATTACAGCATAGTTCTTCTCATCATCATTCTTTTGAACGTTATCGTTGTCCCGACGCTTCGTCAGCTTCAGATTAAAGAGGTTGATTACGGAACGTTCATGACAATGACGGAAAACGGCGAAATCGGAAAAGTTGAGGTTCAGGATAACCGTATTCTTTTCACCGACAAAGAGGGGAAGACGATTTATAAAACAGGTGTAATGGATGACCCGGGGCTTACTCAAAGGCTTCATGATTCCGGCGCGCAGTTTACAAAAGAAATTGTTGAGCAGATGTCGCCGATTGTCAGTTTTCTTCTGACATGGATTTTGCCGATTGTGATCTTCTTTGTCCTCGGCCAGTTCCTTTCAAAAAAGATGACCGAAAAAATGACCGGCGGAAACTCTTCAATGATGTTTAATCTCGGAAAAAGCAACGCAAAAGTTTATGTTAAATCGTCAGACGGCATAAAGTTTTCCGACGTTGCCGGCGAAGACGAGGCAAAAGAAAACCTCACCGAAATTGTTGATTATCTTCATAACCCGACAAAGTATACCTCAATCGGTGCGTCAATGCCGAAAGGCGTTTTGCTTGTCGGCCCTCCGGGTACAGGTAAAACAATGCTTGCAAAGGCGGTTGCCGGCGAAGCGAACGTTCCGTTCTTCTCAATGTCCGGTTCGGAATTTGTTGAAATGTTTGTCGGAATGGGCGCGTCAAAGGTACGCGACCTTTTCAGCCAGGCAAAAGAAAAAGCTCCGTGCATTGTTTTCATTGACGAAATTGACGCAATCGGTCAAAAGCGTGACGGAAGAATCGGCGGAAACGACGAACGCGAACAGACGCTCAATCAGCTTCTTACCGAAATGGACGGCTTTTCCGGTAACAACGGCGTAATTATTCTTGCCGCAACAAACAGACCGGAAACGCTTGACCCCGCGCTGACAAGACCCGGTCGATTCGACAGAAGAGTACCCGTTGAACTTCCCGACCTCAAAGGCCGCGAAGCGATACTGAGAGTTCATGCAAAAAAGATAAAACTTGCTCCGGGTGTTGATTTTGAACACATTGCAAGAATGGCTTCCGGCGCTTCGGGCGCACAGCTTGCAAATATCGTCAACGAAGCGGCTTTGCGCGCCGTTCGCGACAACAGAAATGAAGCGACCCAGGCAGACCTTGAAGAAAGCATTGAGGTTGTTATTGCAGGATATCAGAAAAAGAACGCGATTCTCACCGACGAAGAAAAGCGTATTGTTGCATATCACGAAATCGGTCACGCGCTTGTTGCGGCAAAGCAAACGAACTCCGCACCTGTTCAAAAAATTACGATTATACCCAGAACATCGGGCGCACTCGGCTATACAATGCAGGTTGAAGAGGGCGAACGCAATCTCATGAACAAAAAAGAGATTGAAAACAAGATTGCAACCCTCACTGGCGGAAGAGCGGCAGAAGAAATTGCCTGCAATACCGTTACAACCGGTGCTTCGAACGACATTGAGCAGGCAACAAAGCTTGCGCGTGCAATGATAACGCGATACGGAATGAGCAATGATTTTGACATGGTTGCACTTGAAACCGTGACAAATCAGTATCTCGGCGGCGACACATCGCTTGCCTGTTCCGCAGAAACCCAGACGCGAATTGATTCGCTTGTTGTTGAGCTTGTTAAAAAGCAGCACGCAAAAGCCGTTCAAATCCTGACGGAAAACCGCGCAAAGCTTGATGAACTTGCAATGTATCTTTATAGAAAAGAAACAATTACGGGCGAAGAATTTATGAAAATTCTCGGCGAAGAATAAGAAAAACGGCAGTCGTTAGCGGCTGCCGTTTTTTGAAGTCAGATAATAGATAATAGATACTTACCCAATATAAAAAGCGACCGATGCGGGTACACATCGGTCGAAACATTTTTATTTTCCGAAAAAGTTGAAAGCAATCGTTGCCGCACCGGTTGCAATAAGAATCACACCGGTGATTCGGTTGAGCGTTTTTGCGCTCGCTTTGTTTGCAATTTTTGCGGCAATCTGCGCCCAAACAAACGTGAAAACAATGCAAAGAATCAAAATTGCAATGTCTCCGACGCTTTTGCCGATTGCAAAATGGCTGACCGAACCCGTCAAAGCGGTGAACGTCATTATAAAAACGCTTGTTCCGACTGCGGTTTTGAGTTCATAGCCGAGAATACTTGTGAGAACAAGAAGCATCATCATTCCGCCGCCCGCGCCGACAAAACCGCAAATGAAACCGATCATTGCGCCGCCGAGAATCGAACGAACAATGCGTTGCTTTTTTGTGAGCGCGGTTTCCATTCCCTCTTTCGTCGTCATAACAGGGCGAACAATAAAGCGAACGCCCAAAAGCATTGTCATAATCGTTGACATCGTTCCCATCGTATGCGCTTCAACAAGCGAAGAAACATAGCTACCGACAGCGGTGAAAAGAAGAACAAATGCCATCATGACCGTTCCGTTTTTCACGTCAAGGTTTTTATGCTTTCCATAGGTAAACGCGCTGACGGCGCTTGCAAGAACATCGCTTGCAAGTGCAATTCCGACCGCCTGATATGCCGGAACGTCAAGAAACGAAATGAGCATAGGACTGATTACCGCCGCGGCGCTGAGCCCGGCAAAACCGGTTCCGAGCCCTGCACCCATTCCGGCAACAAAGCAAACAATGATCTTTATAAGCAAATCATATCAAACCTTTCAATTTTTTATACGTCATTTTTGTTTGACAAGCACGCGTGCACGATAGGTTCCGTATACCCAGCAGTCGTCAATTTCCTCCGAACTTATCGAAATATTCGAAACGTTAACGCGCTGATAACCGGTCACCGACGTATCGAGCGAAGAAACATTGATTTCAATTTGAAGCATGTCCGCCGTGATTTTTTCAAGGCTTGCTTTCGGGCCGACGATCGTCACGCTGTCAAGCCCCATATTTTTGAGAGAAGCGGTATACTTGTGGTCTTTTGATTGATTGAGAAAAACAACATTTGCCGAAGACGCGTCAATTGTGGTTTCGCTGACCGAACCGAGGTCAACCGTTACGGTGAATTGCTTGATTGTTTTGTCAACAAGCAAGGCAGCGGATTTTTCGTCCACGTCAAAAGTAAGGTCGTTTCTTCCGTTGTGCAGCTTGCTGAAATCAACCGTTCCGACATTGTAACTTTCGTATTCTTCGTCGGTCGGGTTATATGAAATTTTTACTTCATGCGGATCAATGAACACTTTCGGCGGATTTTCGTCGTAATACTTCGGTTCGTTGACAAACTTGACCGCTGTTTCAACCGTTTTGAGTTTTGAAACGGGAATCGTTATTGTTGCAGGGTTCGACTTTTCGCCGACATCGCTGCAAACCAAAAATTCTTTTCCGCGTCTGCTTGTTGTTTCAAACGAAATTTCGGCAGGAACATCAACGGTCTGGGTCAGCGGAAGAAGACCTTCGTCAACTTTTGCAACAAAAACAACCTTTTTAAGGCTTTCAACAACCGAAGCGGGGCCCGTCACATTAACGGTGTTGAGCGAGGGCACGGGTTTTCCGATGAAGTATTCGTCGGTACTCTGAAGCACGTCGGAGTTTTCTATTTTTGCTTCAACATTGAACGCATCATTCGCCTTGCGGTCGAAAAAGACGGTGATTGAAGACGGCGAAACAGAGGCGATGTCAACGTCGGTTTCGGTTGAACGCGCGGTGAGCGTCAAGACTTTATAGCCGGCGGAGTCGATATATCCGCTTGAAGCTTCAACAACAATATCGTCTTTCGTCAGCGAACTTATGTTATAGCTTTTTCCGCTGACTTCAACGTCAACGTTGAGTCCGCCCTCTTCAACAAAGGGAACATAATCGTTTTCCTGCGCAAGGGAAGAATCAATCGAAACCTTGACGTCGGCAATGATTTTGTTTGTGTTTCCGCTGTAATTGATCTTGACCGCCGCCCAAAGCGCAACGGCAAGAACAAGCGAAAGAACAAAGAGAAATTTATTATTATAGAAAACTTTTTCAAAAAAGTCTGTTTTAATCTTTTTCATCGTTCTTCCTCCGTTTGCTCTTTTTCTTCGAAGGCTTTTCGTCGTCGTCACCGATCAGGAAATCGGAAAGTAATTCAAGAAGTTCGCCGTTTGTAAGCTTTCGTCTGAGGCTTCCGGCACACGCAACGGAAATGTCTCCCGTTTCTTCCGAAACAACCAAAACAAGTGCGTCCGAAGCTTCGCTCATTCCGACCGCGGCGCGGTGTCTTGTTCCAAGCTCGCGGCTGAGCGCGTTCTGTGTCAGCGGCAAAATGCAGCCTGCGGCGCAAATTCTGTTATCGCGGATTATCATTGCGCCGTCATGAAGCGGCGATTTCGGATAAAAAATATTTTCGATTATAGGTACCGAAATTTTTGCGTCGATTTCGCTGCCGGTTGAAATAATTTCGCCAAGCGGACTTTTTCCCTCAAAAACAATGAGTGCGCCGGTTTTGCTTTCGCTCATGTTTGAAGCGGCTTTGACGATTGCGGAAACCGCGGCGCGCTTTTCTTCGCGTTCGATTGAAGAACCGCGCGAAAAGAATGTGAATTTTTTGAAATCTCCGCGGCCGAAACTTTCAATCGCATGGCGAAACTCCGGCTGGAAAAGAAGAATGATAACAATAACGATATCATTAAAAAGCCGGCTGAAAAGAAAACTTGTTGTTGACATATTCAGCGCGGAAACAATAAGATAGCCCACGCCGAGGAAAATGAAGCCTTTGACAAGGTGGGTCGCACGGGTCTGTCTGAAAAGTTTTATGCAATAATACAAAAGAAGCGCAACGGCAAAAATGTCAAGAAAATCATTCCACCGAAGCGAAGATATAAGTTTTACGGCGTTCTCCTTCACCGCGTCAAAAAATGCGTTCATATTTTCACCAACCAACAATTTAAAGGACCGTTTTATTTTAAAAAGCACTATTCTTTTCAAAAAAGAATAACTTCGGTCACATCGTATCTTTACAGTTTATCCGTCTTTGTTTAATACAGACTTAAAACATGTTTCTTTTAATATGGTATCATATTTTACGGTTCATTGCAATTCTATTCAGGCAGAAAGAAAAATTTTTAACGTCTTCTTTCGATGTGAAAAAGCCGGGACTGACACGAACCGTTCCGCTTCGCGTTGTTTTGCAAAAATTGTGTGCAAGAAACGAACAATGATACCCTGCGCGAACGGCAATGTTCTTTTCGTCAAGGTCTTCCGCGGTGCGTTCGCTGTGGACTTTGTTCACAACAAACGAAAGCGTCGGCGCAAAAACTTCGCCGTGCATATTATCATAAATCGTTACGTTTTTTATCGAGTGTAAATCTTCTTTGAGAATTTTCATAACATAGTTTTCTCTTTCGTGGATCGCCGTTTCGCCGCCCTGTGCTTTAATAAAATCAAGACCTGCCGAAAGTCCGGCGATTCCGGGAAGATTGACCGTTCCGCTTTCAAGCGAATCGGGATATATTTTCGGCTGCGATTTTTGAAGCGAAAGGCTGCCCGTTCCGCCCTGAGTAAGGCTTTCGATTTCTGTTCTCTTTGAAAAAAGAAGAATGCCCGTTCCCATCGGACCGAAAAGTCCTTTGTGTCCCGGTGCGCAAAGAATGTCGACGCCGTCTTTTTCCATGTTCACGGGAAAAATTCCGGCGCTTTGGGCGCAGTCGAGCGCAAAAAGAAGTTTTCGTTTTTTGCAAAGGGCTGAAAGCCTTTTTACGGGCAGCACTGTTCCGAAAACGTTCGAAGCATATGTGCAAAGAATCATTCTTGTGTTCGGCCGAATGAGACGTTCAAAATTTTTGAGCGTTTTATCGTCGTTCTTCGGGTCAACCGCCGCCGCGTCATAAGTTATGAAGCCTTTTTCGCGAAGCGTTTCAAGCGGACGCAAAACAGAGTTGTGCTCGAGCGCGGAAATTATCACATGGTCGCCTTTTTTGAGCACACCTTTGATTGCGGTGTTGAGCGAATGGGTACAGTTGAGCGTGAAAACCGTTCGCTCAACTTCGCACGAAAACATTTCGGAAAGTTTTTCGCGGCATTCAAAAACCGCTTCACCCGCCTTTACGGAAAGTGCGTGTCCTCCTCTGCCGGGATTTGCGCCGTAAAACCGCATTGCGCACGCCGCCGCGTTGACGACAGACGGCGGCTTCGGAAAAGAAGTTGCCGCGTTGTCAAGATAAATCATCTTCCGTCACCGAACCTTTCTATGCCCATTGTTTGAATATGGTTTTCGGAAATTATTTCAAACGCTTTGAAAATGTCGCCGGTAACAAAAAGGGCAAAGTTGCAGCCCTCTTTGTGGTTCGGGTTCGGGTTTCGCCGAAGCCGCGAACCGATTCCGCGTTTCTTGAGAACAAAGCGAGCCTTTTCGCCCTGGGTTTGGTTTGCAAATTTGATATATATATAGTTCATGTTTTTCACCTTCAATAATTACTTGGATAGCCGCCGATCGGTTAAGAGCGAAAACGTACCGCCGCATTTCTGCTTTCGATTGATCGGCGTTTACTTAGTCATTACAATATATGATTTTTTGTTTTTTCGGGTGAAAGGACGAAAAGAGACATTTGACTTTTTTCTTTGCCGAAGCGGTTGAAAAGCGGGGCAAGGATATGATATAATAAAACAAAATATGACACTTTGAAGAGGTGAAAACATGTTTCTCAACACTCAAAAATATGCATTGACAAACTGCACGCTTCTTGACGGCACAAAAGACATGGCGCCGCAAAATGGAATGACCGTTTGCGTTGAAAAAAACAAAATTACCGCAATCACAAACAAAAAAGCTCCGGAAGGCTATGTCACATATGACCTTCAGGGAAAATATGTTATGCCGGGACTTATCAACATGCACGTTCACCTTCCCGCAACGGGAAAACCGCGCAAAAAGCCCTCCGACCCGAAGAAACTTGTCAAGCTTGTTACAATGAACGCGCTGACAAACAAAATCGGCGTGAAGTTTTGCGAAAACACGGCAAAAACCGAACTTCTCAGCGGCGTCACAACGATCCGCACCGTCGGCGGCGTCGGAAATTACGACACAAAAATCCGTGACCTTGCCGCGGCAGGCAAAATTCTTGCGCCGCGCGTTCTTGCTTCAAACATGGCGGTTTCCGTTCCCGGCGGACACATGTCGGGCTCGCTCGCCTATGAAGCCACAACACCTGAAGAGGCCGCGGCTTTTGTTGAAAAAATTTATAAAGAAAAAACCGACCTTATCAAGCTTATGATAACCGGCGGCGTTATGGACGCGGAAGTTGTTGGCGAACCCGGCGTTTTGAGAATGAAACCCGAACTTGTTAAAGCCGCGTGCGACAAGGCTCATTCGCTCGGAATGACCGTTGCCGCCCACGTTGAAAGCCCGCAGGGCGTTCTTGTTGCGCTTCAAAACGGCGTTGATTCGATTGAACATGGCGCAATGCCGAACGATGACATCATTCGCCTTTTCAAGGAGAAAAATGCATATCAGGTTTCAACAATTTCTCCTGCGCTTCCCTATGCGCTTTTCGACAGAAGCATTTCTCACGCAACATATGAACAGCAGGAAAACGGAAAAGTTGTTTTTGACGGAATTGTTGCGCTTGCAAAAGCCTGCCTTGAAAACGACATTCCCGTCGGACTCGGCACGGACACCGGCTGCCCGTATATCACGCATTACGACATGTGGCGCGA
>DKDD01000077.1 GCA_002451715.1 Ruminococcaceae bacterium UBA6857 | reverse complement strand
CTTTTAAAGTATAGGAGCAAAAATGCAAAAAGTCAAGGGCGAAAAGGACAAAGTGTGATTTTTTGAAAAAGAAAAGCCGCCCGACGGAAAAATCCGAACGTACGGCTTGAAAATTATTCAAGCGAATCAATATACTTGCAGGCGTTCACTGCGGCAATCGCTCCGTCGGATACGGCAGTTGCAATTTGGCGAACACGTTTTGTTCGGCAGTCGCCGGCAACAAAAACGCCCTCTGTTCCGCTTTCGCACTCCTCTCCAGAAATGATGTAGCCGTAATCATCAAGGCTTGAAACAGCCTTAAACGGTTCGTTTTCGGGTACCTGTCCGATTGCGACAAAAATCCCGTCAACAAAAAGTGTTTTTTCTTCTTTTGTCTCGGTGTTGATGATTCTGATTGACGAAAGCGAGTCGTCTCCGTCAATTGCGCAGACAACGGAATTTGTGATAAATTCAACGTTCCCCTTTTTTTCAAGCTGATCGAGAAGCTTTTTTTCGCCGGTAAAAAACGCAAGGTTTTGAACGAGCGTGACCTTTTTGCAAAGGTCGGAAAGCATAACGGCTTCCTGGAGTGCTGTGTTTCCGCCGCCGATGACGGCAACCTCCTTACCCTTGTAAAACGCTCCGTCGCAAACCGCACAATAGGAAATTCCTGCGCCGACAAACCTTTCCTCATTTTCCGCACCGAGGGTTCTGTGCTTTGAACCAGACGCGATGATTACGCTTTTTGCTTCGTAAGTTCCGTTCACGCCGACGAGCTTTTTGGTTTCGCTTTCGGTTTCAATTGCAGTTATTTCGTCAAGCTCGATTTCCGCGCCGAGCGAGAGCGCCTGCTCAACAAGCTTTTCGGCAAATTCGTTGCCGCTCATGCGAAGCGTTCCCGGATAGTTTTCGACTTTCGGCGAATGAGTGATTTGACCGCCGAAAGTTTCCTTTTCAATCACAAGGACGCTTTTTTCCGCACGTCTTGCATAGACTGCGGCGGTAAGTCCTGCAGGACCTGCTCCGATTATTGCTATATCATACATAAAGTTTTCACCTTTCAATGCTGCAAATGCAATTTTTTCTTATGTTTCGGAATATTAAACAATACCGTGGTTATATTTGATTTGTCCGTATAGAATAAATACCAATCCGACAATGACTGCCGTAATAACTATATACGGTATTGCCGCTTCATTCCAATATGTTGCCGCATATGCCAAAGCAAGAGAAATACCGATAATAAGTGTTCCTGCACCAACGGCTTTTCCGTATTTGGGAACATCTTCTTCTTTCACTTTTCTTCGATTGTAAGAATGTATTGTGCTAATATTTCCCCGTATATTTACAATACCAAGGACGGATATAAATATTCCTAAAACTAACAGCGTTATATTTTCCATAGTGACCTCATAAAACAGATACTGTTTCCGGATATGTTCATGAGAATATGAATCAGTCCGGGGGTTGCATATACAATAGTATAAGTAAAATGGGCTGTCGCAAATCATGAAAGGAGAAGCGACAGCCCCATTTTGATTATTTAGTTTGTTTTAATCACTGAACAGCGACAGAATCAATATACTTTCTGATATTTGAAACGTTGCCGATTTTTTGAACGTCGCCGCCGTTTACGATAACGAGGGTCGGAGCCATTGTTACGCCGAACTTCTTTGTGATTTCGGGGTTTTCTTCGGCATAAACCTTTTCAAAGGCGATTCCGGCTTTGTTCAAAAATGTTTCTGCCATTTTGCAGTTCGGGCAGGTTCTTGTTGCAAAAAGGAAAGTTCCGTTCTTTTCTTCGCAAACGGTTTCCTTAACCTTTTCCTGCTCTTCTTTTACCGACTGAGGATCGGTTGAATTTTCAAGATTATAAACTTTACGCTCTTTAAATTCCTGTGACTTACCGTCGTTCCAGTTGCGAACGGGACGATAGTAACCGGTGATACGGCTGTATACTTCGGTTTCGCCGCCGCAAATCGGGCAGGTATACTGCTCACCTGCAATATATCCGTGATCCTTGCAGACCGAATATGTGGGCGAAAGAGTGTAATACGGAAGCTTATAGTTATCGGCAATCTTCTTAACAAGCTTTGCGGCAGCTTTCCAATCGGGAAGCTTTTCGCCGAGGAAAGCGTGGAAAACTGTTCCCGAAGTATAGCGGGTTTGAAGATCGTCCTGAATGTCAAGCGCGGCAAAGATATCCTCGGTAAAGCCGACGGGAAGATGCGACGAGTTCGTGTAATACGGTGTTCCGCCTTCTTCGGCCGCGGTGATGATGTCGGGATACTGTTCAACGTCGTGCTTTGCAAAACGATAAGTCGTAGATTCGGCAGGAGTTGCTTCAAGGTTGTAAAGGTCGCCGTACTGTTCCTGATAATCGGAAAGGCGTTCTCTCATATGATCAAGAACTTCCTTTGCAAAGTCCTGGGTTTCCTTATGAGTGAGGTCTGCATGAAGCCATTTTGCGTTGAGACCGACTTCGTTCATACCGATAAGACCGATTGTTGAAAAGTGGTTTGCAAAAGTGCCGAGATAACGCTTTGTATAAGGATAAAGTCCTTCGTCAAGAAGCTTTGTGATGATTGTTCTTTTAACCTTGAGTGAACGAGCGGCAATATCCATGAGGTGATCGAGTCTTTCATAGAAATCGGCTTTGTCAGAAGCAAGGTATGCGATTCTCGGAAGGTTGATTGTTACAACACCGACAGAACCAGTGCTTTCGCCGCTTCCGAAGAAACCGCCTGACTTTTTGCGAAGCTCACGAAGATCAAGACGAAGACGGCAGCACATGCTGCGAATATCGCTCGGTTCCATGTCGCTGTTGACATAGTTTGAGAAATACGGAGTGCCGTATTTTGAAGTCATTTCAAAGAGAAGCTTGTTGTTTTCGGTATCCGACCAGTCGAAGTCCTTTGTGATTGAGTAGGTCGGAATCGGATACTGGAAGCCGCGGCCGTTTGCGTCGCCTTCGATCATGGTTTCGATGAAAGCTTTGTTGACCATATCCATCTCTTTTTTGCAGTCTTTATACTTGAACGGCATTTCTTTTCCGCCGACGATTGCGTTGAGTTCTGCAAGGTCGTTCGGAACGGTCCAGTCAAGGGTGATGTTTGAGAACGGTGCCTGAGTACCCCAGCGCGACGGAGTGTTTACGCCGTAGATGAACGATTCAATGCACTTTTTAACCTGCTCATATGAAAGGTTATCAGCCTTTACAAACGGAGCAAGATAAGTGTCGAACGAGGAGAAAGCCTGTGCGCCCGCCCAT
>DKDD01000160.1:2625-3048 GCA_002451715.1 Ruminococcaceae bacterium UBA6857 | reverse complement strand
GGAAGATAAGGCGATGCCGACATTATTGAAACGAACCGCAGTAAGCTGCGGTTTTTGTTTTTTTATTCACCTGTTTTTGTTTAACTCTGCGGCAAAAATGCCAAAAATGCAGTGAGGTGATTTTTGATGGATAACAAAGGCGGAAGAGTTGTTTTTATGCCGGACATCGAATATAAGTCCTGGGTCAACAAAAATAAAGATTTGCTTTCCGAAATCCTCAAAACCGGTCAGGTTTCAACCGCTTGGCTCAAAAAGGGAGAAAACAAAAAGTTCCTTGTCCGCTATTTTCATGAATGCGGCTACACAATCAACATTGACTGACGAAAGGAAAACGACATGAAAAAATCTTCGGTTAACAAAACGTTTTTGAAAAAAATCAAAAAGTGCCGCCTTGCCGTTAACATTGCGGCAATCGCTCTCGTC
>DKDD01000160.1:0-2601 GCA_002451715.1 Ruminococcaceae bacterium UBA6857 | reverse complement strand
TCTCGTCGTTGCTTTCACGGTCTACAACATGATTCCGAAAGACGAGAAAATCAATGAGGTTGAAGCGCAAAAGCTTGCCGACTCGCTTTCAAAAAGAATTATTAACAACGAAACAATGTAAAAAGAACACACAACGCCGCTTTCAAAAAGATTGCGGCGTTAATTTTTTTGATTTTTTTGTGACTTTTCGGCTTTCAAAAAAGTATTATTATCAGAAAGGAGTGAGTAGCCTTGGAAAAATTGCAGTGCGCAGGCAATTTTAAAGAGAAGCTTGAAAACGCTTTCAAAGCCTATGCCGACACGGTTTTTCGCGTTGCACTTTTGCAAACGAAAAACAAAACATATGCCGACGACGTTTTGGGCGAAGTGTTTTTGCGGCTTTCAAAAAGCATTGAAAAACTTGAAAGCAACGAACATATCAAAGCGTGGCTCATCCGCGCAACCGTCAACTGTTCAAAAACATATATGAAAAAACTCATGCGCGAAAGTGTTCCGCTTGAAGATGACATTCCCGCTTTTGATAAAACACAGATAAATGAGGTATACTCCGCCGTCCTTTCTTTGCCGAAAAAATACCGTACGGTAATCCACCTTTATTACTATGAAGATCTTTCAATTAAAGAGATTTCGGCTTTTCTTTCTCAAAGCACTTCTGCAACAAAAATGCAACTCAAAAGGGCAAAGGAAAAGCTGAAAACAATCCTTGGAGATGAGTTTTAATGTTCACCGAAGACTACAAAAAAGCAAACGACAGTATCACCGTAAGCGAAGAAAGAAAAGCCGAACTGATGAAAAAAATCACTGCCGAAACCGAAATAAAAGAGAAAAGAAATCTGCCGATTTTCAAAGGCATTGCCGCCTGTCTTGCCGTTTTGATTGCTGCAGCCGGAATTGCGTTTTATTTTCAAAAAGGAGTCGATGTTTCCACCCCTTCAACCGACTCAAGCGTCACGTCTGACAAAGTTTTCTTCAACAGTGAAAGTTTTTCTTCTTCAACAAAAACACCGATGTTTGCAAACTCGTCGCACGGAAACTTTACACGCAGTCAATTGCCGAAATTTTTGTCTGCCGCCCTCCCCGTTCTGCCGTCCGGCTATCTTCAAAACAAAGAGATGTTCGACGCGGCATTCAGCGAAGAGTGGAAAGAATTTTTTGTTTCGTCTTCATCCGAAAACCCGGTTTCGATATCTGCCGAGCGACGGACAACGGACTATCAAAAGCTTTTTGAAAAACTGACTGCCTCAAAAATTTCCGACGCAGATTTTGACGTGTATTTCATTGAAAATACGGAAGAAAACTCTCTTTCGGCATACTATTTGACAGATGAAAATATACTGATTTGCATATCGGCGGTCGGTATTGAAAAAAGCGAATTTGCCGATATGGTGAAAAGTTGTATTTCAACAAAGGCAAAATAATTCGCAGGAAGGATGATTTTTATGAAAAGGAAGACCGCAATATCAATTATTTCCGCAGTCACAATTTTAATTTTTTGTTTTACCGCCGTTGCCGTTCTTGAAACATCAAACAATAAAAATAACGACGTTTCAAACTCCGAATCACAAACCGCTTTTGACATTTCGGATGAAAAATATGTTAAAGAGGGTGATAAAAGAGATTTGCTCGATAACAACCCCGAACCGGAATTTAAAGCCAATAAAAATCAAAGATCGAAATATTACGACATTGATAAAAAAATCAACAAAGAATATCTTGATTCGGTCGGCGCAGTCATTTTGAAAAAAGAAGTTATTCCTTACAGTGAATACTCAAGGAAGTTTGAAAACGGCGAAAAAATCACTTCGATTGATGACAACCGAATGGTCTGGGTTGTTCAAATAAGCTATCCGAACGGGTATGAAACAAAAGTAGGAATTTTTGAAAATGCCGTTGCAACCGCTTTATACGACGCGGAAACGGGCTTTTACTTCGGAAGCGGAGTAAAAGGAATTTGCAAAGACCAATACAGAACAAGATAAAAAAACAGCCGCTGTCCCCTGCTTTTGCAGACAGGACAGCGGTTATTTTTATTTTTACACCGAAAGTTCGGATTCAATTTTTTCGCCGTCATAGCGCGAAAGAATCGGCGCGATAACATCTTTGAGAAATTCTTCAACCTGACTGACACTTCTGCCGATATACTTCTTCGGGTCAAGTTCTGCGAGAATCTCTTCTTTTGAAAGCGGAAAACTTTCGTCTTCGGCAATGCGTTCGATAAGGTCGTTCTTTTTGCCTTCAAGCTTGACCTTTGCCGCAGCGGCGTGGGAGTGAACGCGAAGCTTTTCGTGAAGCTCCTGGCGGTTTCCGCCGCGCTTGACGGATTCCATCATGATGTTTTCCGTTGCCATGAACGGAAGCTTTTCCATCACGCGCTTTTCAATAACTTTTTCGTATACTGCGATTCCGTCCGTAACATTGATATAAATTCCGAGAATTGCGTCAACGGCAAGGAACGCTTCCGCAACCGAAATGCGCTTGTTTGCGCTGTCGTCAAGGGTACGTTCAAACCACTGAACCTCGCTCGTGAGCGCCGGATTGAGCGCGTCAACCGTAACATATCTTGCAAGCGAGCAAATGCGTTCACTTCTCATCGGGTTGCGC
>DKDD01000090.1 GCA_002451715.1 Ruminococcaceae bacterium UBA6857 | reverse complement strand
TGTAGGTATTGGCACACTCGGAGCGTATCTTTTTGATTCTTTCGGTTTTGACGGAGTAAAATACTTCTTGATAATCATTCTTCCTGGAAAAGCACTGATGTTTTTTGCTTTGCTTTTGTCTGTGCAAAACTGTTTTCAGACAAGTCGAAAAATGAGAATGCTCACACTCGGAAGAATGACGGAAACAATTGATTTAAAAATCTATGCAATAAGAAACGCTGTTGCGGCGGTTATATTTGCGCTATCGGCAGTCATTGACACTATTCTTTTGCGCTTTCTTTCGCAGTATTTTTTGCCCGAATTATAAATTAATCATTTCTTGCTTTGAGTGTTTTTGCTCAGCGGACTGTTTTCAATTGCGTTGCGGACTTGTTTATTTTCAACATGAGTATAAATTTCGGTCGTCGAAAGATTTTCGTGGCCGAGCATTTCTTTTAACACCATGACATCAACATCGTTATATTGATACAAGAGCGTTGCGGCGGTATGCCGAAGTTTATGAACCGAATAATGCTGGCTGTCAAGACCGATTTTTTCAAGGTAATGATAAACCATAAGCTGAACTGCTTGGCGGCCGATTCGCTTGTTCAAACGGCTTATAAACAGCGCATCACGATCGGTACCTTTGAGTCCGTCAACCGGCCTTACTGCAAGATATGTCCAAAGAGCATTTACACATGCGTCATTGAGATATAACATACGTTCTTTGTTGCCTTTGCCGAGAACTTTCATTGTTCGTTTTTCAAGATCAATGTCATGAAGTTTCAGCCCGACAAGTTCGGCAAGACGAAGTCCGCAATTCAAAAACAACGTCAGTATACAGTAATCTCGCGCGCTGTTTTTTCCTTCAACGGCGTTCAAAAGTGCATTGCTTTGTTCAAGCGTAAGATATTTCGGCAGCTTTTTCTTGCCGGAGGCGATTTGAAGCTGAGCAACAGGATTGCTCGGAATATATTTCATGTTATCTGAAATATATTTAAAAAATCCGCGTATTGAAGAAGCCTTACGATTTCTTGTTGTAACATTATTGTTTCGTTCGGAGGCGCAATAGCTGATGAACGCATAGATATCTGCAATTGTGATTTTTGCCAAAAAATCATCATCAATAAAAGAAAGGTCAAAATTTTCACCAAGTTCTTTAGGGGAAGATAATCCTTTTCTTGACGCAACAATAAATTCAAACAATAATCTAAGATCGCGAACATATCCGCTTGCTGTAAGTTTTGAACAGCCCTTAACTGCAAGCATGTAGCTGATAAATTCATTTACACGGTTCGGAAGAAGATTCGGATCATAATCAAGCATAGCAAACAACACCTTAAATATTTTTTCGGTAAATCTTGTTTCAACTGTATTTTAACATATTTTTTTGTAATTTTGTTTAAATTGTGTAAAATAACTCCCTCAACTATACAAAATATTTATTTTGTATAGTTGTCTATGCTTTATTTGCGCCCATTAGTTTTAACTAAAAACTGCAAAAATCAGACGACGATTGAACTTATGGTACTTTCGTCTGATTCTTTGTTTTACTCTTCTTCGATTGCAATTATCCCACCGATGTCGGTTAAAGCATGTCCGCTTAAATAAAATAATTCACAGTTGTGTTTTTTTAAAAATCCGGCTATTTTAAAGTAATCTTTGTGCTTTGTAATATCGCCGAAAAAAATCATTTTATTTTTTTCAATCAGTCCGCAAGCTCCGCCGATAAAACCATAATCATGTCCCGGCAAACAAACACAGCCTTTGCTGATTAACAGCGAATCAAAGCCGTTATTTACGCAAACCGAAAAGATTGACGGATCATCCGTGATAATCGCATTATCGTTGACAATTGCTGACGAACATTTGGCGTATCCCTGGCGAACGCTTAAAACATTATCTTTGCTATATTCTTTCAGGATCTTCGGATCGACCGAAGCGTATTTTGCAATCAGTTTGCTTTTGACCGAAGCACAATTCAGCCTGCAATCGTTCGGATATGCTCCGGAAACAGGCTTGCTTGGACTTATAATACTCAAATTCTTTTGTTTTAAAGCTTCAATTAATTTTGATTGAGAATTATCTGCAATTATTTTTCCACTACCCAAATAAAAGCAATTAACATCCGCGTGATACGAAATCGCAGGGTCGATAAAACAATTTTTGTCGGTGAATAATAGTTCCATACCGAAAGATTTGACAAAGTCGGTGATTTTTGAATCTAAATTTGCAATTATAGCTGATTTTACTTTCTTTTGAGGTAAATTCGGTGTCTTAATATAACTCATGTTATAAGCCCCTCAAATGCTTGTCTTATTGTGCGTACACCAACAATTTCAATTTTCTGCTTTAGCTCGTCCGGTACGGATTTAAGATTATGACGCGGAATAATACACTTGTTGAATCCAAGGCGTGCGGCTTCTTTAACACGCTGTTCACAATGCGAAACCGCGCGTACTTCGCCCGCAAGTCCGATTTCCCCAAACGCAAGAACATCATCACGAATCGCATAATCTTTAAGAGACGAAACAAGAGCCATCGCGATTGTTAAATCAAGTGCCGGCTCATCAAGTTTCATACCACCGACAATATTGATATATGTGTCGAAATTGCTGAGAAAGTACCCTCCCCGCTTTTCAAGCACAGCAATAAGCATTGCCATTCGGTTATAATCAAAGCCGTTTGTCATTCTTCGCGGATTGCCATATGTTGTCGGTGTAACAAGTCCTTGAATTTCGGCAAGAATCGGCCTTGAACCTTCCATAACACAGGTAACACATGTTCCCGGCGTGTTTTTCGGCCTGCCTGAAATGAGCATTTCAGATGGGTTTTTGACTTCTTCAAGTCCCCTGTCGGTCATTTCAAACACACCGATTTCATTCGTTGAACCGAATCGGTTCTTGACCGCTCTTAAAATTCTAAAAGAAAGATTCCTTTCACCTTCAAAGTATAGAACCGCATCAACAACGTGTTCAAGCACTTTGGGACC
>DKDD01000124.1 GCA_002451715.1 Ruminococcaceae bacterium UBA6857 | reverse complement strand
CAAAGCAGGGAATCCTGACAGATGCTGAGAAAGAGACGATTATTACAGGGCTTCAGGGAATTCTTGACGATGTTAAGTCTGGGAAACTGGAGATTACTGATAAATATGAAGATATTCACAGTTTTGTTGAGGCGAACCTGATTGACCGTGTAGGTGATGCAGGTAAAAAGCTTCACACCGGACGAAGCAGAAATGACCAGGTCGCACTGGATATGAAGCTTTATATTCGTGATGAAGTTCAGGCAACAGATGCGCTGATCAAAGAGATGTTAGAGGCAATTCTCGAAATCATGGAGAACAATCTGGAGACATATATGCCGGGATTCACACATTTGCAGAAAGCACAGCCGATTACACTGGCTCATCACATGGGTGCATATTTTGAGATGTTCAAAAGAGACCATGAGCGTATGAAAGACATTTATGCAAGAATGAACACATGCCCGCTTGGTTCAGGTGCACTTGCAGGAACAACTTATCCGTTAGACCGTGATTATACAGCAAAGCTTCTTGGATTTGACGGACCAACTATGAACAGTATGGATGGAGTTTCTGACAGAGATTATCTGATTGAGTACCTGTCAGCACTTTCTATGATCATGATGCATTTGAGCAGATTTTCAGAGGAAGTGATTATCTGGAACTCTAATGAGTATAAGTTCGTGGAGATTGACGATGCTTACAGCACAGGCAGCAGTATCATGCCACAGAAGAAGAACCCGGACATCGCAGAGCTTGTAAGAGGTAAGACAGGTCGTGTCTATGCTGCACTGACAGGGCTTCTTGTTACAATGAAAGGAATTCCGCTCGCATATAACAAAGATATGCAGGAGGATAAACAGGCGGTGTTTGACGCGGTTGATACCGTTCTTATCTGTGTTGATACTTTTTCCGCAATGCTTGACACCGCAAAGGTTCTCAAAGACAACATGCGTGCCGCCGCGGCAAAAGGTTTCATCAATGCAACCGATTGTGCGGACTATCTTGTTAAAAAAGGTCTTCCGTTCCGCGACGCATATAAGGCTGTCGGTGAAATTGTTGCTTTCTGCATTGAAAGCGGTTATACGCTTGAAACACTTCCTCTTGAAGAATACAAACGCGTTTGTGACATTTTCGGCAACGATGTTTTTGAAGCAATCAATCTTGACAATTGCGTAAAAGGACGTACCGTTAAAGGCGGTCCCGCTCCGCAGTGCGTTTTGAACGAAATTGAAAACGCCGAAAAACTGAATAAGTAAAAATATAAGGGACTGTCACGTTTTTTTCGCGCACAGTCCCTTCGCTTAATTTTCGGCAAAGAATTTTTTGATATTCTCTGCGTCTTTTTTTGAAATTCCCTGAACGGCGGCAAGGTCTTCTTCACTTGCTGCTTTAATTTTTGAAAGCGACTTGAAGGCTTTCATGAGAACGGCGGCTTTCTTTTTGCCGATTCCCTCAATTTCCGTCAGCTTTGTTTCAAGCGCAGAACGGGTGTGTTTTTCCTTGTGATAGGTAATTGCAAAACGGTGAACTTCTTCCTGAATTGAAGAAACAAGGGTGAAAACGCGGCGCCCGTCGCGGATTTCGATTTCGCGTCCGTCTTTTGTGATTGCACGCGTTTTGTGCTTGTTGTCCTTAACCATTCCGAGAACGGGAATGTCAAGGCCGAACGCTTCAATAATCGGTTTGACCGCGTTGACTTGACCGATTCCGCCGTCGAGTAAAATGAGGTCGGGTAGTTTTCCGAATCCTTCTCCGCTTTCTTTTTCTTCTTCATACCGGTTGAGTCTTCGGCTGATTACTTCGCGCATTGAGCCGTAATCGTCCTGACCGCTGAACCCTTTGATTGAAAAACGCCGATACGCGCGTTTATACGGTCTTGCGTTTTTGAAAACGATCATTCCGGCAACGTTGTCCGCGCCGGCGGTGTGTGAAATATCGTAAGATTCAATGTATTCCGGAACAACGGGCAAATCAAGCATTTTTGCCATTTCGTCAAGAACTGCGGTTTCTTCGCCCTTTCGTCCGAGATATTCACCGAGCTTTTGCGAAGCGTTTGAAAGGCACATTTGAACGGTTTTGACGCCCTCGCCCCTTTGCGGAATTGTGATTTCAACCTTTTTCCCGCGCTTTTCTTCAAGAAAACGTTCAAGCAGTTCGGTGTTTTCGGTTTCACCGTCAACAAGAATTTTTGCCGGAACGGGGCGGTTCATCGTGTAGTAGGAAAGAATCAGTGAATGGCGCTCTTCCGGAAGATTGTCCGAAGCGTCAAAAATGAAGTGTTCGGACGAAGTGAGTAGTCCGTTTTGAAAATTGAGAACGGCAAGACAGGCTTTGTCTGCGCTTTGCGCAACGGCAAAAACATCCCACGGCGCTTTGTTTTCAAGAACAACCTTTTGCTTTCCGGCAATGCGTTCAACGGCTCTGATTCGGTCACGCAGTCTTGCGGCTTTTTCAAAATCAAGGTTTTCCGCCGCTTCTTCCATTTGCTTTTGAAGCTCTTTTATGGAACTTTTGCTTCCGCCTTTGATGAAAGCGATCGCTTCGTTCACGCTTTGCTCATAATCTTTTTGGCTGATTTTTCCGGCGCAGGGAGCACTGCAGCGCGAAATGAAGTAATTGAGACACGGACGGCTTTTTTTGATGTCGCGCGGAAAAACTTTTGAACAGGTAGGAAGCTTAAAAATTTCCTTTGCCTGTTCAACAGCCTGCGTGACGGAAAAATTTCCGGTATACGGACCGATGTATTCCGCGTTCTTGTCGTCTTTGCGAAAGGATGCATAGATGTTTCCCCAAGGGTTCGGCTTGATTTTGATATAGCTGTAGCCTTTGTCATCTTTAAGAAGAATGTTATACTTCGGCATATTCTGCTTGATCAGGCTACATTCAAGAACGAGTGCTTCAAATTCGCTGTCGGTGAGGATATAATCAAAGTCGGCAACGTTTTCAACCATTTTGCGAACCTTTGTTGCGTGATTGGTTTGTGAGCCGAAATATTGGCTGACTCGGTTTTTGAGTGCTTTTGCTTTTCCGATGTAAATAATTTTTCCGCTTTTGTTTTTCATTATATATACACCGGGAGAAAGCGGAAGTTTCATCGCCTTATCCCTAAGTGTACGAAGTTTTGGGTCAATCAAAGAAAAAGCCCCCTTTTGCTGAAAACTTCAATCGTAGAATTTTTATTGACAAAAACCGACAATGATGATAGTAT
>DKDD01000084.1 GCA_002451715.1 Ruminococcaceae bacterium UBA6857 | reverse complement strand
CTTCAAAAAAGCGGAATTGCCGTTTCGTGCTCTGCGGGCAACGAGGCGAGCATGGGAAGAAACGACGCGGTTTTCGGTTCTGAAAGAATGAGCGCAGACCTTTTTGATTACGGAACGGTCGGCTCGCCGGCAAGCTATGAATGGCCGATGGCAGTTGCTTCTTCGGCAGTTAATTTTCAGGAATCAAAAATGGCAGAAACAATCAGCATTGACGGTGTCGGCAGCATGGATGTTTCTTCGTTTTCCTCCTGGGGCGTTACCGCAGACCTTCGTCTCAAACCCGAAATCACAACGCCCGGAAGCGACATTTATTCAAGCGTTCCCGGAAACGATTACGACTATATGAACGGAACGTCGATGGCGGCGCCGTATTACGCCGGCTGCTTTGCACTTGTAAAACAATATGTCAACGAAAACTTCCCGAATACGCAAAAGAAAGACAGTGCGGAATTTATCAACAGCCTTATTATGAGCACCGCGGTACCTTTCAGAGCTTACGGAAAAAGCACTTATTTTTCGCCCAGACGCATAGGTGCAGGTTTTGTTTCGGTTGACGGTGCAATGAAAACTCCCGTTTACCTTACTCAAAACGACGGCGTTTCAAGACCGAAAATCGAACTTGGCGAAGATACGGACGGTGTTCTTGAATTTTCTTTCAAAGCACACAATTTTTCCGGAGAATCACAAACATATACACTTCGCGAAGCGGTGCTTACCGACAGCTTTATTAAAGATTCAAACGGAAAATATATTAATACCCTCACATCGAAGCGTATAAACGCAAAGGATTATACAATTGAGTACACCAAAGGCGCTCAAAACGGCATTGTTACCCTTTCTTCGGGAGAAAGCAAAACAATAGGTGTAAAAATTACCGTGTCGGATGAATTTATGACTTCATACCGCGAAGTTTTCAAAAACGGATTCTTTGTTGACGGATTCATTTTCCTTGACGGAGAAAGCGAAGAACAGCCGACTCTTTCAATTCCGTTTGTGTCTTTCAACGGTGATTGGTCGAACCCAATGCTTTTTGATAATACGCTTTATGACAGTGAACCGTCCTATCTCGGAAAAGAATGGGGACTTATGGTTACCGACGGAAAAAGCTATTATCCGCTCGGCGCAAATATGTTTGAAAAAGGCACGGAATACGGCATTGATTCAAAATACTGCGCATATTCCGAAAATGCGCTTCAAAGCAAACTAAACAAGCCTTATGTAACCGTCAGCGTCGGTCTTATCCGCAACGGAAAGCGAATGGATTATAACCTCTTCACGCAAAGCGGAGTTTTCCGCTACTGCGGCTCGTCGCTTTTCGAATATGCAAGAAAAACGAACAACCCGAATAATTCTGAAATAGGTCTTCTTTGGGGCGGAAAAAGCGGACTTGTGAACGGACAAAGCTATGTTTACAAAGTTTCGACAACGCCGGCAAATTACAAATCAAAACGTGTGACAATTTCGTTCCCGTTTGTTGTTGACAACGAAAAGCCGACCGTTGAATCGGTCGATTACAGAATCGAAAATGGTGAAGCGGTGCTCACCGTCAAAATTAAAGACAACCGCTATGTTATGGGCTTTGAAATGTTTGACAAAAACAACCGCTCATTAGGTTCGGTTTCGTTCAAAAACATTGAGATGCAAAACGGCGTATATACATATACCGTAAATGTCAGCGAAAAAAGCAGAAAACAGCTTTCCTTGCTTTCCGATATAAAGCTTTATGTTGTCGATTACGCGTATAACGAAACTTATGCTTCGGCTTCGCTTTCGGGTGAAATCCCGTCACAAGAGCCGATTGATCCCGATTTTTTGACAAGGGCAAGAATGTATGAATTTACGCCGTCTTCGTCAGTTGTCGAAATGAGCGAAAAAGCGAGCACCGAAAACGAAATGACAACGTTTTTTGAAAAGCTTTTTGAAAAAATAAAGAATGCGTTTTGATTATAGAAACGCAGCTTATAGAGAAAAGATATATATTTAAGGAGTGAAAAACAATGCATAAGAGCCAGCTTACAAAGGGAAAAAAGTTCGGCTATTGCGGCGGAATTGCTGCCGAGTCGATTCTTTACAACATGTATTACACCTATTACCTCGTCTTTCTTACCGACGTTGCACACATGAATCCGGGTCTTGCTTCAACAGTAAGCCTCATTTCGGTAATTTGGGACGCTGTGACCGACCCGATCATCGGACATTTTGCCGATAAAAAAGGCGCCGATAAGCGCAAGTTTATGCTTCACGCGGCGTTCCCGATGGGAATCACTTTCATCGCGGCATTCATACCGCTCGGCGAAACAAGCGACATCTTCAAGTTCATTTTCTACACCGCAATGACAATGTGCTTCTGGCTTGCATATACGGTTTACACCATTCCGTATTACGCCGTTGTTGCGGAAATTACCGAAGACTATGACGAACGCACCGATATCCGCGGAAAAAGCTCGCTTTTCAACACTGTTGCAATTCTTCTCGGCAATGCCGTTCCGGCCGTTTTGCCCGGCCTTATAATCGGAATGGGTGTCAGTGCGTCGCTCGGCTGGCTTTCAACCGCAGCGGTTCTTGCCGTTCTTGCCGTAATTTCTGCCGTTGTTGCTTCGCTGAGTCTTCGCGGAATAGAGCTTAAAAAAGCTTCCGACACCGGCGAAGTGCAGGAAAAGGTCAAGGTTTCGGAATATTTTCAGATTCTCAAACTCAAACCTTTCCGCTGGTTTGTAATGTTCGTTTTCTTCTTCCTCATCTCTTCGTCAATGATTCAGACAAACTTTGCCTATCTTGTTCAGGCAAGGCTCGGAATGGACGACGGCGGAATGGTAATCGTTATCATCACGCTTGTGGCTTCAATGGGTCTTATGATTCCGATAGTTACCAAAATTGCCGAAAAAACCGACAGAAGAAAAACGGGAATCATCTTCTTTTCAATCATGCTTGTCGGACTTATCGTCATCAAGCTTATCGGAATCAACGGAACTCCGATGCTCATCGTTTCGGTTTTTGCCGTTGCGCTCGGTCTTGCGTGTTTCTGGACAATCTTCTATTCAATGGCATATGACCTTGTTGAAGTTGACGAATTTGTCAACGGAAAGCGCCGCGAAAGCATGATTACCGCGTTCCCGCAGTTCTTCCAAAAATTCGGCGCCGCAATTGGAATGTGGATTGCAGGTCAGGTTCTCAACTTCGGAAAATATAACGGAACTCTTTCCGTTCAGCCCGATTCGGCAAAGGACGCGATTGAAAACATTGCAACGATTATTCCGGCCGTTTTCCTTGTTGTTGCAATTATCGGAATTGTTCTTTATCCCATTACCAAAGAACGTTTTGCACTTCTTACTTCTCAACTTGAAAAAAAGCGCAATGGCGAAGAATACAGCACCGAAGGACTTGAAAAACTTATTTAACGGAGAAAAATTATGCTGTGTGTAAAAAACGTAACAAAAAAATACGGAAAAGTTCTTGCAAACAAAAATGTTTCTTTTGACATCGGAAACGGCGAAATTGCCGTTCTGCTCGGACCGAACGGAGCCGGAAAGTCAACGATAATCAAATGTATCTGCGGTCTGCTTCGTTTTGAGGGCGAAATTACGATTGACGGCAACGAAAACAAAAGCCTTGAAGCAAAAAAACTTCTCGGCTATGTTCCGGAAATGCCGGCGGTCTATGACCTTTTGACCGTTCGCGAACATCTTGAGTTTATGCTTCGTTCATACCGTATGGAGGACGACGGAACGGCGGACAGACTGCTTGAGCGCTTTGAGCTTTTTGACAAAAAAGATAAGCTTGGAAAAGAGCTTTCAAAAGGTATGCAGCAAAAGCTTTCAATCTGCTGTGCGCTGGTTCATAAGCCGTCTGTGATAATCTTCGACGAACCCATGGTCGGACTTGACCCCCACGCAATCAAACAGCTTAAAGAAGTTTTCGGCGAACTTAAAAATTCAGGTGCAACGGTGCTTATAAGTACCCACATGATCGACAGCGTTGAAAGCTATTGGGACAAGGCGTACATCATGAAAAACGGTGAATTTTGCGCGGAAAAAAGCGCAGGTGATACTGACGGAAAGAGCCTTGAAGACCTCTTTTTCGAACTTACCGAAAGCGGTGAAAAATTATGAGTTCACTTGTCTATCTTTTGTCGCGCAAATTCAAAAACCGTCTTCGCGAAATACTTCACCGTCCGTCCGAACTTTTGGTACTCATTATCTTTGTTGCACTCATTGCGGTAACTTTTGTTTCCGGTAACGCTTCGCCGCTTCCGGTCGGAACAAGGAAGATAGAAGAGTTTTATGCAATCGTTCTTGCGCTTTATGCGTTTGAATTTATAATGATTGCAAAAAACGGCTTTCTCAACGGCGCGTCAATGTTTTCGATGGCGGACGTGAATATTCTTTTCACAAGCCCGAAAAAGCCGCAAACGCTTTTGACGTTCGGCCTTTTCAGTCAACTCGGCCGTTCGTTGATGCTCGGTGTTTTCATTTTGTATCAGTACGCGTGGGTGCATGATACCTACGGCATAAGCTTTGGAGTACTGCTTGCCGTTCTTGTTGGCTATGCGGCAACGGCGTTTCTTTCGCAAATGCTGGCAATGCTTATCTATTCATTTACATCGTCCGATGACAGAAAATGCAGGGCGGCAAAAGTTGTTTTTTATTGCATTGTGCTTGCGTTTATTGCAGTGCTTGGTTTAAAGAGTTATACTTCCGGTGAAGAGCTTTTGCCCGCTGTTGTTGAAAACGCAAATTCGGTTTTCATGCGGTTTTTCCCGGTTGCCGGATTTGTCAAATACGGCGTTGTTTCGGCCGTTACCGCCGATTACAAGGGCCTTTTGATTGCAGTTTGCTGTTTTGCTTTGTGTGTTGCGGCGTTCTATCTTTTTGTTTCAAGGCTCAAGAGCGATTACTATGAAGATGTTCTCAAAGCGACCGAGGTTTCGTTTTCGGCAATCACGGCGAGAAAAGAGGGAAAAGCCTCTGAAACCGCACCGAGAAACGTCAAAACCGGAAGAACCGGTTTTTCAAAAGGCGAGGGTGCTTCGGCAATTGCGGAAAAGCACAAAATTGAAAACCGCCGCGCAAAAGTTTTCATTCTTGACATGATGAGTCTTGTTTTTGCGGCAATAACACTCGGTTTTGCTTTCATCGTGAAAGACGCGACATATGCGTTCGTGATGAATATATACTTTTCGGTTTTTACCGTCGGCTCGGG
>DKDD01000216.1:1931-4126 GCA_002451715.1 Ruminococcaceae bacterium UBA6857 | reverse complement strand
TCTGACCGTCGGGAAGACCTACGTCCATTCCCGAAGCGCCGATGTATGTCATCGGGTTTTCGCTCATAAGGCGGTCAAGGTTCGGCTTGTTCGCCGCGGCGATAGCGTTTCCATAATCGGACGGATTTTTTCCGAAACCGTCCATAATGCAAAGTAAAACAGTTTTTTTCATATTAGATCTGCCTTTCGATAACTTTTTACTTTTCAAAAAAGGGCTGCGAAGCAACCCTTTTTGTGTTGTTTTATTTGCTTGCGGCCTTAACGATTACCGAGAAGTCCTGAGCTTTGAGCGATGCGCCGCCGATGAGACCGCCGTCAACGTTGACTTTTGAAACAAGTTCGTCGGCGTTCTTTGCGTTCATCGAACCGCCGTACTGAACGGTAACGGTTTCTGCAACGTCTGCGCCGTAAGCTTCTGCAATTGCTGCGCGAACGAAGCCGTTGCCTTCGTCTGCCTGGTCGGCTGTTGCGGTAACGCCTGTTCCGATTGCCCAAACGGGTTCATAAGCGATGATAACGTTTTTGAGCTGTTCTGCGGTAACGTTTGTAAGAGCCATTTTGGTCTGATACTTGAGGAGGGTTTCGGTATAGCCAAGTTCTCTCTGCTCAAGGGTTTCGCCAACGCAAACGATTGTCTTGAGTCCTGCGTTGAGGGCTGCAAGAGTACGAAGGTTAACGGTCTGGTCGGTTTCGCCGAAGTAAGTTCTTCTTTCGCTGTGGCCGATTACAACATATTCAACGCCTGCTTCTTTGAGCATGTCGGTTGAAACTTCACCGGTATATGCGCCCGAAGCTTTGAAGTGAACGTTTTCTGCGCCGATTTTGATGTTTGAGCCTTTGGCTGCTTCAACGGCTGCGGGAATGTCAATATAAGGAACGCAAAGAACAACGTCGCAATCTGCGTCTGCAACAAGCGGCTTCATCTCGTTGATGAGAGCGGTTGTCTGCGAGGGGGTGTTGTTCATTTTCCAGTTTCCGGCAATAACTGCCTTGCGAAGTTCTTTTTTCATTTTGGAAGACTCCTTTATTTTAAAGTATGGATTAACAAATTATTTGTCGTTGAGAGCTGCAACGCCCGGAAGTTCCTTGCCTTCAAGGAATTCAAGCGAAGCACCGCCGCCGGTTGAAATGTGGCTCATCTTGTCTGCAAAGCCAAGCTTTTCAATTGCAGCTGCGCTGTCGCCGCCGCCGATGATTGAAATTGCGTTGCTGTCTGCAATTGCGGTTGCAACGCCGATTGTGCCGCTTGCAAAATGTTCCCATTCCGAAACGCCCATCGGTCCGTTCCAAATAACGGTACCTGCGTCCTTAACGGCGTCCGCAAACATCTTTGTGGTCTTCGGTCCGATGTCAAGACCCATCCAGCCGTCGGGAATGTCGTCAGAGTTAACGGTCATATATTCGGTGTCGGGTTTGTATTCCTTGCCGACAACGTTGTCAACGGGGATAAGGAAGTTAACGCCCTTTTCCTTTGCGTCTGCCATCATCTGCTTTGCAAGGTCAATCTTGTCTTCTTCGCAGATTGAAGTACCTACGGAGTGACCGAGAGCGGCAAAGAAAGTATATGCCATGCCGCCGCCGACGATGAGGGTGTCAACCTTGTTGAGAAGGTTGGTGATTACGCCGATTTTATCCGAAACCTTTGCGCCGCCGAGAATTGCAACAAGGGGTCTCTTCGGGTCTTCAAGAGCGCCGCCGATATATTTGAGTTCTTTCTGAATAAGGAAACCGCAAACAGCGGGAAGATAATCGGCAACACCTGTTGTTGAGCTGTGAGCTCTGTGAGCCGAACCGAAAGCATCGTTAACATAAATCTCTGCAAGAGAAGCAAGAGCCTTTGAAAATTCGGGGTCGTTCTTGGTTTCTTCTGCGTGGAAACGAACGTTTTCAAGAAGCATTACTTCGCCGTCCTTGAGCGATGCGGCAAGTTCCTTTGCGCTGTCGCCGACAACGTCTTTTGCCATTTTAACGTCCTTGCCGAGAAGTTCACCAAGTCTCTTTGCAACGGGAGCAAGCGAAAATTCGGGGTTGAACTGACCCTTGGGTCTTCCGAGGTGAGAGCAGAGGATAACCTTTGCGCCGTGGTCGATGAGATATTTAATGGTCGGAAGCGAAGCGACGATTCTCTTGTCGCTTGTGATTACGCCGTTTTCCATTTTTACGTTGAAGTCGCAGCGAACAAGAACTTTCTTGCC
>DKDD01000216.1:1708-1873 GCA_002451715.1 Ruminococcaceae bacterium UBA6857 | reverse complement strand
GTCTTCAACTGATTTTTTGTTCAATACGTTCATTTGGTTCTTTCCTTTCGTTTTATAAGATAGTTTTGATTAATAACATAACTAATTGTTTCCAATCAACAGACATTTTATAACAACCGGGGAAATTTTTCAAGTCTTTTGCCGTAAAAAGTCGTTGCAATACGG
>DKDD01000216.1:0-1646 GCA_002451715.1 Ruminococcaceae bacterium UBA6857 | reverse complement strand
GGTTTAAAATTAAATATAAACAAGAAACCGTACTTCACATCTCTGCAAAGTACGGTTTATATTCAAAAAATCTTATGCCGCTGCAGTTGTCGTAACTTCGTTCAAAGCCGTAACGCCGAAAGAAACGGAGTATTCTTTTCCGCCGATTTCCTTTGTAATGCGATATTCGCCCTTGTCCAAAGTTTTGCCGAATGCTTTAATAAGATCAATCTTGAAAGTTGATGAGTGAATGCCCTTGATAACAACGGCAAGATCATGGATTACATAATCATCGGAGAAATTAACTTTTTCCCATTTTCCGTTGTTGTTCTTTTCAAGAGTAAAGCTTTCGTCGGTAACAATCTCTTTTAAGCTGTAGTTTAAAACGTTGAACTCAATGGTCTGGGTTTCCGTTGTGATTTCATCTTTGATTTCGATTTCGACTTTTCCGAATTTTCCGCCGAAAATCATTGACGAAATCATGGTAAGTACTGCAAGAAGACCTGCGATAATCTGTTTGAGAGTCGGAAGTTTAATGTCTGATCCAATCATAGTGTTTTCTCCTATAAATTATTTTTGAAAAATCTTTTTGAACAATACAAACGAAAGGTTTGCATGTTTGCTGAAATATCCTCCTTTCTTTATTGTAATTTAACTATACATCATATTTCTATCAAAGTCAATAGATGTATTTAATTTATATCTATTTTTTTACTTATTTTTGAAACAATTATAATGAAAAAATATCTGATATAAAACGAAGCTAAATAAAAAAGGAGCCGTACAACGGTTTTCCGGTTGAAACAACTCCTAAAACTGATTTTAAATTTAATTCAGCAGTATGCTGAACGGATTGTCGGCCTTGTCCTTTTCTTTTTCCTTAGCCGCCTGTTTTCTCATGTAGTTGAGAACATCGTGTTTTCCTGCGCCGTCGCTTGATTTGCGCTTGTTGAAATCGGAAAGCTTTTCTCGGTATCCGCAAACGCAGGCAAAAATTCTTTTGTCTCCCTCGCCGCGAAGTTCAAGCTTTTTGTGGCAATTCGGGCAGCGTGCGTTTGTTGTTTGGGTCAGTCCTTTGCGATAGCCGCATTCTCTGTCCTGGCAAACAAGCATTTTGCCTTTTTTTCCGTTGACTTCAAGGAGGTACTTTCCGCAAACGGGGCATTTCTCTTTGGTCGCGTTGTCGTGTGTGTACTGCGCGTCGCTTGCAATTACCATTGAAACAAGCTTTGTTGCGTATTCGCGCATTTCGGCAATGAACTTTTTCATGCTTGCCGTGCCGCGGCTGATGTTTTGAAGCTGCTGTTCCCATTGCGCGGTAAGCTCCGCACTCTTAAGGTCGGGCGGAACGATTCGAATAAGCTGTTTTCCTTTTGCCGTCGGGTGAATTTCTTTTCCTACGCGCTCAATCGAAAAGTTGTCAAAAAGCTTTTCAATGATGTCGGCTCGCGTTGCCGGAGTGCCGAGTCCGCTTGTGGTTTCGATAATCGCTTTGAGCTTTTTGTCGGCAATCTGCTTTGACGGGTTTTCCATTGCGGAAAGGAGGGTCGCTTCGGTGTACCGCGCAGGAGGTCTTGTTTTACCCGTGACGATTTTTGTGTTGAGTACGGGGAGGGTCATACCTTGGCGAAGTTCCGGAAGCTGTTGGTTTTTAATTTCGGCGTCCT
>DKDD01000196.1:14514-19882 GCA_002451715.1 Ruminococcaceae bacterium UBA6857 | reverse complement strand
TGGGAGAGCGTTCGGTTCGCATCCGAGAGGTCGAGAGTTCGAATCTCTTCAGGTCCACCAAATTGTTGAGACAAAATAGCTGTCTTTCACGAAAAGCCCGATTTTATCGGGCTTTTTTTCTACTCCAAACGATGTTTTATCTTTGTGGCAGCGCTCAAACTTCCGAACAATTAATTCAAGGCATATATAATCTTGAAACAATAGACAAATTAAATACAGATTTCCACTTTAGAAAAAAGTACAGCCTTGCCGCTGAGCATCGTGCGTTCTTCTGCATACTGACAGTAAAGCATACCGCCGCGAGCGGATGCCTGATATGCAGTCAGTTTTTGCTTTCCGAGTTTGTTTGCCCAATACGGAATCACATGACAGTGTCCTCTGCCGCAGACCGGATCTTCTGCCACACCGCATTTCGGTGCAAAGCTGCGGGTCACACAATCGGCCTTGCTGCCCGGAGCGGTGATGTGAAAACATACACCGTCCATCTGTCGAATCAATTCCTGATTCGGCTGAACACTTCGCACTTGTTTCTCATTTTCAAACACGCAAACGATATCTGCTCCGATATATGCTTCTTTCGGCTTTGCTCCCAATGCACGGATAATTTTCTCGGTTACGGGAATCGGTTTCAATGTAAAAGACGGAAAATCCATCGTAAATAAATCATCATATTTTTTAACGGTCAGCCGCCCGCTGAGCGTATCAAACTGCAATATATTCTGTTCAGGCTCATAAAAGCGGCTGATCACATAGGCTGTGGCAAGCGTTGCATGTCCGCAAAGTTCCACTTCACCGCCCGGTGTAAACCAACGCAAGCGGTAAGCCTCGCTGTCTTTCACAGCGAAAGCCGTTTCGGACAGGTTGTTCTCTATGGCGATGTTCTGCATGGTGCAGTCATCCGGCCATTCGTTCATCACACAAACGGCGGCGGGATTTCCCGAAAAAACCTTGTCGGTAAACGCATCAATTGTATACTGTTTCATCATAGTCCCCTCATTTCTTTTCTGCCGATAAATAGGCATCAACAACTTTTACACTTTCGGAAAAGCTTTTCCGACACAGCCCTACTCTAAGATATTCGTTCGAACTTTCAAGCACCGATGACGGTACGATAAGAACCCCGGTATGTTCCAAAAGTTCCATACAAAAGCGCATCGACTGCCTTCCGCCGAGCAACTTCACATACGCCATAGTTGCGCCCTTCGGCGGCACATAGGCAAAGACATCTGTATGCTTTTCCACAAGCGATTTTAACAGTGCTGCATTTTTGGCAACAATCGCATTGTTGCGTTCAATGATCTCGGTTTTTTTATTAAGTAATTCGCTTGCAATCCACTGACACGGCAGATTGGTACAGGTGCTTGTGAAGTGGCGGTAGGCAAGCAGTTTTTGCATCAGTTTGGTATTCTTCGTCGCTACCCAACCAAGTCGCAGACCGGGAGAAGCAAATGTTTTGGAAAAGCCGCCGAGTGCAACGGCGTTTTCATACACATCGGCAAAAGATGCGTCGGTGCAACTTGGGTCAAGCCGCAGAAATCGGTACATTTCATCGGCAATCAGTATAATGCCGTATTCACGGCAAAGTTCTGCAATATCTGCCATATCACCATCCGTAAGGCAAGCGCCGGTCGGATTGTGTGGATAATTCAGAACAATCAATTTTGTTTTGCTGCCGACCTTGGAACGCAACAGTTCAATATCAAACTTCCAATCCTTTTCAAACGGAGGCCGAAACTCCGTAATGCGACACCCGATTTCCTTTGCAACCACCGAGAGTGACTGATAGGACGGCATTTGTACGACGATTTCATCACCCGCTTTCAGCAACGCACGCATGGTCACATAAATCGTTTCTTCGCCTCCGTTCATTACCGCTATTTGATTTGGTGAAACGGTTTTATAGAGCGAGAATAATTTTTCTCTGAGCGGTAAGTATCCGTTGCCTAAAGCATAGCCCAGCGGCTCGTCTGCGTATTTTGTAAGATCGGTTATCACTTCTTTGAGCGGAAGTGATTCCGGGTCGGAACTTCCCATCATATATTTTGCCTTTAATTCATATTCGGTGAAATAGGCATCCACCAAAAAACTGCTCATATCCATGAAGCATTCCTCCATACTTGATTTTTTTATGATTACAGTATATACTATCTCTTGAAATAAGTAAAATTGATGATTCTTATGCGAACATGCAGAAAGGCTATTTTAAAATGGATAGATATATTGCTCTTCTCAAGATAGTTGAGGTCGGCAGCTTTACGAAAGCAGCGGAACTTTTGGGCTATACCCAACCGGCACTCAGTCAGATGATTGCATCCTTGGAAAAAGAGCTTTCGGTAAAGTTGCTCTACCGTTCACGGTATGGGGTGGCTTTAACACCCGAAGGAGAAAAAATGTACCCCTCCATACAAAGCGCAGTGCTGCAATATGAAGCGATGCGGCGCAAAGCAGATGAAATTTGCGGGCTTGAATCGGGTATTATCCGTATCGGCACAGTTTCAAGCATCTCCTGCCACTGGCTGCCCGAAATCATTCGAAACTTTTGGCAGAAACACCCTGATATTCAAATCGTACTTCACCAGGGAGATTACACAAGTATCTGTGAATGGGTACGCACCGGCGAAGTGGATTTCGGGTTTGTCAATCCGAACGCAGTAAAAGGACTTGAAACAGCTGTGATAAAAAGCGGCATGTTCTGTGCCGTACTGCCAAAAGAGCATCCTCTTGCAAAAAAGTCTTCGCTCGTTTTGGAAGACTTTACAAATGAACCGTTTTTGTTGCTTGAAGAAGGCGCATACAGCGAACCGCTTGAAGCTTTTAGAAAAGCGGGATTTATGCCGGACATAAAGTTGCGCGTTCATGATGATTATTCGATTCTCTCTATGGTAGAACAGGGTCTCGGTGTTTCGATTCTGACCGAGCTTGTGCTGAAAAAAACCAATTATGACATAACTGTTTTACCGATTGAACCTCCAATCATACGGACGATGAGCATTGTTACAAAAGATAAACGCACACTGCCGCTTGCAAGCAAAGAATTTATACGGTGTTTAAATGAGCACAAAAATATTTTGATATAAGTACAACATTCGCAACCTCGCTGTGTGCACGATGTATGGACTTTCTGAAATTTTCAAACATCTCCCATTTTAAATAAATACCGAATAAGGGTTTTCGTTCGACGAAACCATCTTGCCACACAAAACATATCGTCGGATAATAGCATCAGCCAAACAGAAATTGTGTTTATAAATTTTTATACATCACATGGGTTCAAATGCAAAACAGCAAAAGTGCAAAAACATGTCTATTATCATATTTTTACATAATTAAGCCGTAATTTTTAAAAAATTACAGTGGTTTTTTGTTGTGCTTCTTGATAGGTGACACTTCAAATGTTATAATATACAAAACGGCTTCCGTTCTGCAAGTCATGCAGACCGTGAAAAACATTTTGTATTCTTAATATTTATTTTGTTTTTTGAAAATTAAATCATACCGCACAAAAGGAACATCACTATGAACATTCAATCATTTTCAAAAAAATATGCCGTTCGCGTTCTCGGAAAAAGCGACATTTCAAAAGTTTTAGCCCTTTGCGAGGGAAACGAACTTTATTACGAGTACTGCCCTCCGTTTGCCACAAGGGAGAACATTCTTGAGGATATGAACGCTCTTCCGCCGAAAAAAACGCCGGAAGACAAATTTTACACCGGCTTTTTTGACGCAAGAAAACTCGTTGCCGTCATGGATTTCATCCGCGATTACCCCGAAGAAAAAACAGCTTTTATCGGCTTTTTCATGACCGATAAATCGGTTCAAAACAAGGGCACGGGCAGCATGATAATAAGCGAACTTTGCGAATATCTTTCTTCCGTCGGTTTTTTAACCGTTCGCCTTGCGTGGGTCAAAGGCAATCCGCAGGCAGAGCATTTTTGGCTCAAAAACGGCTTTTCAAAAATCGGCGAAACGAAAGACACCAACGGACACAAGGTTATTTTGGCGGAAAGAAAATTAACGTTTGAAAAATAATTGACAGCTTAGTATAATAGAAAAAACAAAAGGAGTAAACAACATGAAAAAAGACAATGAAAAAAGATTTGAAAAAGTATATGCCCAAGGCACGTTTGAAGGCTTTGAGATTATTGTTGACAAGGAAACCGGCGTGAATTACTTTTACCACTTTAACGGCTACTCAGGCGGCTTGACGGTACTCCTCGGTGCGGACGGAAAACCGGTCATTTCTCCCGTTGAGAACAGATAAATAGCAACAGACGGTTGCTTGACCTTTTTGGGGAAAACTGTTATAGTTTTCTCAAAGGAGATGATTCGACATGGAAACAAAGGAAGTAATTTTAAAACTTCGCACCGACAACAATCTTTCGCAAGACGAACTTGCCGAAAAAGTTTTTGTAACAAGGCAGGCGGTTTCTCGCTGGGAAAACGGCGAAACCGTTCCGAACACCGAAACGCTCAAACTTCTTTCAAAGCTTTTCGATGTTTCAATCAACACACTTTTGGGCTCACCGAGAACGCTTGTTTGTCAGTGCTGCGGAATGCCGCTTGAAGATTCGCTGATAAGCCGCGAACCGGACGGAACTTTCAACGAAGAATACTGCAAATGGTGCTATACCGACGGAAAGTTCACCTATACCGACCTTGACACGCTGATTGATTTTTGCGCCGGTCACATGGCGAACGAAAGCTTTTCGCCCGAACAGGTCAAAGCATATCTCAAAGAGCAGCTTCCAAAGCTGAACTATTGGAAAAAATAACCCACTTTGCCGCGACGAAAAGTTGCGGCGTATTTTTTGTTGAAAACGGGCAGGCTTTGTGATATCATTGACAAAAACACGGGAGATGAGAAAATGAAAAAGTATAATATTATCGCCGTTTTTGATAATAAAAGTGAACTGCTTTTGATGTGCAAAAGGCGCAAGAATCCGTATAAAGGACTGCTTAATTTTGTCGGCGGAAAAATCAAAGAGGGCGAAGACGGTTTTTTCGCCGCTTATCGAGAACTTTTTGAGGAAACCTCAATCACCGAAAACGATATCAAACTTTCTCATTTAATGGATTTCACCTATCATTTTGACAACTGCTCTCTTGAAGTTTATGTCGGCAGGCTCAATAAAGAGGTTGAAGTTTTCGGCAGTGAAAACGAACTTGTTTGGATCACTCCCGACAAAGACTTTTTTGACTGCACAAAATTTGCCGGTGAGGGTAATATCGGTCACATCATGCTGCACATCAATATGCACAAAGAAGAACTTTTGAGCTTATAAAAACTTAAAGAGCTTTCGCATTTAGCGCAGAACAAAGAGTAAAACCAAAACAAAAAAGCTATAATTGCGGATAACATCAAGAAGAA
>DKDD01000196.1:0-14423 GCA_002451715.1 Ruminococcaceae bacterium UBA6857 | reverse complement strand
TTTTTACCCACTCGCAGTATCTATTCGGGGTAAAGAAAACGCTTTCTGCATCTAAATGCGACAGCCCTTTTTTATATCATATGCTGTAAATTAACAAACCGAGTCCTGCCGAAATCACTATCATGAGTATCGGCGAAGGACTTTTCTTTTTTATTTTTTTGAACAGTACACCAAACAAAACAAGCGCACCAAGAATCAAAAGCGCACGAAAATCCGCCGAAAAAGTGCTTTCAAACGTTTTGAAAGCAAAGAACGTATTCGCGCCGAGAGTCACCGCCGTTGCAAGAATGAGCGCAACAACACACGGGCGCACGCCCGAAAGAACTGCTTTGACCCCGGCGTATTTGAGCAGATTTTTGATGAGCGCGGCAATCAAAAGTATTATAACAAACGACGGAAGAACAACGCCGAACGTTGCAAAAAGCGCACCCGGCACACCGCCTTGCGACGCGCCGACAAAGGTTGCCATGTTGACCGCAAGCGGACCGGGAGTGGATTCCGAAACGGCAACAAAGTTCATAAACTCCCCTTCTGTCAGCCAGCCGTTTGAAACAACCGCTTCGCGAATGAGCGAAATCATTCCGTAACCGCCGCCGAAAGAAAACGCCCCGATTTCAAGAAAGGTCAGAAAAAGTTTAAGATAAATCATTTTTCCTCCCCTTTCTTCTTAACACGCTTTGCCGCATAAACCGCAACGCCCGCCGCGCCGCAAAGAAGTATGTAATACACGGTTGAAAAATTCACGGCGAAGACCGAAAAAAGAATCATCACAACCGTCACAAGCAAAACGATGATAAGGTTAAACGCCGTTTTTTCAAGCCCCTTGAGCATTTTTATGCCGGCGGAAAAAATCAGATATACAACGCAAACCTGTATTCCTTTGAACGCAAAGGCAACCGGTTCAAAGCTCAAAAAGCGGTCAAGAAAAAGCGAAACTGCATATATCACGGCAAACGACGGAACACAAACCGCAACCGTTGCCGCAAGCGCGCCGAAAAACGAGCCGACTTTATACCCGATGAAAGTTGCGCCGTTGATTGCAACCGGTCCGGGCGTCGATTCCGCAATTGCAACAATGTCAAGAAATTCATCTTTGGTTATCCATTGTTTTTTTGAAACAAACTCGTTTTCAAGAAGCGCGATCATCGCATAGCCGCCGCCAAACGTGAATGCGCCGATTTTTAAAAAGGTCAGAAAAACCGAAAGGATTCGTTTTAAGTTTTCTTTGTTCAAAATTTTCGTCCTTTCTTTTAATTGTGATTTTCCAATGATACTACTCAAAAACACCGCTGTCAACCCAAAAAAACAGATTGTTAATTTTTGATTTCTCTATTGAAATTGACAGTATGATATGTTATAGTACAGATGTAGATTGCTTTAAATCTTTTTAATAAGTTCAATAGACAGGAGGCATAAAGCCATGGCAGATTCAAGAGTATTCAATTTAGGTTCAACCGACGTTCGAACGGTTGTTGCGGAGCTTGAAAGTTTTCTTCGCAACGAAAAGAAAATGGAAGTTCAAAGCGCACCGACCCAAGACGGTTTCATCATTCAGGCCGGACAGGAAAAGGACACGCTGCGCACACTTTCCGGAATGAGAATTGCAACCAACGTTCAGCTTTCCGTAACAGCGTATAACGAACTCAACGTCACAATCGGCGAAGGTAAGTGGACAGACAAACTCGGCGCCGGAGCGGTTGGCTTGTTCCTCCTTTGGCCGCTTGCAGTCACCGCCGGAATCGGCGCATACAGGCAAAAAATGCTTCCGGATGAAATATTTGACTTAATCGGTCGTATTCTCGGCGCACCCGGACGCACCGCGGAATTTTCTTCTGCGCCACAGCCAAGCCCCGCCGCGCAAACTTTTTCGGTAACTTGCCCGAACTGCGGCGCAAAACTTGCGGAAAATTCAAAGTTTTGCAACCAATGCGGCGCAAAGCTCAACACCGCCTGCCCTGCCTGCGGCGCACCCATGACACCGGGCAGCAAATTCTGCTCTCAGTGCGGACAAACATTATAAATTAAAATTGCAGCAAAAAACGGTTGCCGAAAGCGGAGTTTTCCGCCGCGGCAACCGCCTTTTTATTTATTCCCTTTTTCAAAGAAAAAGCTTTTTGCCGCAACGGCCGCAGGGCCGATAAAGTTGTGCTTTTTGTCAAGCGGCGAAAGGCTGATATATCCTTTTTTGAAGCCGGGGTAAAACTTTTCACATTCTTTTTCAAAGTTTTCAAAAATTTCCTTTGTGAACATATATCCAAAAACAACAACCTTGTCCGGCGCAATCACGGCAGAAGCGTTTGTCACCGCCTTTGCAAGCAGGTTTACGCTTTGAAAAATCTTTTCGCCGAGCGGTGCGTCGGTTTTTGAAGCAAGCAAAACTTTTGCAATATCGGTTTTTGCGCCGTTGCCGTCAGTCATTTCAAAAAGGCACGGCGTTGTTTTTTTGCCGTAAATCGCCTTTGCCGCACCGACAAGCGCGTCGGCGGAAATCACCGTTTCAAGACAGCCGTTTCGTTTGCAGCGGCATTTTTCTCCGTTCGGAACAGCAATGTAATGCCCGATTTCAGAAGAATCACTGTCGGTTTTTCCAAGCACCGCGCCGCCGATTACGATTGCCGAGCCGACACCCGGCCCCCATTTTACAAAAAGAATGTTGTCTGCAAAATGTCTGCGGTCAAAAATCAGCGAAGCGAGTGCAAAAGCCTTAACGTTGTTTTCAATCGCAACAGGCATTGAAAGCTCTTTTTCAAGAATATCGCGCACCGCAACGCCGGGACGCCAAACGCCGTAATTTCCGGCGGTTGTTCCTTTTTCCTTGTCTGCGCCGCCGACGATTCCGACACCCGCGCCGATGATTTTTTCTTTCGGCACGCCGCTTTTTTTCAAAAGTTCGAGGCTTTTTTTGCCCGCATATTTAAGACACTCTTCGGGCAAAGCGTCTTTTTCAAAAAGAAAACGTTCGCCGCGCTTTTCTTCGCCGTCAAGAGTGCAAACCGCCGCGTAAAAACCTTTTTTGTCAATTCCGATTGCAAGAACAAAAATTTCTTTTGAATTGAGCGAAAGAATGATTTTTTTTCTTCCCGCGCCGGCGGAACCGTCAAGACTTCCGCATTCGCTTATTGCGCCTTCGGCAATCAATTCGGCGCAGATTTTGCTCACCGCCGCAGGAGTGAGACCGAGACTTTCCGCAATATCTTTGCGGCTGAGTTCATTTGAACCGTTGAGAAGATACAGCACCGAGGCGCGGTTTGCGGTTTTGATACTGCTCATATTAAAACCGGTATAATTCATTCTTTCACCTCACTTTATAAAAAGCATTATGCCCGAAACAATCAAAAGGACATAGGTCACTTTCATAAAAACTTCGCGGCTCATTTTTTTAACAAGAAGACTTCCGACGAACATTGCCGCAAAAAGCAAAACAACCGAAAGGCCGAAAATCAAAAGCAAATCTTTGTTCCAAAGTCCGCTTCGCACGTCGTCAAAAAGAATGATTCCGTTGAGAACAATCCAGCAAGCCGAAAGCGTTGCGCGAAATTCGTCCTTGTCTTTGACCCTGCCCGTCATATAGGAAACCAAAAGAGGTCCGCCGCAAACAAACATTCCGTGGGTCACGCCCGCCGAAGCAAGAAGCAGGAACGAAACAACTTTTCCGTGTTCCGCGCTTTGTTCGCCTTTTTTAAAAAAGCTTTTGTATATTCCCGAAAGCGCGGTCAAAATCACAATCACGCCGAGAATGATATAAAGCACCGAATCCTTATCCGCAAAAAGCGAACGCAGAGCTATTCCGCCGATTATTCCGACGGACATCACGGCAATAATTTTCAAAAACTCTTTTTTGTTCACGCTTTTTCGTTTTTGCAAAACAATGTATACGCCCGAAAGAAGACCGAGCGCATTGAGAATCGGCTTTGCCGTTTCAAATCCGACAAGCATTACACTCGGCGGCATTGCAAGCATTGTTCCGGCAAAGCCCGTGATTCCCTGAATAACATTCGTCAAAAAAACAACAAGCAAAAACAGTATATTTTTAATCATATCAATACTCGCAAACTTCGACGGAAAGCATTTCTCCGAGCGCACGAAGCGAGGCGGAAACGTCTTTATAAATCACGGCAAAATGCGGTTCCCAGCCGTCGCGAACACTATTTTTGATGAGAGCTTTTGCGTCGCCGTCAATTTTTACAATGGAGCTTGTTCCGTAAAACTGCTTAGGTTTGTCAAGCGCACTGCCCTTTGCGATAAAGAAGCGGATCGAGCCATCTTCCTTTTTGCCGACGCGAAAAATTGTTGCCTCGTCGCTTTTTTTACAGCCGAATTCCATTGTCGGACCGATTTTTCGGTTACAGTGAACACCGACGCACGCGCCGGTATCTTCGCGCGCAAGCGAACACGCCGCCGTTCCGCAATGCCAAAACGTTACGGTGTTCTCCTTTTCGTCAAGCGAAACGGGGTCGCCGAAAAAGACGCTCTTCTTTGAAAGCAGCATTCCGATATACATCGAAAGCGCACCGTAGGTATCCGCTTCGCACGCGGCGGCAACGCCCAGGTCGTTGAGCATTGCAAGCACGGCGCAGACCGGCGTTCCGAACGAGACGAAAAAGTCCGGCCAGCAGCGAGAAGAAAGTGCGCCGATACCTGCGCTTTTGCAGTACTCGTCATAAGCTTTATAAAGCCGCGCAAAATCAAGCGCATTTTTTTGCGGCGTGTTTTCAAGTCCGCTCATTGCTTTTTCGGCTTTTTCAAGATACTCTTTTGCTTCCTCGTCGGAATACGCCTTTGCTTTTTCAATGAGTTCACGCGCTTCGATTGATTCAAGCGTTACACAGAAAGTTTTGAGAAGTTCGCCGTCAAGCGCTCTTCCGAAACCGAAACCTTGCGGAGTATGGCCGACGGACGCCATTTTGAGCGACTTTAGGCTTTTTTTGACCTTTGCCGCTTCGATATAAGCGGCGGTTTCTTTGATCACGCTTTCTTCTTCGGGCGAACCGAGAACAAAGCCGAACGGTTCGGTTCTGAAATACTTAACGGTGTTCGCCGCAGAAAACGCACCCGTGAGCGAATTGAGCCGCAGTCTTGTGCCGTCAATCGCAGGTTCGCGAAGCGTCCAAAGAAGAAGCGGACACGAAAACCTTTTAAGCACTTCGGAAATATACGCCGAATTTGCAAAGGTTACGTTTTGAAAAACAATCAAATCGGGGTCAATTGAATCGAGAAACGCAGTCAGCTTTTCGATTGAAAGAAGCATTTCATCGGGAAAAACAACGTTTTCGCAAAGCGAAGAAAGCATTTTTTTTGATTTTTCAAACTGTTCGTTTGCGCTGACAAGTTCAAACGTCGGAACACCGACGGGAACATATGCTAAAGTAAAATTTTTCATTTTTCCACCAACTTTTTTAATAAAACAACTCTTTGTTTTCGCCGATTACACCGGGGAATGCACCCTGCTTTATCAGCGGCTCACGCTCCGGGTGGGCGATTACCCACTTGTTTTTTTGCAAAAGGAGCTTTGATTCCGGATCGGCGCAGGAAGGCCTTTTTTCAAGCGGAGTGTTCGTGCCTTTTTGCAAAACAACAATGTCGCGAAAACCCTCGTCGCACGTTCTGCACGGAGAAAGATGAAGCGTTGTTTGAAACATTTCGATTGCAGTTCCTTTCGGGACAAAGAAAACAGTTGCGTTTTTGATGTCGAACATGTTTTCTTTTATGTCCCAAACATGGCCGAGGACGAGCATGAAATCCGAAACGGCAACGTTAATTTCGGAACACTTGTGATATTCAAAGCCGTTATAGGTCGTGTTCCTTCCGTTGCAAAAGCCGATTTGAATCGAAGTAGAGCCGTAAAGCGTTTTTTCAAGCTGTTCTTTGAGTTCGGTTTCTTCAAGTTCGGGAACGCTTGCGACATAGATGTTTCCGCTTTCGGGAATGTCGGTTTTTTCTTCCATATATTTTTGAAGAACGGAAAAATCATAGCCGGAAAGGACGCGGCCGAACGTTTTGAATTTTTCGTCAAAGACCGAAAGGACGGGAACGTCGTTGACTTTGTTGAGTTTTTCAAGAATCTTATTCACCGGCAACCACCTTGTATGTTGCACGGAAGTCCTCTTTTCCGATTCCTTTTTTCATTCCCTCGTCATAAACACGCTTTGCGTTTTCCATTCCGGGCATTGCAAAGCCGCTTTTCTTTGAAAGGCGTTCGCAAATTCCAAGGTCCTTGTGCATATTTTCAAGCGAGAAAGCCGTTGCCCAGTTTTCGTTTTTTATGTTTTGTGCTTGTCCGTCAAGATAAAAATTCTGTCCGCCGCCGTAGGAAATTGCTGTCGCAAAGTCATCGACGGAAATGCCCATTTTTCTTGCAAGGGCAAGCGTTTCGTTAACGCCGTTTTGAATTTGGGCAACAAGGGTGTTGTGGCAGATTTTCATAACGAGTCCCATTCCGTTTTTGCCCATGCGGATAATGTTGTTACCCATATACGCAAGAATCGGGCGGATTTTTTCAAAGGTATTCTCATCCGAACCGACATAGATTCCGAGCGTTCCGCTTTCCGCCGCGGGGCGGGATTTGACAACGGGAGCGTCCGCAAAATCGGCGCCGGTATTTTTGACAAGCTTTGAAATTTCAACCGAAACGTCGGGGTCGATCGTGCTCATATCAATGCAGGTTTTTCCTGCTTTCAAAACAGGGAGAATCTCTTCATATACCGCACGGGAATGTTCCGACTTCGGAACCATTGTGATGATTACGTCCGACTTTTCGGCAAGGTCTTTGCCGTTTTCGGCAGCCACTCCGCCGATGGCGGCGAGGGAGTCAACCTTTTCTTTACAAAGGTCAAAAAGAAAAACTTTTCCGTTGTGCTTTTTGATGATGTTCGCGCACATGGCTTCGCCCATTATGCCGAGTCCGATAAAACCGATGTTCATCTTTTTCACCCCTTATTCCGTTACCGTGTGATCCCACGCGTCGGTGAAAATTCCAAGTCCCTGAACGGTATAGGCATGCTTAATGCTTTCAAGATATACGTCAAGGCCGCAGGTCACGATATCCGCTCCGGCGGTTGCGCAGTCAACAAACTGCTTCGGCGTTCTGATTGCGGCGCAGATGATTTGAGTCTTGCCGTAAAAGCCGTAGTTTTTATAAATCTTCACGATGTCAGAGATATACTGCTTGCAGTCTTCACCGTTGGCTTCTTTCCAGCCGATGAACGGAGAGACAAAAAGCGAACCGTTCTTTGCCGCCCAAATTGACTGTGCAGGCGAAAAAACAAGAGTAAGATTTGTTCTTACACCCTCTTTTTCAAGTCTTCTTGCGGCGGTTACGCCGGCTTCGGTGCAAGGAATTTTGATGACGAAATTCGGCGACATTGCGGCAATTTTTTTGCCCTCTTTCACCATTTCGTCGGCATTGTCGAGATGGGGATTGATTTCAACCGAAATCGGGAATTTTTCATAGCCTTCTATTTTTTCTTCCTTTACCCATTCGGCAAGTTCGGCAATAACGGTGAGGAACGGCTTGCCACTGTTCATGATGTGCTTCGGATTGGTTGTTACGCCGTCAATTCCGAAAGTGTTATAGGCAAATTTGATTTCGTCAATTTTTGCGCTGTCAAGAAAATATTTCATTTTTTAAAACTCCTTTGAATTGATATTTTATTCTTCAACAGAGCTTTTGGAACTGTGCATTTCCTCAAGCTTTTTCTTTGTGAGCGGATAAAGAACACCGAGGGTAAGAGCCATAACAAGGCACATTACGGCAGGAATTGCGGTTGAAGCATTGTAAAGCTTTTTTGTTGCTTCTGCCGTAACATTTTCAGGGTTATATCCGGCGAAGGTCAAAATTCCGGTTCCGAGAACGCCGGCAATTGTTTGACCGAGCTTTCTTGTGAAAGAAAAGAACGCATATGAAGTTCCTTCGTCACGCTGACCGGAAAGAATTTCGTGATAGTCAATAACATCTGTAACAAGCGCCCAAACCTCAAGAACAAAGAATGTCATTCCGAGACCGGAAACAAAGCAAAGCGCAAAGAAAACCGCAACGCTCTTTGTTCCGATGAGCCACAAAACAAGGTTAGCCGCAAAGGAAAGAATCATGCCGATTGCACAAACCTCCTTTTTTCCGAAGCGGCGAACAATTTTTTGAAGCACCGGCAGCAAAAGTGCCATCGGAAGATATGTGAATACCGTGACAAGTGCATAAAGTTTCGGCTGTTTAAAATAATCAAGGAACAGATAGTTATACGCTGTTTGAGTAAACTGCTGAACGGCAATGAGAAGCATTGACGCAATGCAAAGAGCAATAAACGGCCGGTTTTTGAAAAGTGCTTTGATTGTTTTTGAAGTTTTGATTTTCTTTTCGGTGTTTTCAACAGCGGTAACTCTTTCGGTTGTCATCTTATAGCAAAGCTGATAAACAACAACACTGATAACGGCAAGAATGATTACGCCGATAAGAAGCTTGTCGCCGTGAAGGATTTTTTTTGTGAGCGGTTCTCCGTTTTCGTCAAGTTCTGAAAGTGTAACGGTCGTATAGGCGAAAAGCGGAAGAATAATCTGAGCCGGAAGTCCGCCGAGACCAGCTCCCACCGAACGAAACATTGAAAGAGCCGAACGCTCCTGAAGGTCGGTTGTAATAACTGAAGCCATTGAGCCATATGGAATGTTAACAACGGTATAAAGCATTCCGTAACCGATATAGGTGATGTATGCATAAATGAGATACTGCGTTTCGGTAAGACCGGGAATTTTGACAAACATCAAAACGCCGAAAATTGCAAGCGGAGTTGAGAACCAACGAAGGTACGGGCGGAATTTTCCGTTCTTTCCGCCGCCGCGGTGGTCAACAAATGCGCCCCACATCGGGTCATTGACTGCGTCCCAAAGGCGGGCAACAATGAAAAGCACCATTACCTTTTTTTCATCAATGAGTAAAACATTGGTATAAAACATTTGCAAAAACGAACCGACAAGTGCAAATGTCATAACGCCTGCCGCGTCGCCGAGCGCATAGCCGACCTTGTCTTTTAGCCCTATGCCATAGGTTTTGCCCTCAAGGGGCGAATGGTTTGCTTTCTTCATGATAATTATTCCTCCTTAATCTTTTTGAAAAGGTCTGTGTATTCGCTTCCTTTTTTATAAAAAACGGGGATTGTTCCGAGCGGCGCACCGATTTCGTGTTCTCCTTCGCCATACTCTTTTTCGTCCCAAACGTTTATCCATTTGTCGTTCGGAAGATATACCGTTCTTTTGCTTTTTCCCTCGCGAAGAACAGGTGCAACAAGAAGATCTCTTCCGAGAAGATATTCGGTTGATTCGTTCTTTTCCTTTTCGCCGTCATAATAGAAAAACAGCGGACGCATTACGGGAATTCCTCTTTTTGCGTTGAGGGCAACCGCGTCTTTAAGATACGGCTTCAAAAGCTTATGAATTTTCGAATACTTTGCGTGGTGGGAAAGGACCTCTTCGTTTTCGTCAAACTGCGCGTTGAGGTCGGGGTTTGAACCTTCGTGCGAGCGCATGAGCGGACTGAACGCGTTCATTTCTGCCCAACGCATGAAAAGTTCGGGATTCCTCCGCATTTTTGCAAAGGTTGTGTATCCGCCGACATCGCTGTGGCTGAGTCCGAAACCGCAAACTGCAAGCGAAAGGTAAGCCGGAATGACCGACGGCAAGCCGAAGTCAAACGTCCAATCTGCGTGCTGATCACCTGCCCACATGAGCGTTGAATACTTCACCGTTTCGGTAAAGCCCGCACGGGTGAAGAAAAAGATTTTCCCGACGTTTCCTGTTTCTTCAAGCGCTTCGCGGTTGACTTTTGCCCAGCGCGCAGGCCAGGAGTTGTGAACTTTCTCCGGGTCCTCGCCGCTGAAAAGCACGCAGTCGGTCGGAAGATATTCGCCGAAATCCGCCATCCAACCGTCGAGTCCGAACTCAATCATGTTCTTTTTAATAACGCTTTTTATCCACTCATAAGCTTCGGGATTCGTGAGGTCGACCATCGCCGCCGGGAAAGTCGTAATCTTAACAAGATAGTCGTTGCCGCCCTTATCCTTGACGCAGTAATTCATCTTTGCCGCATAGGCGTAAAGTGGCTTTTCAATTGCAAGAAACGGGTTGATATAGCCGAGACAGTGCACACCGTTTTCTTTAAGCTCCCAAATCTTTTTGTCAAGTTCGGGATAGCGCTCGCTGTCCCATTCCCAGTTCCATTGAAGCTGTTTGCCGAAAGCGGTGACTCGCCTGCCCTCCCAGTCCTGGCACCAAACACCCGCAACGGCGGTGTCATACTCTTTCGCTTTCTCAAGTTTGTCATAAACGGTTTGCGTTCCGCCCTGAATACCGAGAATCGCGCCGTCATATGCCCAATCGGGAAGTTCCGGCTGAAAGCCGAGAAGCGAGGAAAGCGTTTTCATCAAATTTTCAAAATCTTCGCCGAAACCGAAGTACACGGGGCAAAAATCGTTGACGGTAATTTCGTGATACTCTTTGTTTTTAAAGTTGAACAGCGCATATTCCGTTGTGTCGCAATGAACAAAATATTTTTCGGACGACATGAACGTCGGCTGTGCGTAATAGGTTTCATAGTTTTTATAAGGCTGTTTGCGGTCAACCGCCTTGATTCCGAGCGAGGATTTCACAATCTTTCGCGCAATCTGCCCGGCGTTGATGTGTTCCGCAACCCAAACGCGTTGCTTTTTTCCGCGCAGGTTGAACGCGGCAAAGGTTTCTCCGCCGCCATAGACCGCTTCGTTCGGTTTTGCGGGTACCCTGAAGGTCATGCGGTTGAAGTCGCGGTTTTCAACAAGTTTCGGCGTGAACTTCAAAAGGTTTTCGCTTTCAAACGAAAGCGTGAGTTCCATTTCTTTTTTGCCGCCACTGTCGGAAAGAGTGAGCAGAGCGCCGTTTTTTGTTTTTTCAACAGAAGACAGAAAAAGCTTTTTTTTCGAAAGCTTTTTTTGTTTAATTTTGAAACTTCCGCGGCTCATGCGATAGCTCGCATCAACTTTTCCGACCGACAAAAACGATTCTTCGGGAAAAAGGACAAACCGCTCTTTTTCGTTTTTAACAAGGCAGAGTGATTTTTCCGAGAACCTCAGTTCCATTCGTATGCTCCTTTCATAACACGATTAAAAGCAATTAATTAATCGTGTTAATTAATTATGTATATATTGTACTCCCCTTTCGGTTTGTTGTCAACAAAAGAGCGTTGAAATTTGTGAAAAAATATGGTATAAAATATAAAAGAAAAATTTTGTTGAGAGGCTGAAAAAGAAAATGAAAGCAACTGTTCTTGTTGACAACATAAAATGCGGCGACATCAAAGGCGAATGGGGTCTTTCAATCTATATTGAAAACAACGGCAAAAACATACTTCTTGACGTCGGCGCTTCGCCGCTTTTTGCCGAAAACGCAAAGAAGCTCGGACTTTCGATTGAAAAAGTTGACGCGGCGGTTCTTTCCCACGCGCACTACGACCATTCCGACGGAATGAAAACATTTTTTGAAGAAAACAAAACCGCAAAGTTTTATCTTCGCGATTCTGCAAAAGAAAACTGCTATTTCAAAAAGTTCTTTATCAAAAAATACATCGGTATTCCGAAAAAGATTCTTTCGGCTTATGAGGACAGGTTTGTTTTTGAAAAAGGCGACACGGAAATTTTTGAAGGCGTTTGGCTGATAGGGCACAAAACGCCGAACCTTTTTTCAATCGGAAAGCGCGAAAACATGTATCGCAAAGAGGAAAACGGCTGGGTACCCGACGATTTTTCGCATGAACAAAGTCTTGTTATCGAAACCGAAAAGGGTCTTGTTGTTTTCAACAGCTGTTCCCACGGCGGCGCGGTCAACATTATTAACGAGGTTAAAGAAACCTTTCCCGAAAAGAATGTCTATGCCCTCATCGGCGGCTTTCACCTTTTCAACAAGCCGACGGCAGAGGTGCGCGAAGTTGGAAAAAACATCCGCGAAACAGGCATACAGTATGTCTGCACAGGGCATTGCACAAAGGAAAAAGCATATTCCGTTCTTAAAGAAGAACTTGGCGAAAAGCTTCATCAATTGAAAGTCGGCCTGGTTATGGAGTTTTAAAAAAACGGTCTGCTGTCAGTGAGAAAATTCTCACCGCAGCAGACCTTGTTTTTATTTTACTTTTTTAGTTGACTTTAGGATAAATTCGCCGTTCGTTCCGCCGATATAGTCTCCGTTCTTCAAAACGGCTTTACCGTTGATATAAACGCTGTGGATTCCGCCGGGAGTTGCGTCCGGTTTTGTTTCGTCAACAGAAAGCTTTTTCGGGTCAACAATGCTGATGTCTGCCTTGAAGCCTTCCTTCAAATAGCCGCGTTCCTTAATTTTGTATCGGTCGGCAGTAGCTCCTGTCATTTTGCGAACAATTTTTTCCGGCGCAATACCCCAACGCTTTCCAAGCAGGAAAAACTGTGGGAAAGTCTGGAAGGTCGCAATGTTCTGAAGTCCCTTTTCCTCAACCCATGCGTCAGTCATAAAAACGGACAAATCGTCTTCCATAAGTGTGCGAACAATTTTGTCGTTGTAGTATTTTCCAAGGTATATTCTTCCCCTGCGTTCGGAAAGCTCAACAAGTTTAAGGTACATATCAAGCGGTTTTATGCCCTGTTCTTCAGCAAGGCGAAGAACCGTTTTTCCTTCAAATTCAGGGTGGTCATCACTGATATAAGCAACGGTCATGTCCTCCCAGTCGATTCCGAGAACCTTGCGATACATGAGGATTGTCATAAACAGCTTGAAACGGTTAATCGGCAATGCGCTTTGCTCTTTTGTAAGCTTTGCGTACCATTCCGGAAAAACAACCGTGATTACCGATGCACCGTAATGGAAAGCATAATTGTCAAAGGCAATCGGCTTTCCCTGCGCTTTCAGTTCATGAAAACGCGAAAGCATTTTGCCAAGCTTGCTCCATGACCTTTTTCCCGTAAAAATCAGGTGGCTGTATTCGGTTCTGCAACCGGTCTTTTCCATGATTTCAACAATTTCATCAAGCGCAAGTTCAAGGTGAGACTTTTTGGTGATGAGCGGATAATCGGCACTGACGGCGGAACAAGCCCTTGCGTGAACGGTGAGGATTCCGTCATACTTTGCAATTTCACTTGCAAAGGCATAAAGCTCTTCCTTAGTGGCATACATGTTCGGCTCATACATAAATCCCATTGAGCCGCCGAATGCTCCGTCCTCCATTGCAGAGCGGACATATGAAATTTCCTGCTTAAGCTGCTCTGATGTGAGCGGCGTTGAATCATAGCCGCGCATACCTGCCCTCACGGAACCGTGACCGACAAGCGGAACAATATTGACATGAAGCTTTCCACCGAGCTTTTTGCAAAACGACGCAAGACTTCCGGTAAATCTTGATTCAAAAAGTCCGCCGCCGAGTTTATCTTTATATGGTGTGTTTTCATCCGTGCCGAACGGCGAAAAGCTGCAGTTACCCGTAATCTGAGTAGTAATTCCCTGCTTTATAAATGGACTGAAAAACTTTTCGCTGTCGTCTCTGTCGCAAAAAAAGTCATTGTGAGAATGAGCGTCAATAAAGCCGGGACAAACATAAAGTCCTTCGGCATCAACAATTTCATCAGCCTCGTTTTCACATTTGCCGACTTTGAGGATTCTGTCGTTTTCAATGAGCACGTCACCGACGAAAGGCACATTTCCGCTTCCGTCAAAAACGGTGCCGTTTTTAAAAAGTATTTTCATTGGTTTTCTCCTTTTTCAAAATACCGTTAAGAACTTTTTAACACAATGAATTTAAAAAATTCCAAGGAGTTTCATAAGGCTTTCCTTTGCGTCACCCAAAAGGAGCGTTACGCCCTCTTCTTTTGTATAAAGCGGGTTTTCAACCCCGGCATAACCGGGTTTAAGGTCATAGTTACAGATGATGATATTTTTCGCGTCGGCAACGTTCAAAATCGGCATTCCCGAAATCGGAGTGTTTTCCGTTTCCTTTGCCGCCGGGTTCATAACGTCGTTTGCACCGATTACGATTGCAACATCGGCATTCTTGAAATCATCGTTGATGTCTTTCATTTCATAAAGTTTTTCATAAGGAACATCAACTTCCGCAAGAAGTACGTTCATGTGTCCCGGCATACGTCCGGCAACGGGATGAATCGCGTAGCGAACATTTGCACCGTTCTTTTCAAGCTTATCTTCAAGCTGTTTTACAAGCGACTGCGCCTGTGCAAGCGCCATTCCGTAACCCGGAACGAAAATTACGTCCTTTGCGGTTTTAAGCACGGTTTCAAGTGACGGTTTTTCGCTCTTTTCCGGCTCTTTTGAAGCGACATTATCGTCGGTTTCGTCCATTGAAGAAATAAGCTTCATGAGGCTGTCTTTTGCGTCACCCAAAAGGAGCGTTACGCCCTCTTCTTTTGTATAAAGCGGATTTTCAACACCGG
>DKDD01000133.1 GCA_002451715.1 Ruminococcaceae bacterium UBA6857 | reverse complement strand
TTGAATCCGGTTTTGCCGAATAATTTTTGACATTTTCACCGCGAAAAAGATTAAAAAAGATTTTTTTCAAAATCTCTTGACAAACCTTTTTCGCAGTGATAAACTTTGAATCAACAACCGAATATCACTAAGGCGTCGGCGGTTTGCCGTCGATTCCTGTTAAAGGCTGTGACGAAGACGGAAGAGATCCTGTTCTTTCAGCGAGTCGGGGTTTGGTGAAAGCCCGATATCAACACTTCTCAGTTCCCATCGCTTCCGAGCCGAAAGTCTGAACACTTTTTAAAAGCCGGTAGGATCTTTCCGTGATTGCTGCGTTAATGCATAGGGCTTGATTGAGTCCGAAGAGAGGCGGTTTTTAACCGCAATTTGAGTGGTACCGCGGGCAGTAAGAATTTACGCTCGTCTCAAAGAAAATCTTTGAGACGGGCTTTTTGTTTTGTCTCAAAACAAATTTTTTCAAATAAGACCGAAAGGTCTTGAGAATAACCAAGAGGATAATAATTTTTTCGGAGGTAAAAAACAATGCAAAACACAGGCCTTACAGACGAAGTCAGACTCATCGCCGAAAGAATCCGTGAAATGCGTGAAATTATCGGTTTCTCGGTTGAAGAGATGGCTGAAAAAACAAATCTCACCGCCGAAACATATTCGCTTTATGAATCCGGCAAAATCGATCTTCCGTTCACGTTCATTCACAAATGTGCCCTTGCCTTCGGAATCGGAATTACCGATATTCTTGAAGGCCACAGCGCCCACCTTTCTTCATATACCGTAACAAGAAAGGGTCAAGGAACAAGAACCGCAAAAGAAGACGGAATCGAAATCAGCAACTTGGCTCCGCTTTTCAGAAATAAGCTTGCCGAACCATATTGGGTAAAATATGAATATTCCGAAGAACTTCAAAATAAAGAGATACATACAACGACCCACGGCGGCCAGGAATTTGACCTTGTTTTGAGCGGAACGCTCAAAGTCAGAGTCGGCGACCACACCGAAGTTCTTGAAGAAGGCGACAGTATCTATTATAAAAGCTCGACACCTCACGGCATGATTGCAATGAACGGAAAAGACTGCCTTTTTCTTGCGGTCGTAATTTCCGGTGACGAAAAGATTGACGAAAAAGCAATCCAGAAAACCGTTGTTGAAGCCCGCACAGCAAAAGCTCCGCTTGCTGTTGAAAACTTTGTTGAAGCAACCGAAGATTACGAAGGCAGACTTGTTTCGATGAAGTTTAAAAACGAAGACAGGTTCAATTTTGCCTATGACGTTGTTGACGCAATTGCCGATAAGACCCCGAACAAGCTTGCAATGCTCCACATTTCAAAAGATAAGACCGAACGCCGCTTCACTTTCAGAGATATGAAGCACGCTTCCGCAAGAACGGCTAACTATCTCAAGAGCCTCGGTGTCAAAAAGGGCGACAAGGTTATGGTCGTTCTCAAACGTCACTATCAGTTCTGGTTCACTATTCTTGCCCTGCATAAGCTCGGCGCAATCGCAATTCCCGCAACGCACCAGCTTCTTGAGCATGACTTTGAGTACCGTTTCAAAGCAGCTCATGTCAAAGCAATCGTTTGTACTGCCGATGACAACACTCCCGACCATGTTGACGCCGCCGCGGCAAATTACAGCGACCTTCAGGTCAAGGTGCTTGTTGGCGGAAACCGTGAAGGCTGGCACAACTTTGACGAAGAGTATTCAATGTTCCGCGGTTACTTCCCGAGAACCGAAGAAACAGCCTGCGGCGCAGACCCAATGCTCATGTTCTTCACTTCCGGAACAACCGGCTATCCGAAAATCGCCTGCCATAACTATAAATATGCGCTCGGTCATTACATTACCGCAAAGTACTGGCATTATGTTCACGAGGGCGGACTCCACTTCACAATTTCCGATACCGGCTGGGGCAAGGCTCTTTGGGGCAAGCTTTACGGTCAGTGGATGTGCGAAGGCGCGGTATTCACCTATGACTTTGACCGTTTCAACGCGTCGGAAATTCTTCCGATGTTCAAAAAGTACAACATCACAACTTTCTGTGCACCGCCGACAATGTACAGAATGTTCATCAAACAGGACCTTTCCGCATACGACCTTTCTTCAATCAAGTATGCAACAACCGCCGGCGAAGCGCTTAACCCCGAAGTATTCAATCAGTTCAAAAAAGCAACCGGACTCACAATCATGGAAGGCTTCGGTCAAACCGAAACAACTCTCACAATCGCCAATCTTTACGGAACCCGTCCGAAGCCCGGCGCAATGGGCAAGGCTGTTCCGACCTATGACATCGACCTTGTTGACACCGACGGAAACAAAGTTAAAGACGGTGAACCGGGCGAAATCGTTGTCAGAACCGATAAAGCCGTTCCCTGCGGACTCTTCATGGGCTATTATAATGACGAAGAACAAACCAAGGAAGCATGGCACGACGGAATGTATCACACCGGCGACGTTGCATGGCGCGACGAGGACGGTTACTTCTGGTATGTCAGCCGAGTAGACGACGTCATCAAGTCCTCCGGTTACCGCATTGGACCGTTCGAGATTGAAAACGTTATCATGGAACTTCCCTATGTTCTTGAATGCGGCGTTTGCGCCGCTCCGGACGAAGTAAGAGGACAGGTTGTAAAAGCCTGCATTGTTCTCACAAACGGAACAGAGGGCACGGACGAACTCAAAAAAGAGATTCAGACCTATGTTAAAACACATACTGCACCGTATAAATATCCGCGTATAGTTGAATTCCGCGACGAACTTCCGAAGACGATCAGCGGAAAGATTATCAGAAACAAACTTTAATTAAAAAACTACTTGACATTTTTTTGAAGATGTGATATCATCCACTCAACAAATTAAATATTTTAAAGCGTTGAAGGAAAGTTCAATGAGGCACAACCTTTTTCAGAGAGTCGGCGTTTGGT
>DKDD01000107.1 GCA_002451715.1 Ruminococcaceae bacterium UBA6857 | reverse complement strand
CGCCGCCCTCTTTTGAAAGCTTTCCGTGCCATGAATCGGAATAATATTCACTGTTTCGAAACCAGCTCACATTGCCTCTTGCGGCAAGAAGTTTTCCGAATTCCTTACTTTCGATGATTTCCTTTGCCTTTATAACCGCTTCGTTGTATCGGTTTTGAAAACACACGCCAAGCACCGCACCACTTTCTGCTGCGGTTTTTCTGAGAAGAGAAAGGCTTTCGCCGCTTATAGCGAGCGGCTTTTCGCAAAGGACGTTTATACCCTTTGAAAGCGCCGACCGCGCCATTTCAACGTGAAGATAATGGGGCGTACAAATATGAACGCAGTCAGGGTCATCTTCACGAAGCATTGTTTCAAAGTCAAAGAATGCACGGCATTTATACTCTTTTGCAGCCTTGTTTGCCCTTTCGGGTATTTCGTCACAAACGGATGACAAATGAACACCGTCAAGATTTGAAAGAATTGGAAGATGTGTTTTTGAAATGTTTCCGCATCCGACAAGTGAAACTTTAAAAACTTTTTCCATCATGCGAGATCGAGAGCTTTTTCGGCGAGTGAATGCATTGCGTCGGCAGCAGCTTTAAAAGAAGCTTCGTGGGACGGATATGCATTTTCCGGCATGGTTCTGTTTGATTCAAGTGTTCCGCTTTCAAGGGCTCCGAGTCCTTCAAAAACCTGCAAATGCGGTTCAAGTGACAAAACAATTGTCCTATCCTGCTTTGCGGCGCGGGTAATAATTTCAAGCACCCTGCCCTCTCCGGTGCCTGCGGGTACAACACAACCGTCTTTGTAGATCGCATCTTTAATATGGAAATACTCAACATGCTTTTCAAGAAGATCATAGGCTTTCACGGTATCGACGCCGCACTGAATGAAGTTTGCCGGATCGAAAACCGCTCGAAGATTTTCTCCGCAATTTTCAAGAAGATCAAGGCATCTTTCGGCGGTATCGCCATAGATTCCTTTTTCGTTTTCATGGCAGCAAATAAGTCCGTGTTCGGTTGCATAATCTGCCATAGCTTTAACTCTTCTTATGACTTCGTCGCGATATTCTTCATAGCTTTCGCTTTTTGTGAAGTAAAAGCTGAACATTCTTATATACTTTGCACCGAGAATTTTTGCGACCTCAACGGTATTTTTAAAAGCTTCAAAATGAGGCTCAAAATCATCGGTAATTTCGATTTTACCATAGCCTGAACCGATTGAAGAAACGACCATACCCTCTTTGTCGATAACCTTTTTCATTTCTTTTGCCTGTTCAACCGAAAGGTTATTAATGCTTAAATCTTCGCCGAACCCGCGAAGTTCCATGTGAGTGATATTGTTATTTTTGCAGGCTTTAATCTGACCTTCGATTGTGTTTTCGCCGGATTCGTCACAAAATGCGGAAAAAATGAATTTTGCCATTTTCGTCAGTCCTTTCGCTTAATAGGTTGAGTTCATGTTTTCCTCAACCTGTTCATTTACAACTTTTTTGAACTTTGAATTTTTAATTTTATCATTAAGCATATCAAGATAAAGATTTTCGTCAAACGGAAGTTCAACAGTTTTTCCGAGCCACGAAGAAAGAAAAGCTGCGTTTGAAATAATCAGTCCGTTTATTCCCTCTTTTCCTTCGGCAATAAGCGGTTCTCCGCGAAGTATATGCGCCGCAAAAGCGTTGAGTACCCCAGGGTGCTGTTCGTTCTTTCCGTCAGTTTCGATATCGACCCATTTGCCGGGAAGTTTATCAAAGCCCCTGTCAGATGTTCTGATAAACTCCTGTGTACTGCCGTCAAGCTCATAGGCATAAAGTTCAAATTTATCGGTTCGCGGATTGTTTTCACAGATAAGTTTTGCTTTGTCAAGAGTTATTTCAAGGCGGTTTGTGCCCGGGCAGTCACCCGTTGTCGTAATAAATGTGCCGGTTGCTCCGTTCGGATATTCAACATAAATGGTTACGTCATCTTCAACTTCAATGTCGTGCCACTTTCCTTCGTGGCAAAAAGCTCTTACTTTTGTCGGCATACCGCAGATCCACTGCCACAAATCGAGCTGATGCGGACACTGATTGAGGATTACACCGCCGCCCTCACCCGACCATGTTGCGCGCCATCCGCCGGAATTATAGTATTGTTGCGTTCTGAACCAGTCGGTGATGATCCAGGAAACACGTCTGATTTCGCCGTATTTTCCGCTCGAAACAAGCTCTTCCATTTTGCGATATACGCAGTTTGTTCGCTGATTGAGCATCAGTGTATAGGTTTTATCTGATTTTGAAGCAACTTCAAGAAGTTCACGCACCTGTTTGGTATATACACCGGCAGGCTTTTCGCTCATTACATGAAGTTCGTTTTCGAGTGCTTCGATTGCTATCGGCGGATGAAAATAATGCGGTGTCGCAATCAAAACAGCTTCGCACAGCCCGCTTTTTATAAGTGAAGAGGAGTTGGAAAAAGTTGAAACATCGGGAAGTTTCTTTTTCGCGGCAGAAAGCCGTTTTTCGTCGGTATCGGCAATGCAGGTAATTTCGATTTCAGGCATCTTTCCGGCAAGATAGTTTTCAATATGCGCTGTGCCCATATTGCCGACGCCGATTATTCCGAGCCGCAGTTTTTTACTCATTGGTTTTTCCTCCGATCGTGTTATAATTTTGATATAGTAGAGTATATCACCAAGTTTAAAATATGGCAAGACAAATGACATTAAAAAGATTATTAAAACCGCATAACGGTAATTCATGTATATAACTATGAAAATTGTGTCGCGCACAAGTTTTTT
>DKDD01000135.1 GCA_002451715.1 Ruminococcaceae bacterium UBA6857 | reverse complement strand
CTTTGAGCGCAATTTCAACATCCGAAAAGTTTTTTGAAAACTTTTTGATTTGCATGTCGTCTGTCGTAATTGCCGAAAGACTAAGCCAAGTTTTGTTGAAATTGACCAAGGTTGAAATCGAGTATCCGAGACAGCTCAAAAGGAAGAAAACAAGATACACCGCCGCAAGAAGAATAAGGCTGCATTCCTGCGGATAGTTTTCGCCGAAAGTGCCGAAAATTCCGGCAATTACGTCCTTTGCGGTCTGATAAATGAACTGATATTGCCTTGCGGCGAGAAAACCGAGCACATAAAAAAACAAAAGCAGCGCAAGGCAAAACAGATTGAAGCGCAAAAAATCCTTAACGATTTTTGTGCTCATTTTTTCATCGGGCAAAAGGGCTTTGCGTTTTGCTTTTTCGGTTCGCCTTTTTTTAATTTCGCCAAAAAAGTCTTTGAAGTTACTTTTCGATTTTATATCCAACACCCCAAACCGTTTTAACAAATCTCGGATTGCGCGAAGGCTCGTGAAGCTTTTCGCGGATACGTCTTATATGTACCATGACCGTGTTGTTGCTGTCAAGATATTTTTCGCCCCAGACTTTTTCAAAAATGTCTTCGGTTGAAACAACGCGCCCCGCGTTTTCGCAAAGCAGGCGAAGAATGCCGAATTCGGTCGGCGTGAGCGGAATTTCTTCGTCAAAAACAAAGCACTTGTGCGTTTCGTTGTTGATTGAAAGTCCGTTGATTTCAATCACGTTTTTGTCTTCCGCTTCGGTGTTGTATTGCTTGTAGCGTCTGAGGTGCGCTTTGACTCTTGCGGTGAGCTCAAGGGGATTGAACGGCTTTGTGACGTAATCGTCCGCGCCGGATTCATAACCCATGAGTTCATCAAATTCTTCGCTTCTTGCGGTGAGCATGATTACCGGGACGGAAGAAACTTCACGAACCTTTCGGCAAACTTCCCAGCCGTTGAGTCCCGGCATCATGATATCAAGAATCATTAAATCAATGCAATTGCTGTTTTGAACAAAAAGCGAGTATGCCTCGTCACCGTCTTCGGCTTCAATAGGTTCATGACCCTCTCTTTTAAGAAAATCGCAAACAAGTTTTCTGATTCGTTGCTCATCGTCGGCAACAATAATTTTTCCCATTTTCTCCACCACCTGTTGCGGCAATGCCGCAGAGTACTTATATATTATACAGTAATCGTGCCTGTTCGTCAAATGGTATTTTAAATTTTGGGGTTTCATTACCGTAACTTTTTTCAAGAAGACAAAAGCACCGCAGCCTGTTTCGGTTGCGGTGCGATTATCGAGTCGATTGATTTAATAACCGAAATACTGTTTGAAGAAATCTTCAAAACTGCTTGAACCTCCGCGGTAATAACCGTCTTCCGTTGCAGGTTCGGTTGTCGCTTCGGTTGTGTTACCCTTATCTTCAACAAGAGTGAGGGTTACGTCAAATTCGGTTGTTTTATAGGTTCTGCTTTCGATTCTGCAAAGGTTCAGCGTGATTGTGTCTCCGACCGCACCGGTATTGATGAGGTCAAGAAGAACGCTTGAATCGTCCATTTTCTTTCCGTTGACGCCGATGATGAGGTCGCCGACCTGTGCTTTTGTGTTAACAAGCGAGCTGTCGGTTGAAATTCCCGCAATTACGAGTGAACCGGCGGGAAGACCCTTGATTGCAACAACCATACTGTAAAGCTGATAGGAACTTACGGAAGCGTATTCGATTCCGAGTTTCGGTCTGTTGGGAACATAGCCGTATTCGATAAGGCTTTCGGCAACTGATTTTGCGGTTGCAATCGGAACTGCAAAGCCCATTCCTTCATAATCGGTTGCCGCGATTTTTGAAGAGTTGATACCGATAACCTGACCTGCGGAGTTGACAAGCGCGCCGCCGGAGTTGCCGGGGTTAATTGCCGCGTTATGCTGAATGCATGTCATGGTATAAGTTGAAGTTACCGAACGGTCGATTGCGGAAATGATTCCGTCGGTCATTGAACCGAAGTATTCCGAGCCGCCGGGATTACCGATTGCATAAACGGTTTCGCCGACTTTGAGAGTTGTTGAATCGCCAAGTTCGGCAAGAGGAATGTCGCTTGCTTCAACTTTAAGAACACCGATATCGGTTCTTGTGTCATAGGCAACAAGCGAAGCTTCATAGGTTTTTCCTTCAAGGGTTTCGATTCTGTAAGTTACATTTTTGTCACTGATAACGTGTGCGCAAGTAAGAATATAGGTATACTTTCCTGTTTTGTCAAGTGCCATTGCAACTCCCGAACCTTCGCCGGAAAGCTTTCCGCTTGAATAAGTCATTACACCGACAACGCTTTTTCTTGCCTTTTCGGCAACTTCAACGGCGGAAAGTTGCTTGACTTCTGAAGAAGAGGTTGAATATTCAACCGGTGAAGAAGTGCTTTCGCCTGCGACGGCAGACTGCGAAGTTGAGTTTTGCGGTGAAGTTGTTGTGAGCGCATTTTTGTTATTATTTATACCCATGAACGACGCAATGATTGCGGCAACGGCAACGATGACAACAAGGGCAACAACAAGACCGACAACTTTTTTGCCGCTCTTTTTCTTAGGCTGATTCGGTGTCGGCGGAGTTGTTCCGGCATAGCCGTAAGGTCTGTACTGCGGATTTTGCTGCGGACGCTGTGCGTTTTGCGGTTGTCCGTAAGGCGGACGGTTTGCATTGTTAAAGTTTCCGTATCGGTCGTTTTGGGCGCTGTAAGGATTTTGGTTCTGCTGAGAAGTGTTCTGCGAACCCGCGTTATATCCGTAAGGTGTATAAGGAGTTTGCGGTGCGGAATTTTTTTGTGCACCGAAAAAGCTGTCGGTGTTTTCGCTGTTTGAAGAAACAGGTTCGGCCTTTTCCGCTTTTTCAAAGCTTTCGTTTGAAGATTCAAACGATTCTGAAGCAAAGGGTGCTTCGTTTTTTTCGGTTTCTTCGGGTTTTGA
>DKDD01000011.1 GCA_002451715.1 Ruminococcaceae bacterium UBA6857 | reverse complement strand
CTTTGCCTTGTTTTGCTTTTTGCAACGGCAGTTCCGGCTTTTGCGGCCGGCACAACGGGCAGTAAGTATCCCGTCGTACTCATTGGCGGAGACGGTGACCATCTTGAAGACAAAGACGGAAACGAACTTCCGCTTTGGTCGGGTGTTTTCGATAATATGACAAATAAGGATGACGAAGAAGGCGACAACAGCGAAATTTATAAATCGGTTGCGAACGTCCTTTTGCCGTTTCTTATTGAAGGTTTGCTCACCGGAAATTATGACAACTACTACAAAAACTTCCAAAAAGAAATTTCGGATATTTTTGAACCGATTCTTCTTGATGAAAACGGCGAAGCTTCAAACGGCTCCGGAATTTCGCAAAGAAGAAAAGATCAAATGAAAAACAACCTCAGTCGCGACGCGAAAAAGGGAAAGGGCTATTACGGCTTTTATGACTATCAGTTCTTTTATGACTGGCGCATTGACCCGTTCGTTTCCGCAGCACAGCTTAATGAATACATTCAAAAAATCAAAAAAGTTACCGGCTCGCCGAAAGTTGTAATCATTGCGCGCTGCCTCGGAACGGTTATCGCTTCGGCATATGTTGCACAGTACGGAACCGATGATATTTACGGAGTAGGTTTTGACGGCACGGTTTCAAACGGCGCGGAAATTCTCAGCGAACCGATTAGCGGAAAGTTCAAGCTTGACGGCAACGCAATTAATCGTTTTTTAGTTGACGGAAACATTGTTGATAATTTTAATATAGACAAATTTATCGGTGAAACGGTTGAACTCCTTGAAAAATCCGGTGCGCTTAAATCAATTGTCGGTGTGACAAAGGAAACGATTTATTATACCGTAATCAAGGGTGTGACAAGTGCGCTTTCGCTTTCGACTTTCTGCACATGGCCGTCGTTTTGGGGCATTATCAAGGAAGAAGATTTTGACAACGCAATGGAATATGTTTTCGGTGAAGAGGGCAGCGAAAAACGCGTAAAATACGCGGGTCTCATTGAAAAAATCAACCATTACGATACGCTTGTCAGAAAGCACATTCCCGAACTTATGAACAAAATCAACGACAATGCAAACCTTGCGATTTTTTCTAAATACGGACTTCAGATTATGCCCGTAGTCGAATCGCGCAACGCTGTCGGAGATCAGTTTGCAACGGTAAAATGCTCCTCGTTCGGTGCAACAACTTCCGATATATATTCGACGCTTTCCGAAGACTATATTGCTCAAAGAATCAGCGAAGGCAAGGGCAAGTACATTGCTCCCGACAAGCAGGTTGACGCTTCAACTTGCATGTTTCCGAATCAGACGTGGTTCATCAAAGGTGTAGATCACGGCTATTGGACCGACATTGAGCATGAAATTCTTTACACCGTTGCAACGGCAGACCGCCAGCTTACCGTTGATGACATCGGTGCGCAGTATTATACTTTTAACCATCCGACAAAAAGTACGGCAATCATGACTGAGGAAAACTGCGACACTTATTATTGGAAAGCAGACAAAAAACAGGATGAACCGACTTCCGGCGCGGGCAGACTTCTTGTTTTCCTCACTGCATTTTTCAAGTGGCTCAAGAGCCTTTTTGAAAAACTGAAAAACAGATAAAAATATATAAGGCCACGCTTTGCGTCGATTGATTCAAAGCGTGGTTTTTTTGTTAATTTATCAACATAATATTCGATAAATGTCGAACGTTACTAAAAACATCAAATATAATTAACACCTGTTGATAAAATAACAAAAGAATGTAATAATACTTTTTAATTTATTCATATATTTTTATATCACTCTTAATATTTTTTTATTATGCTCAAATAGTCAGGTGTCTATTAACTTGAGGAGAACAGGTTAAGGACGGATTGCAGTGCTGCTTTGCACCGCAAAAGCAAAATAAATGATATGGAGTGAAGAAAACATGATTGGCAGCGGAAACTACACTATGTGTGAAACCGGTGAAATGAACTGTTATCAGTTTTATCTTGAAGCAACGAAGCAATACGGCGATTACGATGCTGTTCAGCATATGGACTTGAGAGTAAAGCGTTCACAGTTCATTGCCGATATTGAGTCGCTTGCGGCTTATTTCCACTTTGAACTCGGGCTCAGGCGGGGAGACGTTTACACTGTCTTTTCTCCGACAAGCGTTGAAAGTCTGGTTGCGTTTTATGCGCTCAACAAGCTTGGCGTAATCGTTTCGTTCGTTCATCCGCTTCTTCCGACAGAGGTGCTTAAAGAATACGTTGAACAGGCAAATTCAAAGGGTGTTATGATTCTTGACCTTCTTTCAAAAGATCACGTTAAAACGCTCAACAGTCTTGGCGTTCCGGTTCTGCTTTGCAGAAATTCCGATTATGCCGCACCGTTCAAAAAAATCGCCGTAAGGGTCGGAGAAGGACTTCTTGAAGCGATATTTCCGAAGCTTAAAAACTATGAAAGCTTTTCCGGAGCAATCAAAAAATACAAAAACAAAACCGTTTCCGGAGTACTTAACAATGCTTCGGATATTGCCG
>DKDD01000066.1:10469-10877 GCA_002451715.1 Ruminococcaceae bacterium UBA6857 | reverse complement strand
GACCGCCGCAGAAAGTTTGCGACAGCCTTGCCTGTGTTTTTGAATTTTAAAAATTACCGTTGTTCCAGCCCCAATCGGAAAAGCCCATATATTTGACATAAACTTTGTCGGGTGAAATTGAAAGTTCGTTTTTCAAAACGGAGCAAAGTTCCCTTGTCATTTTTTCCGAAGCAGGTGAGGAAACCGAACCGAGAAGGTCAACGGAAACCATTGCGCAGTCTTCGTCGTTCTTACCTTTGAAATACATTTTTCGGTCGCCTTCGATGTTCACCATCAGCCAGCTTTCACTCTTTCCCGGAAAACATTCAATCGCTTTTCCGAAAGCGGCTTTGAGCGAATCCGCTTTTGAATCGGTAATTGTTGCTGTTGTTTTAAGTTCGATATAAGGCATTGCTGTTCCTCCTTTTC
>DKDD01000066.1:0-10457 GCA_002451715.1 Ruminococcaceae bacterium UBA6857 | reverse complement strand
GACTTTATGCTTTAATAATACCGACTTTTCATCTTCGTGTCAAGAAGTGTCTGTCGAATAGTTCCGATTACAAAAATAAAATCGTAATATATTTGTTATAATTATGGCAGTCACTTTTAATTTTTTGAGGTTAATGTAATTACAGTCGATAACTCGGAGGGATAATTTGATGTATAACGTTTTGGTTTGCGATGACGACAAGGCAATAGTCGATTCAACGGCAATCTATCTTAAAACGGAGGGCTATAACGTTCTTTCCGCTTACAACGGAAAAGAAGCGCTTGACGTGCTTTCAAAAAACGAAGTTCACTGCGTGATTATGGACATCATGATGCCAGTCATGGACGGCATTGCCGCAACAATAAAACTTCGCGAAAAAAGTAATGTTCCGGTGATTTTCCTTTCCGCAAAAAGCGAAGATACGGATAAAATTGCAGGTCTCGGCTTCGGCGCGGACGATTACGTTACAAAGCCGTTCAGTCCGCTTGAACTTCTTGCAAGGGTAAAATCGCAGATTCGCCGCTTCTGTTCGCTCGGAAGCATTGCGCAAAAGGCTTCCGTAATCACAACGGGCGGACTTTCGATTGACGCCGAAGCGCACGAAGTTACCGTTGACGGCGAACCCGTTAGACTGACCGCAACGGAATACAAAATCGTGAAGTACCTCATGGAAAACCTCGGAAGAACGCTTTCGTCAAACCAGATTTATGAACACGTTTGGAACGAAAATGCCTTTTCGTCGGAAAAAACCGTAACCGTTCACATCAGAAGAATCCGCGAGAAAATTGAAATCGACTCAAAGAACCCAAAATACATAAAGGTGGTGTGGGGCATTGGATACAAAATTGAAAAGATTCAGTAGGTCAAAATTAACAAAAACGGTTGCGTTTTTCCTTGCGCTACTGTTTTTCACATTGTCGGTATATAACTCATTCGCTCTTTTTATAAGTGCGTTTGAAGATGAGGAAAAAAGCGACATTGTTTACTCGTATTTTCAAAAGGGCAATTATCTTGCAATTCACGGTGCAAGATTCAAAGACGCACTCACCGAATACTGCGAGGCGGCGGTCAAAACAAAACTCGTTTATAAATCCGGCAGCGAAAAGGATTACGAAAACTATAAAGCCGCCGTTGCCGACCAAAAGGAACTTTTGCTTGAAAAAATGAAAGCCGATATTCGGAAAGACATTTCATCCGAAAGCGGAACGGCGTTGTTTTCAACTCTGCTTGCCTATCTTGATGGCAAGGAAATTACGCTCAAACGTCTCGGAAATCATACATGCTATATTGAAGACGGAGTTAAACTTTGCCAAAACGGTTCGGGTAATAATTGTGTTACCGACAGCAACGGGAATATATATGCAAGCTATACCGATTATCTTGATGACATTCTCTATGATGAATATGAAGAATATGATGACGAATACGACCAAAGAACAACAACTTTTCCGGTGACGTCAAAAAGTTCGTATAAACAAAAGAGCGACACATCGGTTACCCATGTTGTGAATAATTATGACGATGATTCGTCTTTTTTCACCCAAACGTCGATTCCGGGCAGTATCAAAAAGAAAGCAAGCAACCCGGAAAATATTATCGAAATATGCTCCCTGTATGATATAGACACAAGAGAAACATATGACGGTTACTATGAATTTTTCATTGATGAAAGCAAAATCAACACTTCGGATATATCCGATTCGGATTTTTCAGACTATAAAATTGAAACCGTAAAGAACTATGCCGATTTTAAGCAAAAAGCAGAATATTACATAGGAGAATTTAAAAAATTCTCCCACGCTTCAATTATAATTGCTAACGAGAAAAGCGGAAAAATCATTTTTTCAAACACAGACGCAGAAAACTTTGACGCCGCCAATGCTTCGCTTGAGGACGCGGAAAACTTGATCGTTAATGCTCCGTTCGGTTTTTCATACAGGCTCGCCTCGGGCAATCACAGTTCGGTTTCTTCAAAATCCTTGAACGGCGAAGGTGTGGCATTGGGTTATGTATCAACGATTTGCACTACGCTGAACAATGAATTTTTCTTCCTTAGCGGTAAGTATATAATTTATGTTTCGACCGATTCTTTCTTTGCCGACAAGGACCTTGTTTCCTCAACAGTCGGTTCGCAGGAACCGTTTGAAGATGTTCTTGCCGAATCAAAAAAAGCGCAGAATGAAGTTCGCACTGCACTGTTCAGAATCGTTCTGTTTTTTGTCCTCTTTATTGTTTTAACGGTTTATCTTGTGATTGTTACCGGAAGAAGGCCTGATGACGAAGAAGTTCACATGGCTCCTGCGGACAAAATTTTTACCCTTTTAAGAACGTGCATCGACCTCGGCGCAATCGCCGGAATCGTAACAGGCGCAGTGTTCTGCTACATCGATGCGGCGGAAAATATAATTTCTCTGCGTGACGCAGTCACGTATTACAGTCAGCCCGTAACGTTTTGGCATTATTTTATTGTTGTTCTCTGCTCGGTCAGTGCGTGCGCATTTTTGCTTGATTGGATTTTGTACCTCGCGCGCCACATCAAAAACCGTTCGTTCTTCAAAAACTTCCTTCTCGGACGAATTATCGTTTCGATTAAAGGAAAAGTTAAATCCCGCCCGAAAAAGGAAAAAATCTATAAAGACGTTCTCAACGACGTTTTGAAAAAAATCACGCTCTTTGTCCTTTTGCCGAACATCGTTGTCGGTTTGCCGAGCCTTATAGCTTCAATCGAATCAAGCATCGGCGGAATTTTCTTCGGAATACTCCTCGTTATCTATGACATTTGCGCTCTCGGTTATGCGGTTTACTATGCGTACAACGTCAGAAAGCTGTTTGGCGCCCTCGGCGAAATCCGAAACGGAAACTACAACGTTAAGATTGATACAGCACGAATGCCCGGCTCGATAAGGAAAGCCGCAACGGACATCATGCACCTTGGCGAAGGTTTGAGCATTGCCGTTGACAACGCGGTTAAGGAAGAAAAAATGAAAGCGGAGCTTATCACAAATGTTTCGCACGACCTCAAAACGCCGCTGACATCAATCATCAATTATACCGACTTGCTTTCACGCTGTGAGATCACGGACGAAACGGCACAAAGCTATATCGCAGTTCTCAAAGAAAAGAGTGAACGACTCAAAAAGCTGATTGAAGACCTTGTTGAAGCTTCAAAGGCTTCCTCCGGCGCAATTAACGTTGAACTGATAAAAATGAGTCTTAACGAACTTGCGCTTCAAATCGAAGGCGAATATGAGGACGAATTTGAGGCGAAAGGGCTTGAGCTGATTGTTGAAGAGGGAAGCGAAGAACTTTATGTTCTTGCGGACGGAAAGCTTTCTCACCGCGTTCTTGATAATCTTATGAGCAACGTCAAAAAGTACGCCATGCCGCACACAAGAGTTTATATGACGCTTCAAAAAGAACCGGGCGGCGCTTCGGTTACGATTAAGAATATCTCCGAGGGAAGACTGAATATCTCTCCCAAAGAGCTCAAAGCCCGCTTTGTTCGCGGCGACAGTTCAAGAACAAGCGAGGGCAACGGACTCGGCCTTTCAATTGCGGATAATCTTTGCACGCTTCAGGGCGGAACGCTTGAAATTGAAATTATCGGCGACCTTTTCTGCGCAAAGGTAATTTTTAAAGCCGCACAATAAAAACACAATATAATTTTCAAAGCCGTCGCAAAAAAAAGCGGCGGCTTTGTTTTCTTGACATAATCGCGATTAAAGGTTATACTAAGCATGTATGGTCTTTGACCGAAAACAAAAAGGAGATTTTACAAATGAAAAAGGGTAAAAAAGCGGCGCTTGTGCTCGGCTGTATTGTTCTTGCGGCGGCGGTCGGTGCCGGAATATGGTACACTTCGGTTCATTTAAGCTCTAAAAAGCACAACATGATTTCGCTTGATACTTCTGCCGTTCCGGAACCTGTATCCGGTTCGGAAAGCGAAAACGACGTTCAGCTCAGTGACGTCAAAATGCATTATGCCGTTTACGGAAACGGCGGACATCCGCTTATTCTTATCCACGGAAACGCAAGAAGCCACAAAGACCTTGACGAAACAGCGCGCTATCTTGCAAAAAGCTATACCGTTTACTCGATCGACAGCCGCTGTCACGGCGAAAGCAGCGACCCCGGCGAAATTTCATATGACCTTATGGCAAAAGACGTTAAAGAGTTTTGCGAAAAACTGAAACTTGAAAAGCCGTATCTTGTCGGCCACAGCGACGGCGGAATTGTTGCGCTCACCGTTGCATATACATATCCGGATCTGCTCGGCGGTTTTGTTTCCTGCGGCGCAAACTCAAATCCGTCAACTTTCAAGCCGTATTTCACGATCGCCGTGAAGTATAACAACAGAAAAAGCCACGACAAGCTCAACGATATGATGCTTGAAGAACCGCAGATTACAAAAGACGATCTTTCAAAAATTACCTGCCCTGCGTATATCGTTGCAGGGGAGTTTGATATATTGAAACTTTCGGATACAGTGTTCATTCACGATTCGATTCCGAACAGCAAAATCGCAATCATAAACGGCGGAAATCATTCGTCATACATAATGCATGACGGAAAACAGGCTTATGCGCTGATTGATCCGTTTTTCAAATCACTTGAAGAATAAAAGAAAGGTTGAACAACAATGAAAAAACTTTTATCCATCTTGCTTGCGGTCGTAATTATGCTTACGGCAGCCGTTCCGCTTTTTTCGGCGCTTGCCGTTTCCGAAAGTTGTAACTGTGGCAATACCCCGGTTATTTATATCAAGGGAAGAACACAGATTTACAGGGACACCGAAAATCTTGACGCCGGCAAGGCTGAAAAGGAATTTTCCGGCGATTATTTTGAACTTGCCGTTCTTGTTGCAAAACTTGCAAAAGCGCATATCGGTGCGTTGATTACCGACAATTGGGACGAGTTTTGCGATGCGGTTTATAACCTTGTTATCAGATTATATGACGGATATGCGCTTAACAACGACGGAGAAATCGGCAACAAAAGCGGAATTAATCCCGATTGGAGCATTGAAAACATTCTTAAAAGAGCTTATGAGGGCGGAAAAGAACGTCATATTGCCGAAAAAGACAACATCTATATGTATGAATTTCAGTATGACATGCGCCTTGATCCGCTTGAAAACGTTAAAAACCTCAGAAAACTTGTTGAAGCCGTGAAAGAAATTACGGGTCACGACAAGGTCAATATCCTCGGACGCTGCGAAGGCGGCGTAATCGAAAACGCATATTTCGGCACATACGGTTGGGACGATGTTGAAAGCGTTGTTGCTTATAACTCAATTGCTTGCGGAACGGAAGTTGCCGACGCTTGCTTCAGCGGCGAAGTTTTTCTTGACCCGGATTCAATCAACAGACTTGCCTATGATTATTACGGAGAATCGCCGCTTATTGATTTTGCGCTGACGTTTGTTGAAACCGCAAAATATACCGGACTTCTCAAGTATCTTACAGATTCGATTCAGGAAGTTTATGACGTGATTGCTCCGAACATCATGGCTCGGCTTATGCGTGACATTTTCGGAACAAGCCCCGGCTGGTACAGCCTTCTAAGCGAAGAGTACTATGAAAAAAGCAAGAGCTTCATCCTCGGCGATAATGCCGACGGAAAGTATGACAAGCTGATTGAAAAGATTGACAACTATCATTATAATTATCAGGTCAACGCAAGAGAAACTCTTGAAAAAATGGAAAAAGACGGCGTGAAAGTATATCTTATCGCGAAGTATAACCGTCAGATGTATCCCGTTATGGAAAACAGAAGCCTTCTCGGCGACAGCACCGTTTCGGTATACAGCCAGACCTATCGCGGCGCGACCTGCTCCGATATCGGAAAAACGCTTAGTGACGAGTATATAGCTTCCGCCGACAAAAAGTTCCTTTCGCCCGATAAAATGATTGACGCTTCAACCGGCGTTCTTCCGGAGCACACCTGGTATATAAGAAACATGTCTCATGAAATGTATCCGGACTCGATGAATCCGTATCTTCTTCGCCTTATGAGAAGCGAAAACTATGCCGATGTCAATACATATGAAGACATGCCGCAATGGCTGATTTATTCAAAGCAAAACGACACATTCACTCCGATGACCGAAGAAAACGCTCCGGCGGCAGACGAAGGCCGCCCGACCGACAATCCAATGGATGCGCTGAAAAACGTTGCCGTCAGATTTTGGGGTCTTATAAAATATGCCTTTGAAAGAATCACGGCAAGATAAAAAAACAAGGTCTGTTGCAAAGGAAAAGTCCAATGCAACAGACCTTTATTTTTTATGTACCCGGTGCGTCTGCGGAACGTAGGGCGCTGATGTAATAGCCCGAGTCGGCGTTTTTTCGAAGTGTGATTTCAACATACTTTGACGGTTCGGGCTTTACGGGATTTCCGTTTTCGTCAGTTCCCCAATCGTCGCCGGAAAGATAGCCGACAGAAAGAATTATCGAATCGCTTTTTTCCTTTGCGTCAAGAACGCTCGGAGTATAAAGCGCCGTGATACCGGTGATGGGAATAATGTATTGTCCCTTTTTTTCGCTGTATTTAAATTCGATTCCGCCGCCGTCGGCAGAGGTATGCTGAACTTTTACATCCGAACCGAAAAGGCGCGAAAACTCTTTTTCAACGTCCGCTTTCGGAAGAAGCATTCCCGTGTCGGAGTATTCGTATTTATCCGCGTCAACTCCGCTTCGAAGAATAGACCAAATCGAAATTGCAATAAGCTGGCTTTGGTCGGCTTTTGAAACGTCGTCAAACGTGTCCGGGTCGTTCATAACAACGGGATAGATAAAGTCTTCGTATTCGTGCAGTTTTGCAGTGTTGTCGGTTGCTTTTTGAACTTTGCCGGCAACAAGCGAAACAACGCTTATAATGCCTATCAGCGCGAAAACAAGAACAACCGCACCGACGATATAATTCAGAGCTTTTGATTTATTTTCGTTTTCCATAAAGTTATCCTCTGATTTGACCGTTGCCTCTGACAACATATTTAAAGCTTACAAGCTCTGGAAGACCGAGAGGTCCTCTTGCGTGGAGCTTTTGGGTTGAAATTCCGATTTCTGCGCCGAAACCGAATTCGTTGCCGTCCGTGAAACGGGTCGAAGCATTGACATAAACCGCCGCGCAGTCAACTTTTGACGTGAACTTTTGGCTGTTTGAGTAGCTTTCCGTCACGATGCATTCGCTGTGTCCTGTGCCGTATTTTGTGATGTGAGCAATTGCTTCGTCAATGTTTTCAACAACTTTAACGCTGATTTCATAGCCGAGATATTCTTTGCCGTAATCTTCTTCTGTTGCGGGAACAACGTCGGGGATAATTTTTGCGCTCTCATCGTCGCCGTGAATGATTACGTTTGCTTTGTCAAGTTCGGCTTTTGCCATCGGCAAAAACTTTTCGGCAACGGCTTTGTGAACAAGAAGACTTTCGCAAGCGTTGCAAACCGACGGACGCGAAACTTTGGCGTTGTAAAGAATATCTTTTGCCATTTCGAGGTTTGCAAATTCGTCAACGTAAACGTGGCAGTTGCCTGTTCCGGTTTCGATTACGGGAACTGTTGAATTTTGAACGCAGGCTTTGATGAGTCCTGCTCCGCCGCGCGGAATCAAAACGTCAACATAATCGTTCATTTTCATAAGTTCGTTTGCGCTTTCTCTTGAAGTGTCTTCAACAAGCAAAATGCAGTCTTCGGGAAGACCCGCTTCTTTCACTGCTTTGCGCATAACGTCGGCAATTGCTTTGTTTGAATGAAAAGCTTCCTTTCCTCCGCGGAGGATTACGCTGTTGCCGCTTTTGAGGCAGAGTGCAGCCGCGTCTGCGGTGACGTTTGGACGTGCTTCAAAAATTACTGCGATTACGCCGAGCGGAACGCTGACTTTTTCAATTGCAAGACCGTTCGGTCTTATTGAGCCGGAAATTGTTTTTCCGACCGGGTCATCAAGAAGAGCAACCTCCTTTACTCCCGAAGCCATTGATGCGATTCTTTTTTCATCGAGCGAAAGGCGGTCAACAAGCGACGGCTTCATGCCGTTTTCTTTTGCAACCTTAACGTCAATCTCATTTGCGGCGATGATTGCTTCTGTGTTTTCAAGAAGTGCATCTGCAATCTTGTTCAGCGCGTCATTTTTTTCTGCCGTGCGTGCGGTCATAAGGTATTCTTCGGCCTTTTTTGCACGTTTTCCGAGTTCTGTGAGCATTATGTTTCACCTCTGTAAATATGTGTCTATTATCTATTATCTGTTATCTCTTATCTGATATGGAATAAAGCAAGCGGAAAGTTTTAAAAGGTGCCGTGTGGTTCAATTCGTAGAGGAGTCGCTTGAGGCTCCCATGAACCTCACTGTTTCCACCATATAAATCTGTTGCGTGGTTGTATGGTTAAATCACAGGAATATCTATAATTTTATATATACTGCAAATGGTAAGGGTTAAACGGGCGCCTCGCGAGACGCCCCTACAGTTTAACCGTACGTTTCCGCAATAAATTTATGCGGTGCAAAAAAATCGAGTTTTTCGGGCGGAACGAAATCCGCCTCTACGAATTGTTCAAATTTTGCAAACTCTCTTTGGCTCCCTCCTGTGAGGGAGCTGTCGGCTGTGCCGACTGAGGGAGAGATTTCCTACGCTGACTTTGCGTTAAACTTACGCTCCCTCCGTCAAAAATCTACGATTTTTGCCACCTTCCTCACCGGAGGGAGGCAGGGGGGAACCCGCGTGTTTTCCTATAAAATTACGCGTTACAAACGGTAAAATTCCACGGGCGCCTCGAGCAACGCCCCTACGTTTTAACCGTATGTTTTACCAGCAAATTTATGATGTGCAAAAAATTGGGTGGTTCAGGCGGAACGAAATCCGCCCCTACGATTATTCAAATTTTGCCGAATCTTTCTTCGGCAAAAACAGCGTTCCGGTCTGTCTGCCGTCAATAAGCTTATAAATGTCCTGCGGCGCACTGCCGTTCATAACAACGGTCGGGATTCCGCAATCGCTTGCAATTTGTGCGGCGTGAACTTTTGTGACCATTCCGCCGGTTCCGCGGCTTGTTCCTGCCGCGCCGCAGATTGAAAAGATTTTTTCGTCAATCGTTTCAACAACGGGAATAAGTCTTGCGTCCGGGTTTTCGGTCGGGTTGGAATCGAACAGACCGTCAATGTCCGAAAGAATGACAAGTGCGTCCGCACCGATAAGCTTTGCAACAATTGCGGAAAGGCTGTCGTTATCGCCGAACACGATTTCTTCGGTTGCAACGCTGTCATTTTCGTTAACAACGGGAATTGCGCCGTATTCAAAAAGTTTTTGGAATGCGTTTGAAAGGTTTTCCCTTCTTGTTTCGTTTTCAAAGTCGTCCTTGGTAACAAGAAGCTGACCTATCTTTTGACCGTACTCGCTGAAAAATTTGTCATACATAAACATCAGTTCGCACTGACCGACGCAGGCGGCCGCCTGCCTTCCGGGAATATCCTCAGGCTTTTTTGAAAGACCGAGCTTTCCGACTCCGACTCCGATTGCACCGGATGTTACAAGAACAACGTCCATTCCGGCGTTGTGCAAATCGGCAAGAACGGAGCAAAGCTTCATCATTCGTCTGATGTTTGTTTTTCCCGTTTCATATGTAAGGGTGGAAGTGCCCACCTTGACAACGAGTTTTTTAACTCCCTTGAGCGTCATTTTTATATCTCCTATCATAAGGGTTTTGTTATCCCTCGATTATTTTTTCATAAAATTCTTTTTTCTCTGTTTTGCCAACCGCGGTGAAAGACGCTTTTTTAAGATCAAGATATCTTTTTGCCGCGTCTTTAATTTGATTTTCCGTGACGGCGCTTATGCGTTCAATGATTTCGTCGTCGTCAATGAACTTTGAAAGAATCAAAAGGCTTTGACCCATTGAAGAAACTTTTGAATGAGGCTGTTCTCGGCTCATGATAAGGCTTGAAATCAGTTTTTCCTTTGCGGTTGAAAGTTCCTTTTTTGTGATGCTTTCGGGAAATTCACGGATAATTTTGCAGGTTTCTTCAAGTGCTTTTTTCTGCCCTTTCGGTGAAAGGCTCATTGAAACGGCAATGTATCCGCCACCGAGATAGCGTGCAAGAAAAGCGTCAACGCTGTATACAAGCCCAAGCTGTTCGCGGATTCGCTGGTTGAGCCTTGAAGAACTGCCCGTTCCGAGAATGAACATGCAAAGTTGCAAAGGAAAAAGGTCTTCGTGGTCAACGGGAATACCCGGGAAAGAAAGCATCAAGTGGGTTTGTTCAAACGAGCGTTTTTCAAGTGTGACGCACTTTTTGAACGGAACCGGCACCGCCTTAATCGGGTTTTGTGTGTTCTTCTTTTCTTCAAAATACTCTTTAATTTTTGAAAGCATTTTATCTTCGTCAAAATTTCCACCGACGCCGACAACAATGCGTTCGGGAACATAAAATTTTTCCATGTGTAAAAGAAAAGTTTCCTTTTCGGT
>DKDD01000069.1 GCA_002451715.1 Ruminococcaceae bacterium UBA6857 | reverse complement strand
TCCTGCGAAAGGCCGTCGCCGGTATCTGAAATTTTAATAATGCAGTTTTTTCCGCTTTCTTTGCAAACAACATAAATCTTTCCGTTACAATGACGGATGGCATTTACAATGACATTTGTAAATGCTCGTGCAAGCTGATCTTCATCACATTTCGCATATACCGGAACCGATGAAAAATCAATGCTGATTTCTGCTTCGGCTTCGTTTTGAATACCTTCAACCGAACGAAGACAGTCATACAAAATTTCGCGCACATCGACAACGGTTTTATTGAGGTTCAATCTGTGTGCATCAATTTTTGAAATTGACAAAATTTCTTCAACAAGTTTTGTCATGCGGTCGCTTTCTTCAAGAATAACAGTCGACGATTCCGTCGGATCGATAACACCCGCCTGTATTCCTTCTGCATAACCTTGAATTGCCATAAGCGGAGTTTTAAGTTCGTGAGATGAGTTTTGAAAAAAGCGTCGCTGTGCTTCCTGCGATTGTTCGATTCTGCGGCCGAGATTGAGTCCGATTGCACTCATAACGATTGTTACACAGAAAAAAGCAACACCGAGCAAAATGTCAAGTGTTTTTGTGTATTGAAGCAGCGGCTTGATATTGATATACATAATTGTCGGAACATTTTCACCGTAAAGGGCAAAAACGTCAACATATTTAACAAGAATATAGTATCCGTTTTCAGTTTTAAAGGTATAGCATTTTTCAATTTCGAGTTCGTTATTTTCTTCGTATTCAATAACTTCACTTTCAGTGATTTTTTGATTTGTTTTATAGCTATCACCAACATCGTTTTTGGGGTTGGCTTCGCTATCAAGAACGATGAAATTAATTTCTCCGCTGAAATATGTTCCAACATATTCTTCCGCAGTGTTTTCACCGGTTTCTTTGTCATTAATCAGTTCCTTAATGTAGTTAATTTCATATTCCAAAGCACCTTTGGCTTGATTTTCAAAGTAAAGCGGCAAGGCTGTATTCAGAATGACGTCAAACGAGCCGAAAAGAAGCAAAATTACAACCCATATAACAGAGAGGATCTGAAGTCTTATATGTTTCATTTTGTATCCTCCGAAACACGAAGACGATAGCCGTATCCCCAAATTGTCTGAACACTGACATTGCTTCCGGCTATTGAAAGTTTGCGCCTGATTCGGCGCAACGTTTCATCTGTAACCCTTGTTTCCGCTTCGCTTTCATATCCCCAAACTTTTTTCAAAAGCTCATCGCGAGAGTAAGCTTTTTCGGGATTTTGAAGCATATATGAGAGCATTCGAAGCTCTGTCTGCGTAAGATCAACGGGTTTTGAAGCGCAGTAAACCGCATTTGAATCCGGAGAAAAAGTAAGATTACCTACGACAATATCCGCTTTGCTTTGGGCATAAGATTTTTTACTCATTTCAATTCTTCTCAAAAGAGCGTGAACACGCATAAGAAGCGTTGTCGGGCGAAACGGTTTTGTAAGATAATCATCGCTTCCGAGGGTGATTCCTTTAACATAATCATATTCTGAATTTTTCGCAGTGAGCATAATTATCGGGACATCGGTTTTTTCGCGCAGCATGCGGCAAATTGTGAGTCCGTCCGTTCCCGGCATCATGATATCAAGAATGACAAGGTCACACGGTTTTTGAAAAAACGCCGTCATAAGGTCGTCGCCGTTTTCAAACGCGGAAACAACATATCCGTCGCGTTCAAGAAAACTTTTAATGATATCTCTGATATTTTTCTCGTCGTCCGCAATATAAATTGAATAGCTCATAGTGTCCCTTTCAAAAAAGAAGTGCATAATTAACCAATATTGATTTTATCTGATTATTAAGCACATTTCATTAAATTTGTGTAATAAATTTGTCAAAAAATTTGAATAAAGCAGTAATCACGACTTTTTTAAAATTATTGCAGGGCTCCTTATTGTTTCATATCATTTTGTGTTACCTTTCATGCTGATTTTTCCTGTGCATATTAGTCATATTATTTTAAAAGTCTTGCCAATGATTGCAAACCAAATTTGTATATACAAAAAGCGGCATGGTTTTCCCGTGCCGCTGTCATGCTTGTTTGTATAAATATATTATCCGAGTTGAGCGCTTAAAGCTTCCGATTGCATACCGTATGCATTTTCGGCAACAACTTTGATTATTGAGCCTTTATCCGCTTTTACTTTGAATGTTACATTCTCATATGTTTTACCGAGCCAATAATTATTGAGTAGATACTGCGAATCAATAATTTCGCCGTTTGCTCCAAGTACCGAAATACGATATAGTGCAATAACTTTTTCATCGGTACTTTTTGCTTTTGGCACGGTCACTTTATACTTTCCGGCAATTTTTTTGATTTTAAGTTCGGCATTTTCTGAAAAAATCGGAGCTGAAGAAGACTTTTTCTGCTGTTCCGGAGTATATTGTCTGTTATCTTTGTCGGCAGGATTTTCAATAATATATTCGCAAAGAAGTGTCGCATTCAAAGCATCAAAATTTCTAAGCCGAACTCTGTTGTTTGAATCAACTTCAACAATCCACATCTGTGCAATGTTTTTATATCCGTCCGGGTGAACCTTGTTTTTTCCGTCAACGGTAAATTCCGCATATTTTAAGGCACCGGTTCCGACTGCGGTAAATTCACCCTGCCAAATTGAACGCGGGTCGTTTGACGGATAATGCGAATGACCTGAAAAATCAATAATCTGCGGATAATCACAAAGAATATCTCTGAAATAATCAAGTCCCCAACCGTCAACATCATAACTTCCGTAAACAGTATCGGAAACATGCTCATGATGAATAACAAAAATCGGCTTTTGCGGGTCATCGGCTGCCGCTGAAATAAGCTGTTCTTTGAGCCATTCGCGCTGATACTCACTGTAATGTTCACCTTCTATTTTAGAAGCCGAAATACCTATAAAGTGAAAACCGTTGACAACGTTGTGAAAGTCCGAATCAAGCCCGGTAATATCTTTATAAACCGAAAGCGATTTGCTTGAATATGTATAGCCGTCGTGATTTTTTGCGACAACGGGCATTAAAACGGTTCCTTTTTTTAAAGCACTGTCGGCGGCAGCCTTAAAGCCGATGAACTGTGCAGTTGTTCCGTTGTCTGTAAGGTCACCGGCAACCAAAGCAGCGTCAACCGTTTTGTAATTCTCATCCTGTTCGGCATCGCTGTAGGCAAGAGACATGACTTTTTGCATGCGTCTTGACCTTGTGTCACCGATTGTGGCAACGTGACTGTCGCTGAACACAGCAAAGCGAATTACCGGAACAAAATTTTCAGTATCCTTAGGTGCTTTGGTTTTGCTTGCAGGCATAAAAAGAGACAAAAATGCCATTGCAATTGAAAGAATAAGCGAAATAAACTTTTTAGACATGTTATTTCCTCCGTGTTTTTCCAAGTTATATATAATATTTTACCACATAGTAAGAATAATGATATTTCGATATTCTATTTTTGCCCGCCAAAAATAAGAACATGTTTTTGTAATAATAATGAATTTTTAAAAAGTATTAAACTCTATCGACAAATCGAACGATTCATGTTAAAATCAGTTTAACAGTTAGTACATAAAATATTAACAAAAGGAGTCTGCTATGAAGAAAATTATTTCAACTTTTATCGCTCTTATAATGTTCCTGTTCCCTACCCTCAACATTCCGAAAGTCGATGTTGACGAATCGGCTTTCAAAACAAATTATACTTATGTATTCGTTCACGGCTTTGCCGGTTGGGGCGATTA
>DKDD01000166.1:14200-16796 GCA_002451715.1 Ruminococcaceae bacterium UBA6857 | reverse complement strand
GTTTCAACGGCAACTCCCCTGATGTCGGTTCCGCTTTTAAGTTTTTTGTAAAGTTCGAATCTTGACATAAAATTATCTACCTTTCTCGCTAATCATTTTTTCGGTAACTTTGAGGAAAAATTTATACATAGGTGCGAACGCATTGATTGTCTTCTCAAGTTCTTTTAAAACACTGCCGTCAAAAAGGGGTTCAAGATTAAAATTGCTTTTGATAAAATACAAACTTTTTGCGTTGTAATAATCAACAAGTTCCTTTGAAATCTCTCCGGGCTTGTCTTTTGCATAACGTTCCAAAACATCAACGGCACCGGCAGAATAAACGCTATTTAATGCGGCTTTAAATTCCTTTTGATTTTTGCTTAAAACTTCACGGTATTTTTCAAGATAAGCCGTGTCGGCTCTGAACATTCCGACGCCGATCGAATAACAGCCGGGCATAACCTCAAACCACATGCATGGCTGATAGTTCCATTCATATTTATGACGCATAAACATACACCAAATGTTGTCTCGATACATATTCATGTTTTTTGCGCGGCGTGTGTCACGTCTTATTCTTGAAACCATTTTTACAGGAATCAAATTCATTTGGCTGTCAATTTCAAAAAGTTGCGGCGCAAGGTCGGAGCAAATCTCTCTCATCGGGACAATTGCTTTTTGCTTGAGTTTTTCTTTAATGTCGTCGTAATACGGTTTGCTGTCGTTAAAGCGATTCTCCGCAAGCAAAAGAAAAGTATCTCTGTCAAAGCCTTTGAAGTTGCTCATTTTTAATGTCCTTTCACTGAATTTTAAGAACTTCGTCCGCAGCACTCATAATTGCAAGTTTTGCGCTGTGAAAATTGAGTCCGCCCTGCATCCAAACGGCAAACGGCTCACGAAGCGGAGCATCGGCAGAAAGTTCAATAGAAGAACCGAGTGTGAACGCTCCTGCGGCCATAATAACTTTGCTGTCATATCCGGGCATATCCCACGGTTCAGGTGCGGCAAAAGCATCAACCGGAGAACACTTTTGAATTCCGCGACAAAAGGCAATAAGGTTCCTTTCGTTATGAAGCTTTATCGCCTGAATAATATCATGCCTGATTTCACCCGAAGCCGGTGTTGAATCAAAGCCGATAAGTTTGAAAAGCGCAGCGGCAAAAGCCATACTTTTGAGCGCTTCACCGACAACGTGAGGTGCACTGTATACACCGAGAAAAAGCTCCCTGTTCATTCCGAGCGTACACCCGACCTCACGCCCGATTCCGGGAGAAATGAGTCTAGCGGCACATTTCTCAATGAGATCATGTCGTCCGGCAATATAGCCGCCGGTTCTTGCAATTCCGGCTCCGGGGTTTTTAATGAGTGAACCTGCAATAAGGTCGGCGCCGACTTCTGTCGGCTCTCTTTTTTCAACCCATTCGCCGTAGCAATTATCAACCATAACGATTGCATTGCTCTTTTTCTTCGTTATTTTTACAACTTTTTCAATTTCGTCAACCGAAAGCGACGGACGAAGAGAATAACCTCTCGAACGCTGAATATATACCATTGCAATATTATCATCAACAGCTTTTTCAATTGCATCATAATCAAGCGTTCCGTCATCTTTGAGATCGACTTGTTTATAAATTACACCGAAATCTTTGAGTGAACCCATGCCGTCTTCTCCGGCAAGACCAATGACAGGATGAATCGTGTCATACGGAGTTCCCGTAACGCAGAGCATTATGTCGCCCGGACGAAGAACACCAAAAAGAGCAACGGAAAGTGTATGCGTTCCGCAAGTGAAGTTATGTCTGATTATCGCGTCTTCCGCACCCATTGCTTCGGCAAGTACTCTGTCAAGCGTTTCGCGTCCGCGGTCTGAGTATCCGTAACCGGTGGTGCCGCTGAACATTGATTCGCTGACATTATTGTTTATAAAAGCTTTCAGTATCTTTTGCTGATTGTATTCGGTAATCTTATCAATCGCTTCAAATTCACCCTTTGCTATTTTTACCGCTTCATCTGCATATTCGTATATCTTTTTATCAAAATCAAACATTTTTCAGTGCCTTTCTATGTATGCGGCAAAACCGCAATCTTTAAATCCGATTTTTTTATAAAATGCCGAAAGCTCGTTGTTTTCGGCAATTACAAAAACATTTTTGTTTTCTGCTTGAAGTTTTTGTGCAAGCGAAAGCGAAACGGCTTTTCCGAAGCCGTTTAGGCGAAATTCTTTGTCACATGCAACAGAAGATATTACCGCGCCGTTTTCACATTCAGCCGAGGTAAGAGCCGCGGCAACGATTTTTGAGCCGCAAAATGCCATTTCAATTCTTGCAAGACTTCTGTTTCTTCTGAAAGTAAAATCCGAAAGCCATGAAAGATAAGAGTCTTTGTTCCTGATGTAACTGCTTGGAAAACATGAGCAAAAAAGTTCATAGACGGCTTTCATGTCCGGTACTTCCGCAGTGCTTGTTTCAACGGTTCCACTGATGTTTTTGCAATATAAAATCGGCTTCGTTTCAAAGTTTGCTATTCCGCATTTTTCGGCAGTTTCCGAAGTTGTCAGAATTGATTTAAAGCCGAGAGCCGAAATCATAAATGAAAGCTCTTCAAAATCATATTCATT
>DKDD01000166.1:0-14131 GCA_002451715.1 Ruminococcaceae bacterium UBA6857 | reverse complement strand
CCGAAGAAATGGCGCAAGTTATTCTTTTTTCAACGTTTTCGCCTATCCAAAGCTTTGAAAATGAAGAAGAAAATCCATAAGCTTCCGCGCGGCAACAAATATAAGTCCCGAAAATGCTGTCTTTACAAAACTGTTTAAGTCGTTTAAAATCGCTTTCTTCGGCAATTTTAAGCATTTGCAAACTCCGCAAGAAGTACCTTTGCCATTTTTTGGCAGGCTTCCATATCATTGATGTCCGCAACACTTGTTGCAGAATGAATATATCTGCACGGAAGTGAAACCGTCAGCGTATAAACGCCTTTTCCGCTTTTGTGAATTGCTCCTGCATCATTGCCGCCGGCTACCGTTGTCTTTGTCTGGCAGGCAAATTTGTTTTCTTTCGCAAGTTCAAATGCACGCTTAAAAAGGTCGCGGTTATAAACCGTAGATCTGTCCATAAACGAAACAACGGCACCTTTTGAAAGTGCACAAACGCAGTCTTCCTTTTTTACTCCAGCAACATCGGCTGCCGTTGTTGCTTCAAGAACTATTGCATAATCCGGCTCTATTGCATAAGTCGCAGGACCCGCTCCGCGCAAACCGACTTCTTCCTGAACAAGAAAAGCAAAGTATGCATCATATTCGGTTCCGTTTTCGATCATATCAATCATTGTTGCGCAACCGAAACGGTCGTCAAGTGCTTTTGACTTGACTTTATTGTTGCCGATGCGCTCAAAGTCTGAAATAAAGTATGCGCTGTCGCCTATTGAAACATATTTTTCGGCCTCTTTTTTATCCGTTGCTCCAATATCAATATACATTGAAGAAATTTCCGGAACTTTTCCTTCGTCCGCTTTGTCGGTAAGGTGAATTGCTTTGATTCCGATAACGCCGGGAACGTTTTTATCACCGACCGTAACAGCTCTTCCGACAATTACTTTTTCGTCAATGCCGCCGACAGAATCAAAACGAAGATATCCTTCATCTGTGATGTATGTCACAATAAAACCGACTTCATCCATATGTGCGGAAAGCATAACTTTGTTTTTGGCTCTTTTTTTGCCTTCTTTGAACGCGATGATATTTCCCATGGCATCAACTTTGATTTTGCATTTTCCTTCAATGCGTTCAAGAATATATTCGCGGATATTTTCTTCTCTTCCGGAGGTTCCGTTCATTTCGCAAAGTGTTTTAAGCGTCTCAAGCATGATATTCTGCCTCCTTTTTCATGACATAAGCCGCAATAAGTTTGGCGGTATATTCAACGTCTCTGACATCAATAACTTCAACTGCTGTGTGCATATGACGAAGCGGAATTGAAAGAAGGGTCGTTCTGACTCCGCCTCGAGAAATGTTGATGTTGTCCGCATTGGTTCCCGTTCTTCCGCTCATGACGTCATGCTGATACGGAATGTTGTTTTCCTTTGCCGTTTCAACAAGTTCAAGCATAATTTTGCGGTCAAGAGTCGGCGAAATTCCGATTGAAGGACCTTTTGAAAGCTCGTTCGTTTCGGTTTTATCGCAATAGGGGTCGGAACCGAATCCGACGTCAACAACAATTGCAATGTCGCTGTCGGCGGTATATGCGGCGGTTTTTGCTCCACTCCCACCAACTTCTTCTTGAGACGAAAGCTGAAGTGCAACAGTGCAGTTCTTAAGCTTTCCATAAAGCTTTTCAATCGCAAGAATCAACGAAGCAACACCACATCGGTCATCAAGCGCCGCACATGAAATTTTATTGTTTAAAAGAGTGAGTGATTTTGAGCCGATAACGATTCTGTCGCCGATTGACACTTTCTTTTCTGCCTCTTCTTTTGAAAAGCCGATATCAACGGCAAGTTTTTTAACTTCAACACCCTTTTCTTTGTCGGCTTTTGTAATCAAATGCGGCGGAGTTGAGCAAATTACTCCGCGAAGTTTTTCTTTTCCAATTGCTGTAACCTCGGCGCCGACAAGAACACGCGGATCAACGCCGCCGACTGACGAGACAAGTAAAAATCCGTTTTCGTCAATTTCGCGAACAACAAGACCGATTCTGTCAATATGCGCATCAAGCAAAATTTTAAGTTGTCCGTTGCCCATTGTTCCGACAAGAGAACCGATTGTATCGGAATCGACTTCCATATACTTTGATAAATATTTTTTGCAAAGTTCGCGTACCTCGCTTTCGTCACCCGATGTTCCGTTGGCTTCGGCAAGCAAAAAACAAAGTTCTTTTGTATCCATATTGCACCTCTCATTCAAAAGCAGATTATTAGTGAATATAATATCATTTTATTATACACAAATATTATAAAAAAATCAAGAAAAAACTCCTTTCGCAGAAAGCGAAAGGAGCAAATTTCAAAGTTATTCAGTTCTACGCTACTGTTAAATTCCGAAAAGAACAAGCAAAGATGAAACAAGAGCAAGAACAAAGAAAATTGTTCCGGCAATCTTTGTATACTTGGCAAGCTTTGCTTCCATTGTTCTGCCTTTGTTCTTGCCGAAAAAGCTGTCAGCCGCACCGGCAATAGCACCGGAGAGTCCCTCCTGCTTGCTTTCCTGGAAAAGAACGAGAACAACAATTATAACAGAAACGATTATAATAACAATTGACAGAATATACTGAAGAGCAGTCATGTTTTAACCTCCACAATTTTTATGCTCAAACATTTTAACACATAGAGATATAAAAAGTCAATAGTCAATTTCACACTTTTTGTCTTTTTGCGATAAAACTGTTCGGCTGAGCCTCGTTCGAAAACTGGGAATGTTCACCGTGTTCAAAAATAGGCTCTCCCTTTCCTTCAACAACGTCCCTTGTGATTGTGATTTTTGAAACAGTCGGATCTGACGGAACGTCATACATATACTTCATCAGAACTTTTTCAAACTGAGAGCGAAGTCCTCTTGCTCCGGTATTTGTTTCAAGTGTCTTCTCGGCAATAGCCTCAAGTGCACTTGGAGCAAATTCAAGTTTAACACCATCCATCGAGAACATATATTCATACTGTTTGTCAAGCGCATTTTTCGGTTCGGTAACGATTTTAATAAGCGCAGTTTTATCAAGCGAGTTGAGCGCCGTAATAATCGGAAGTCTTCCGACAAGTTCGGGAATAAGACCGTACTTCACAAGGTCGTGGTGAACAACCTGCTGCATAAGTCGGCTTGCTTCAACCTCTTCCTTGCTTCTGATTTTTGCGCCGAAACCGAGACCGGAATTGCCCATACGCTTTTCAACAATCTTTTCGATTCCGTCAAAAGCACCGGCACAGATGAATAAAATGTTTGTTGTGTCAATTTGAATAAAGTCCTGCTGCGGATGCTTTCTTCCGCCCTGCGGAGGAACATTTGAAACAGTACCCTCAAGAATTTTCAAAAGCGCTTGCTGAACACCCTCGCCGCTTACATCGCGGGTAATTGAAGTGCTTTCTGACTTGCGCGAAATTTTGTCGATTTCATCAACATAAATTATTCCGCGTTCAGCTTTTTCAACATCATAATCTGCTGCCTGAATAAGTCTGAGAAGAATATTTTCAACATCTTCACCGACATATCCGGCTTCGGTAAGCGTTGTTGCGTCGGCAATTGCAAACGGAACGTCAAGGATCCTTGCAAGTGTTTGAGCAAGCATTGTTTTACCGACACCGGTTGGTCCGAGCATCAAAATGTTGCTTTTTGCAACTTCGACATCGGATTTATTTTTTGAAAAGATACGCTTATAGTGATTATAAACAGCAACGCTGAGTGTACGCTTTGCTTCGTCCTGTCCGATAACATATTCGTCAAGGCGAGCCTTGATTTCATGCGGCTTCGGGAGCGAATCGAAATCGGTTTCGTCCCCTTTTTTGCGCTTTGAATTTGGCTCTTCGTTTATGATAGACTGACAAATGTCAATGCACTCGTCACAAATATAAACCCCGGGACCCGCAATCAGCGTTCCGACTTCATTTTGAAGCTTTCCGCAGAAAGAGCAGCGCACAGGCTTATCTTTGTTTTCGTCATCTCTTGCCATTGAATCTACCCCTTTGATTATCTCTTATAGAGAATTTTGTCAACAAGACCGTAGTTAAGCGCTTCTTCGGCGGTCATAAAATTGTCGCGTTCAGTGTCGTGCGCGATAACATCAAGCGGCTTGCCGGTGTTTTCGGCAAGAATTTTGTTGAGCTTTTCTTTGGTTCTGAGAATATTGTCGGCAACGATTTTAATGTCGGTTGCCTGACCTTTTGCTCCGCCCGAAGGCTGGTGAATCATAATTTCACTGTTCGGAAGAGCAAAACGCTTTCCTTTCGTTCCTGAAGAAAGAAGGAATGCGCCCATGCTTGCGGCAAGACCCATGCAGATTGTTGAAACGTCACATTTGATATACTGCATTGTGTCATAAATTGCAAGACCGGCGTTTACAACTCCGCCCGGGCTGTTAATATAGAAGCTGATATCTTTTTCGGAATCCTGGCTTTCAAGGAAAAGAAGCTGAGCAACAACCAAACTTGCCGTTGCGTCGTTAACTTCATCCGAAAGAACGATAATTCTGTCGTTGAGAAGTCTCGAAAAAATATCATACTGCCGCTCACCGCGGTTGGTTTGTTCAATTACATATGGTACAAGTGCCATAATTACGCCTCCTGACATAAAAATAATATGTGCATTGCCGGCACGGCTTTAAAATTGTGCCGGCAGTCTGTTATATTGTTGGAAAGCAAGAGGATCATTAATCAAAAGTCGGATTATTCGGCGTCGGAAGCTTCTTCAGCCTTTTCCTCTGCTTTTTCTTTTGCGGCTCTGGGCTTTCTTGCCGTTGTAACCTTTGCGTTTTCTCTTACAAAGTCAATAGCTTTGTCGATAGCCATATCCTTTTTAAGTCCGTCTGCCGGAATGATCTTCTTGATTTGCTCAAGTTCCATCTGATACTGTGAAGCAAACTTTTCATATTCCTTTTCAAGGTCTTCGTCTGATACATCGATGTTTTCAAGTTCAACGATTTTTTCAAGAGCAAGGCGAATCTTAACCTGCTTTTCTGCGTCTGGTTTTGCCTGCTCTCTGTACTGTTCAACAGTCATTCCCATATATTTGAGATAGGTTTCAAAGTTGAGACCCTGTGACGAAAGTCTGTAGTCGATATCCTTGATTTGGTTGTCAAGTTCGTTTTCAACCATAACTTCAGGAATTTCGGCAACAACGTTTTCTGCAAGTTTGTCGAAAAGCTGAGATCTGATTTCTCTTTCGTTTTCGTCTTCCTTCTGCTTTTTGATTTCGTCAGCAAGGCTCTTTTTGAGAGCTTCAACCGTGTCGCAGTCTGCTGCGTCCTGAGCAAATTCATCGTCAACTTCGGGAAGTTCCTTAACTTTGATTTCATGAAGCTTGATTTTGAAAACAGCGTCTTTGTCGGCAAGTTCCGGAGTATATTCCGAGGGAAACTTAACGTTTACATCAAATTCATCGCCGCTCTTGTGGCCGATAATCTGCTCTTCGAATCCGGGAATGAATGAACCGGAACCGATTGTGAGTTCATATTCTTCTGCTTTTCCGCCGTCAAAAGCAACGCCGTCAACAAAACCTTCAAAGTCGATAACGGTGATGTCGCCGTTTTGAACTTCTCTGTCTTCAACCGAAACTTCTCTTGCGTTTCTTTCAACAAGTTCGTCAATTTTCTTCTGGATTTCTTCGTCGGTTGCTTCAACCTTTTTCTTGGTTGCCTTAAGTTCTTTGTATGCCTTGAGTTCAACTTCGGGCTTTACAAAAACTTCAACCGAAAGAAGAACGCCTTCTTCACCGATTGACTTGATGTCTGCGGCTTTTGTTCCGACAACTTCAAGGCCTGCTTCTTCAATTGCGCCTTCAACAGCGGTCGGATAGCAGATATCAAGAGCTTCTTCATAAAGAAAACTCTTGCCATAGAAGTTTTCTGCCATTTTTCTTGTTACCTTACCCTTGCGGAAGCCGGGAAGAGAAATGCGGTTTTTCTGCTTTGAAAAAGCCTTAACCTGAGCAGCCTCAAAATCTTCGGCGCTGATTTCAACTTCAAGCGTGTAAAGGTTGGTTTCCGTTTTGGTTGATGATTTCAAACTCATTTTTATACTCCTTCTTCAACGGGTAAAACACTTACTGTAACCGCCGATACCGTATTATGCGATTACTGCTAGATACCCATTATGCATTTTAACCGTAACATTATATCAGTATTTGTTAAAAAATTCTATAGATTTTTTGAATTTTTTCAACATTTTAAAAATTTCCGATAAATTTTGGACAAAAATTCAAAAAATCAGCCGAAACAAGGTCAAATTTAACCCCATCAAGTGTATCTGTAAAGGCATTGAACACCGAAGCGCCGTGTAAATGGCCATAATAACAACGCTCAATTTCCGCTTCTTTAAGAACTTTCATCATCTCTTCGCACTGTTGAAGTTTTGTAACCGGCGGATAATGAAGAAAAGCAACAATTTTTCCGCCGAGTTTTTTTCCCTCTTCAATCGACAAACGAAGTCTTCCGGCCTCGCGAAGAAGAACTTTTTTATCTGCGTCACTTTCAGCGTCAAAAAACCAGCCACGGCTTCCGCAAATCGTGGTATCGCCGAAACGATAAGCATTGTTAAAAAGAATCGAAATGCTGTCAAATGATTTTTCCAAAAGAAAGTTATCCATTTTTCGCTTTGTGTTCCACCAATAATCATGGTTGCCTTTCATGATTATTTTTCGGCCGGGCAAAGAATGAAGAAATCTTAAATCGGTTTCCGCTCCCTCAAGGCTCATTGCCCAGGAAATGTCTCCGGGAATCACAACAACGTCTTCTTCGCCGACAACTTTTCGCCAGTTGTTTTCAAGGCGCGACACATAATCGTCCCAGCCTTTAAAAATGTCCATCGGCTTATCGGTACCGAGCGACAAGTGAGTGTCGCCGATTGCAAAAATATTCATCCTAACCCTCCTTTACAGACCAAAAGAAGCCCGGAAAAGGACTTCCTTTGAAAAATATAAGCAAATCAATCAGATGCCGAGCATTTTATAAACCGCGTCTGCCATTTCTTCTTTTTCGCAGTAATCGGTAAAGCGCGGCGTTTTGCCTTTGAGCGACGAAAGCTGAGGCGGACATTCCGCACCGCTTTCTTTAATAAGCAGTTCAACTTGTTCAAACTCATCGGCATCGGCATGATTTTCACCGTCGATAGCCTTGAGAACCGCAGCCGAGAATTTATACGGATTAGCCGTTGAAGCAATAACGGTTGGCATTTTGTCACCTGTCTTTTTGACATAATCGTTGTAAACCTTAACGGCAACGGCGGTATGAGTATCAAGAAGATATCCGTTTTTAAAAGTTTCCGCTATTGTTGCGTTTGTCTCTTCGTCGTTGCAGCAACCTGCGTCAAAGAGCGTAAAAATCTGCTTTTTGACTTCGTCGGTAACTTCGTATTCTCCGTTTTCGGAAAGCGACTTCATCCATTCTTTCACAAGCTCATCGTTTTCGCCGCAAAGATGGAAAAGAAGACGTTCGAGGTTTGATGAAATAAGAATGTCCATCGACGGGGATTCAGTTGTAAAGAATTTTCTGTTCTTGTCATACTTGCCGCTTTCAAAGAAATCGGTAAGCACGTTGTTTGAATTTGAAGCACAGATAAGCTTTTTAACAGGCACTCCCATTCTCTTTGCATAGTAAGCGGCAAGAATGTTGCCGAAGTTTCCGGTAGGAACAACAATGTTGATCTCGTCACCGTTTTTGATGCTGCCGTTTTCAATAAGGTCACAGTATGCGCTGATATAGTAAACAATCTGCGGAACCAGTCTGCCCCAGTTGATTGAGTTGGCAGAAGAGAACATCATGTTGTTTTTGCTGAGTTTTTCGGCAACGGCAGGGTCGGTAAGGATTTTCTTAACGCCGCTTTGTGCATCATCAAAATTACCGTTCATTGCGCAAACACCGACGTTTGCCCCCTCTTGCGTTGTCATTTGAAGCTTCTGCATCGGGCTTACTCCGTCGTTCGGATAAAAGACCATGATCTTCGTTTTGTCAACGTCTTTGAAGCCCTCAAGAGCGGCTTTTCCGGTGTCTCCGGAAGTAGCAACAAGAATAACAATTGTCTTGTCTGCAACGGTTTTCTTTGCGGCAACGGTAAGAAGATACGGCAAAAGCTGAAGTGCCATGTCCTTAAACGCGCAGGTAGGACCGCGCCAAAGTTCAAGAATGTTCTCGCCCGGAGCAATGGTTTTTATCGGTGCAACTTTTTCGCTGCTGAACTTTCCTTTTGCATATGCACCGTTAACGCAGTAGCTGATTTCTTCCGAGCTGTAATCGGTAAGAAAAAGCGAAAGAACCTTTTCACATCTTGTAATATAGTCTTTGCCAACAAGCGAATCAATAAATTCGGGAGAAATTTTCGGAAGTTCGGTAGGAACAAAAAGTCCGCCGTCTTTTGAAATACCTCTTGCAATCGCTTCGGCAGAAGTTACTTTAACACTCTTGTCTCTTGTACTTGTATAAAGCATAAACATCCCTCCGGTTAGAAATATGCACTATGATATCACACTTTTTCAGTTGTGTAAAACATTATTGAAAAAAATATCACAATTTTTATAAAAAATCTTTTCCAAAAGCTCATTTTCAAAGCCTTTTGCGGCTAAAAACGAACTAAGATCATAAACCTTTTCAAGCGAATCAAGTTTTTTGTCCATTTCGGCACCGTCGAAATCACTGCCGAAGCCGATTTGATTTTCTCCGCCGAGCTCAAGCGCGTGATAAATGTGCTCATAAATTAGTTCAAAAACGTCGCCTTTTCCAAGAAACAACGGATAAAAACAAAGTCCTAAAAAGCCGCCGGAAGAAAACAGCGCTTTAATCTGTTCGTCATCAAGATTTCTTTGATGAAAGCAAAGTTTTTTGCAATTGCTGTGTGTTGCGATTATCGGTTCTTTTGAAAAACGCAGGCAATCAAAAAAGCCTTTTCGGTTAAGATGTGATACGTCGCAAAAAATTTTGCATTCGTTCATAACCGAAACCGCTTCTTTTCCGAAAGCAGTAAGTCCGTCTCCGTCAGGGAAAGACGCACCGAAACCGAGAGCGTTGGCTCCATTCCATGTAAGAGTAACAGCCTTTACACCGCGTTCTTTCCAAAGGTATATGTTTTCAAGTTCATTTCCGAAAGCGGCACCGTTTTCGAGTGTCAAAAACGGCACAAACCCACTGTTTTGACAGCTTAATATGTTATCCTTAAAATAACTGTAATAGTCCCCCGCTTTTTTGAAAGCTTCGTTTGGTTTAAGATTATCACCCAGCCAGATTGCAAAAGCCTGGGTGTAGTTTTCAAAAAACTTTAACTTTTCAGTGCCGATCGCAGTGTTTGTTTTTCCGTCGGCAAGAGCCGTCACGGTATCGCAGTGAAGATCAAAATAATTCATATTCGCCTCCGAGCGCTGAAAGATCAAAAGCATTTTCAAGGTGAGTGTATTTTGAAATTCCGTTTTCCGTGTGCCAAACTTCAAACACATCGAATCTCGGCGGCTTTTGTGCCGGATGCGTTTGAAGATATAGCATTGCGGTGAGAATGATTTTCTTTTGCTTTTTTGTGTCCACGGCTTCGCGCGGCATTGTTTTTCCGCTTTGCTTTCTTGCTTTAACTTCGACAAAAGCAAGTGCTTTACTGTTTTCGGCAATAATATCAATTTCTCCGTAGCGCGAATGGTGATTTCGCTCAATTATGCGGAAGCCTTTTTCAGAAAGAATGCGACAGGCAAAATCTTCTCCTGCTTTTCCCTTTTGTGCCTTATCCATTGTTTTCACCGAAAAGTTTTTTCAAAAACGTTCTTCTGTGTTCATCGCAAATTCCGTATTCATGAATCATTTCATAATGAAGCTTTGTTCCGTAACCTTTGTGCTTGGCAAAACAGAACTGCGGATACTTTTCGTCAAGTTCGCGCATATATCTATCCCTTGTAACTTTTGCAAGAATAGAAGCCGCAGCGATAGATATACATTTTGAATCGCCTTTCACAATCGTAACTTCGTCAATGTCAAGACCCGGCTTTTGATTCCCGTCGATAAGAGCAAGATCCGGCGTTTTTGAAAATCCGCCGACGGCGCGCCGCATTGCAAGGAACGTAGCCTGCAAAATATTTATCGCGTCAATTTCTTTTGCCGTGGACATTGCAACGGAATAGGCAACAGCTTTTTCCTTAATCACATCAAAAAGCGCCTCGCGCTTCTTTTCGCTGAGTTTTTTTGAATCGTTGATACCTTCAATTTCGCAGTCAAGCGGAAGGATTACGGCCGCTGCACATACCGGACCGCAAAGAGGACCGCGCCCGGCTTCATCTATTCCGCAAATCAGTTTATAACCTTTATCATAATATTCTTTTTCAATTTCGTAGTTCATCTTTTACTTCCTTTACTAAAAAAGCGGCAGGAAAAGACCTGCCGCAATAGATTGCTTTCCGAAAGATTAAAGAACCTTGCAGAAATTGAAGATTGAAACCGGAAGTTCTTCTCTGTCAGCCGAGATAGTGAAGATAAACTTCTTATCCTGAGCTTCAGCAAGTTCATAAACATCTTCAAGGAACTTTGCAAGTTCGTTGTAATCTCTTCCGCCGATTCTGAGTGTTGCGTCAACAAGAATATCGGTAATGTCATGATTTCCTGCGCATACGCCGGCAAGGAAGCCGTAAAAAGCATGATAACCCTTTATTTCAAAATCATCGGTAGCAATGAGTCTTGCGCGATAATCAATGTCAAATGTCAATTTTGTTTCTTTTTCAACACAAACAACATTTCCTTTTGACGTTTCGATAGCTTCGTTCAAGCAAGCGATAAGGTGCTTTGTTTTTCCGGAGCCTTTGTGTCCTAAAATAAGAGAAATCATAAAATATCTCCTCCTTATATAATTTCCACTGTCCGTGGATTTTTTACATTCCTATTGTATCACATCGAAAGTCTTTCTTCAAGTCTTTCTTTCTCTTTTTCGTAACCCGGTTTGCCAAGAAGTGCAAACATATTCTTTTTATAGCTTTCAACACCGGGCTGATCAAACGGATTTATGCCGAGAACATATCCCGAAACCGCACATGCCTTTTCAAGAAAGTAAATAAGATAGCCGAGGTTTTCTTCATCCATTGCGTCAACATCAAGAACAATATTCGGAACTCCGCCGTCGTTATGGGCAAGAACAGTGCCTTCAAAAGCTTTTCTGTTGACAAAAGCCATTGACTTGCCGGCAAGGAAGTTAAGTCCGTCAATGTTTCCTTCTTCGGCTTTGATGACAATTTCTCTTTGTGGCTTATTGAAATTAACAACGGTTTCAAACATAATTCTTTCGCCCTGCTGAATATACTGACCGAGCGAATGAAGATCGGTTGAGAAAATTGCCGAGGTCGGGAAAAGACCTTTACCCTCTTTGCCTTCACTTTCGCCGAACAGCTGTTTGATCCATTCGTTCATTATTGTGAAGCACGGCTCATAGGAAACAAACATTTCGGTTGCTTTGCCTTTGTTATAAAGTGCATTTCTGATTGCAACATATTTGTAACAGTCGTTTTCGTCGATAGAATCCGCCATAAGTTCTTCTCTTGCTTTTGCGGCGCCGGCCATAAGAGCATCAATGTCGATTCCCGCCGCAGCAATAGGAAGAAGATAGACGGCGGTAAGAACGGAATATCTTCCGCCGACATCATCGGGAACAACAAAGGTTTCATAACCTTCTGTATCGGCAAGTGATTTAAGAGTGCCCTTTGCCTTGTCGGTAGTTACATATATTCTGTCTGCCGCACCCTTTTCGCCATACTTTTTAATAAGCATTTCGCGGAAAATTCTGAATGCAATCGCAGGTTCGGTTGTTGTGCCGGATTTAGAAATGACATTGACAGAAAAATCTTTTCCGTCGCAAATTTCAACAAGCTCCGAAAGAGCGGTCGAGCTTATGCTGTTGCCTGAAAAATAAATTGCCGGTGTGCCTTTTCTGAGCGCATTATAATTCTGTGATTTGATAAATTCAACAACGGCTCTTGCACCAAGATATGAACCGCCGATTCCGATAACGATAAGAATATCACTGTTTGAAGCAATTTTTTTTGCGGCGGTTTTGATTCTTGAAAATTCTTCCTTGTCGTAATCAACAGGAAGATCCACCCAACCGGTAAAGTCGCTGCCTGCGCCGGTTTTTTCATGAAGTGCTTTATGTGCAGCCTTAATCTTTTCAGAATATGAATTAATTTCCGAGTCCGTTAAAAACGAGGAAACGTATTTTTCTGTTAATTTTACTGACATTTTGATTCCTCCAGTATCTTAGGAAAATGTGTTATTTTTGTATTGTAATACATTTGTTAACATTTGTCAACTTCAATTTTTTCACGCTCTTATGCTCAAAGAGCACAGCAGGCGTTTCATCATATCAAAAAATGAAATTCTTCTAACCTCAACAGGTGAAACAAGATTATAGCTTGCAATAGTTTCGCCCTCAACCGAAAATTCAAGCGTTCCGAGAACCTGACCTTTTTCAACAGGCGCTTCAACACTCAAAGCCAAATTAACTTTTGATTCGATTTTTGATTTCTTTCCCGTTTCAAGAGTCAACGGAAGAATTTTTTCAACCTGCGGAGAAATACAATTTTCAATTCCGTTTATTACGGCGACATCGGTAATAAGATTTTCGTCATATTTCGGCGTCACTGTTTCATAATTGGCAAAGCCCCAATTCAAAAGTTTTTTTGCGCCCTCAAAGCGATCGGTGCTGTTATCGGCGCCGAGAATTACCGCAATAAGATGAAGATCGTTTCTCATTGCGCTTGCGCTGATACAGTGCCCCGCCTTTGAAGTCGTTCCCGTTTTGAGTCCGGTGGTGCCTTTGTAAAACCTTACGAGCTTATTTGTATTTACAAGTTCCGTGGCTCCGGAGCGAAGTTTATCCATCCAAACCGTTGTGTAATTTTGTATTCTTTCGTGTCCGAGCAATTCGCGAGACATAAGTGCTATATCATAAGCGCTTGTGAGATGTTCCGTGGTATCGTCATCAAGCCCCGTACAGTTGACAAAGTTTGTGTCGTTCATTCCGAGCTCTTTTGCCTTTTCGTTCATCAGCTTCACAAACCCTTCTTCACTTCCGGCAATGTATTCGGCAAGAGCCGTGCATGCATCGTTAGCACTTCCGATTGCAGAGGCTCGAAGTAATTCATCAACGGTCATTGTTTCGCCCTCCTTGAGCCAAATTTGCGAACCGCCTTTTCCCGCGGCAGCAGTGCTTGCCGTAACAGTGTCATCAAGCGAAAGTTTTCCGCTGTCGATTTTTTCTATTACAAGAAGAAGCGTCATAATTTTTGTTACCGAAGCGGGATATAATTTTTCGTGTTCGCTTTTTGAAAGCAAGACCTTTCCGCTTGAAACATCCATCAATACATAGCTTTTGGCATTTACATCAAGTTTCGCCTGCTCTTTTTCGGCAAAAGAGGAAAAAGAAAACACAGTACACACTATTATAATGCAAAGCAAAACCGGAATTATTCTCTTCATTTCATCATCTCCTCACAATTATATATGACAAAAGCGATAAAATTAAAACAAAATTATTGAAATACCGTCGACAATGCTTTATAATATTTATTTGAAAAAGTTTTGCAATGATTTGTGAGGTAAAAAATGAAAGTTGCTTTTTATACGCTCGGCTGCAAAGTTAATCAATATGAAAGCCAATCGCTGAGCGAACTTTTGAATAAATTCGGATATGAAACCGTCGGAAAAGACGAGAGTGCCGACGTATATATTGTTAATTCCTGCACCGTAACCGCAGAATCCGACAGAAAAACAAGGCAAGCTGTTCGGCGCTTTAAGCGCAACAATCCGAACGCCGTTGTTGTTCTCACCGGCTGTATGCCGCAGGCTTATCCTGATGACGCAAAGGCACTCATTCAAGCCGATATTGTTATCGGCAACAAAAACAACGGAGAACTTCCGGAAATTCTTGAAGAGTTTTTCCGCGACAGGCAAAGAAAAGTTTTGACATCAAAGCACGAAACCGGCGATCCGTTTTCATCCTGTTCAATCTCATCATTTGATGAAAGAACAAGAGCATATGTTAAAATTCAAGACGGTTGCAACAGGTTTTGCTCATATTGCATTATTCCCATTTCGCGCGGTCGGGTGCGTTCAAAGCCGCTTGCCGAATTCAAAACCGAACTTGAAAACCTTGCCGCAAGC
>DKDD01000031.1 GCA_002451715.1 Ruminococcaceae bacterium UBA6857 | reverse complement strand
TATAGTCCGGGATTTTCAAGTCCCTGTTCTTCAGTCGGCTGAAAAACAACAGGCTGAAAACCGCCGTACTGCTTTTTTTATCATGATATATAAAATATTGAAAACTTTCAACTCTTTTTTGCGGCTTTTTAACACTTTTTTAACATGTGCCAAAATTTTCAACACAGTCCCAAAAAGGGGGACAACAAAAAATTGCCGTCCCCGAAAAAATTCTTACTTTTCAATCCGCACATCAAAATCATGCGGCATTGGCTTAAAGTACTTTTGAAAGGAAGGTTTTAAGACGTTCGCACTTGGGATTTTCAAAAATCTCCGTCGGTGTTCCTTCCTCCATTATAATGCCGTCGTCCATAAAAAGCACGCGGTTTGCAACTTCTTTTGCAAAGCCCATTTCATGCGTGACGACAACCATTGTCATTCCCTCTTTTGCAAGCTCTTTCATAACGTCAAGAACTTCGCCGACCATTTCCGGGTCAAGCGCGCTTGTCGGTTCGTCAAAAAGCATTACATCGGGATTCATGCAAAGCGCGCGAACAATTGCAACGCGCTGCTTTTGTCCGCCGGAAAGTTCGGCCGGATATGACTTTGCCCTGTCGGCAAGACCGACACGTTCAAGAAGTTCCATTCCCTTTTTCTCGGCTTCTTCCTTTGTTGCCTTTTTGAGCAGTACCGGAGCCATTGTGAGGTTATCAATAACGCTCATGTGGGGGAAAAGGTGAAACTGCTGAAAAACCATGCCCATCTTTTGGCGGTGAAGGTTGAGGTCAACACCCTTTGCGGTGAGGTCATTGCCTTCAAAAATTATCTGGCCGCCTGTCGGCATTTCAAGAAGATTCAAGCAGCGAAGAAAGGTTGACTTTCCCGAACCGGAAGGTCCGATAATGCAGGCAACATCGCCGCGGTTGATCGTTTCGTTAATACCTTTGAGGACTTCAACGCCGTCAAAGCTTTTACTTAGATTTTTTACTTCGATCACTCTTGGAAAGCCTCCTTTCAAAGGTTGAGAGAAGTTTGGTAAGAAGAATTACCAAAATGAGATACACAAGCGCAACGGCAATAAGAGGGTTGAATGCGTCAAATGTGTTGTTTCTTATGAGGTTGCCGGCGCGTGTAAGATCCTTAACGGCAACATAACCCGCAACGGAAGTCTCTTTCAAAAGAGCGATGAACTCGTTGCCGATTGCCGGCAGAATGTTCTTGACCGCCTGCGGAAAAATAATTTTTCGCATGGTCTGCATTTTTGAAAGACCGAGGCTTCGTCCGGCTTCAAGCTGACCGATATCGACGGCGTTGATGCCGCTGCGTATCAGCTCTGCCATATACGCAGCGGAGTTCAAACCGAAGGTTACGATTCCGACAACAACGCCTTCTGAGGATTTAAGTATAAGATAGTAGAAAATCAAAAGAAGAACAACAACCGGTATTCCGCGGATTGCGGTGACATAGATATCGCAGAGTTTTCCGAGAAACTTCAAAAACTTTTTGTCGCTTGAAAAATACTTGATTGTTGCAATCACGGTTCCGAGCGCAACGCCGATAACGAGTGCGCCGAGCGTGATTATAAGTGTGTTTGAAAGACCCTCAAGGAGCCATTTATAACGTTCCTGTTCAATGAACGTTTTTTGAAGCTGAGCGCCCCATGTTTGAAAGAATTTAGTAATTTCTGCCATAGGCTTCCCCTTAATTATGCTTCGGGTGAAACATAAGGTATATCATATTTTTCAAAGATTTTTTCGATTGTTCCGTCTTTGAGCCAGCCTTCAATGTAGCCGTTGATTTCGTTAACAAGCGAAGTGCTGCCCTTTTTGAAAGCGAAGCTGTACGGCTCTGTGGTCATTGCTTCGTCAAGAACAACGGTTTTTCCGTCTGTGTCGGCGGACATTGCAATACCGGTCTGGTTATCAACAACCCAAGCGTCAACCTTTCCGCTTGTAAGAGCCGAAAGAGCGTCGTTGTTAGCCTGGAAAGCATAAACTTCGTAGCCGTTCTTCATGCAGTATTCTTCGGCAGTTGTTCCTGTCTGAACCGAAACCTTTTTGCCTTCAAGGTCTGCCTTAGACTTGATGTCGCTGCCGTTCATAACGATGATTGCCTGTGCGGCATGGAAGTAAGGATCTGTAAAGTCTGCGTTTTCTTTTCTGTCCTCGGTAACGGTGATTCCGGAAACGCCGACGTTAAATTTGCCGCTCTGAATACCGGGAAGAACCGAGTCAAAGTCCATCTGATTGATTTCAAGCTCTACGCCGAGCTTTTCTGCAATCATTTCAAGAATGTCGATTTCGATTCCGACAACCTTATCGCCTTCAAGCGATTCAAACGGCGGGAAGTCCGGGCTTGTTGCGATTGAAAGTTTTCCGCTCATTTTAACGTCTTCAAGGCTTGTATCCGAAGCGGTATCCGAAGAATCCGCTGCGGAGCTGTCCGACGGTGCGGAAGTTGTTGTTTCCTTGTCGCCCGAATTGCAGGCAACAAGCGCAAAGCACAAAATTGCGGCAAGAAGAAGAGCTGTGATTTTTTTGATGTTTTTCATTGTTTTTTCCTCGCAATCGTTAATAAATTTTCAATGCACTTTTGCCGTTGTGTGCAAAAGCTTTGAATAATATGCGTGTATTATACATTATTTTGCATGTTTATGCAAGAGTTTTTAAAAATTATTCGTTTTTATTGCATACAAAAAATTTTTAACCGATATGCTCTCTTTTGTGCAAAACTGACAGATAAGCATACTTTTCGTGTAATGAAAAGGTTTTACATTGTAAAACACTTGTCATTCAATTTAAAAATATCCGTTGTTAACTGTTTTTCATACATGTGTTTTGCTTCATTATACCATGTTTTTTTGTTTACACTGCATAAATTTAATAGCAGTCCTTCGCCCACTTTCCCAACGTT
>DKDD01000102.1:7749-8403 GCA_002451715.1 Ruminococcaceae bacterium UBA6857 | reverse complement strand
GGAATAGGCGGAAAAATCAAGATAAATCTGAAGCATATAGAAAATCATGCCGAGCCAAAGACCGAGTGCCGGACGGCTTGAAAGAATTGCAATGTTTTTTTGAAGATCGGCAGAAACCGAAAGCGCCGAATCCGAAAGCAGAACAGTGTCTGCAAGCGAACCGCAAACATTTGCCAAAAGCGCCTTTTTTCCAAGCCCTATTGCAAAACGGCTGATTCCTTTTGAAATTTCGTTGAGGTTTGTTTTTCGGTTTTCAATTTCATAGCAGACGTCGCTGTAGCGAACAATGGGACCCGCGATACACTGGTGAAAAAGGCTTGCATATAAAAGAACATACCAAAACTTTTTCTGCGCCTCTGTTTCGCCACGATAGACGTCGATAACATATGAAAGAAGCTGAAAGGTATAAAACGAAATGCCGATCGGCAGTGCGATTTGAGGAATTGTTTCGGGTGCTCCCGTCACTGCTTTGACGTTTGTGAGAATGAACGTCAGATACTTAAAAATTCCGATAAGTCCCAAATCAACAACACACGCGCCGATTAGAAGAAACTTTGCCTTTTTTGTTCCGCGGAACTTTTCAATTCCGAGCGCAAAAAGCCAATCCGCAAAACATTCAAAAACCAAAAGAAAAACATACTTCGGTTCGCCCCA
>DKDD01000102.1:844-7686 GCA_002451715.1 Ruminococcaceae bacterium UBA6857 | reverse complement strand
TATAAAAGAAGAGCGAAAAAATCAGCATGACAAGGTTCTTTTGCTTCAAATCTTTTGCAAAAAAATAGCAGATAAGATTAAGCGGAAAGAAGAAATACACGAAGAATAAATTTGAAAAAACCATTGATTACCCTCCGACGGTTTCATGTTTTTTGTCATCATGACAATTTATCGAGTGACTATTGTACCCCATAGCGAGAAGAAAAAGTTGCCTTTTTTGAAAGTTTGCAAAATTATTACAGTCAATTTCGCAAAAATATCAATTTGCAAACGATTTGCATATTGACAAAGCAGTCAAAACAGTGTACAATATTTGCAAATGAATCGCAAATTCGGAGTGACTGTTTTGCCAAAATATATCACCAAACAACGAAAAGCCCTTTTAAATTTTCTAAAAAAACATTCGGACGAACCGTTATCGGTTAAAATGATTTCTTCTGCACTTGAAAATGAAAATATCAGTCCAAGTTCAATATATCGAAATATTGCTATGCTTGAAGCCGAAGGCGTGGTCAAATATTTTGCGAAAAACAGTGCAGGAGATAATTTATACAGATATGTTAAAAGCGAACACTGCCAAAACAGTTTGCACATGGCTTGCCGCAGTTGCGGAAAGTGTTTTCACATGGATAATATTCAGGCAGAAAAATTGATCAAAGACATTGAAAAAAACAGCGGATTTTTAATTGAAAAGTCCGAAACAATGCTTTACGGAATATGTGAAAATTGCAAGAAACAAAGCTAAAGGAGGTTGTGAAAACATGTTCAATAAAAAACAAAAATTAAAAGTTTTTGTATCTTTGTTTGTCGTCTTTTCTCTCCTTTTTGCTTTTGTTTTTATTTCGCTTGAATCAAATCATGATTGTACGGGTGAAGACTGTCAAATTTGCGCTTATATTCACAGCTTTGGAAATCTGCTTAAAAAGCTTGTTTTATCTGTTTTTTCGGTTTTTGTTACAGTATACCTCGGCGAATTTATTGCCTTTTTTAATCATCGAGCCGAAAAAATCTTTTCATATACTCTCATATCTCTTAAAGTAAAACTTCTGAATTAAAAAAGTGAAAATGCAAAGAGGACAGAAAGCTGTCCCTGTTTTGTTATGCCTTTTTACTTAATTAATTCGGAGGTTTAATTTTATGAAAAAAATATTAGCTATTGCTTTTTGTGTTGTAATTATTTGCGGAATTTTTATTGCTTGCGCAACCAATTCAGATAAGGATAAAACAACAACCCAAAGCACCATTCAAAGCACATCTGCACCCGCAACAGAAAAGAAACTTAAAATCGTTACCACCATTTTTCCGGAATATGACTGGGTTAAGCAAATTTTGGGCAGCAATGCCGCAAATGCCGACATAACGATGCTGCTCGACAGCGGCGTTGATTTGCACAGTTATCAACCCACAGCCGAAGATATTTTGAAAATTTCAGATTGCGATATGTTTGTTTATGTCGGAGGCGAGTCTGACGAATGGGTTGACAGTGCTCTTGAAAGCGCAGATAACAAAAATATGAAAGTAATCAATCTTCTTGATGTGCTTGGTGATTCTGTCAAAGACGAAGAAACCGTTGAGGGAATGCAGGAAGAAGAGCACGAACATAGCCACGATGAAGAAATCAAAGAAAGCGACATTGAAGATCGTGAGCTTTCGGATTTTGACGGTGAATGGAAATCGCTTTATCCTTACCTCATAAACGGAGATCTTGATGAATATTGTGAACACAAGGCAGAAGATGACGACGATGAAGCAACAACAAAAAAAACCTTTTTTGAAAAATACAAAGCTTCATGGCAGTGCGATGTTGAAAATATAACAATCGACGGAAGTGAAATTACTTTTAAATATACCGACGGAAAGACTGTGACCGGAAACTATACTTATTCCGGATTTACAACAATCAACGACGATGACGGAAAAATTAAAAGTGTTCGTTATCAGTTTAAGACCGATGACAATAATGCTCCGAAGTTTGTTCAATTTAATGACCATGGACATGAACCGGGAAAAGCAGAACATTTTCATATCTATTTCGGAAACGAAAGTTTTGCAGCACTGACCGATTCCGAAACAAACCCGTTCTTTGTTAAAAATGAACTTTCAACCGAAGAAATACTTGATGAACTTATGGGACATGAGGCCGAAAAGGACGAACACGTTTGGCTGTCTTTAAAGAACGCCGAAACGCTGGTTGCCGCAATTTCAGATGCTTTGCAGGAACTTGACCCGGATAACAAGAGCACATATGTTACCAACACAAATACGTATGTGAATAAACTTTCCGATTTGGATGCCGAATATCAAAAAGCTGTGAATAATGCGACTTATAAAACCGTTTTGTTCGGCGACCGCTTCCCGTTCCGCTATTTGGTGGATGATTACGGTTTGAGCTACTATGCCGCTTTTGTCGGTTGTTCCGCCGAAACCGAAGCAAGCTTTGAAACGGTAAAATTTCTTGCCGAAAAGGTTGATGAGCTGAAACTTCCGTGTGTGCTCACAATTGAGGGCACAAACCACGATATTGCCGAAACCATAGTTTCAAACACCAAATCCAAAAATGCAAAAATTTACAGCATGGATTCGCTTCAATCAACCACATCGGCAGATATTGAAGACGGAAAAACATATCTCGGCGCAATGGAAAACAACCTTTCTGTTTTGAAAAGTGCGCTTGGATAATTGCTTTATACAATAGTTTTTCTCATATATTGTTAACTAAAAAAGCTATGGCTTGTCGGCAGACGACATTACAGCCATAGCTTTTTTATGCAGCTGAGACATCAGCCGCATAAATGCAGACTGTATACGCTTTCGGGTTCTTTTTCAAGCATAAAGTCATATTTGCCAATAAGGTCGAGCGCGTCTCTTTCGGCAGAGTAATCGGTTGTGTGTTCCATAGCTTTGCCGCCTTTCATTTTTTATTTTTTTGAAGTTATTTTTTCAACAATAAACATCGCGAACGAAAAAAGTACCCCGGCAATTAACGAGAAATAAAGAAAAATATCCCTCCACAAAGGATCTTTCGCAGTTTCGATAAAGGAAACATGTTCGATAATCGAAGTGAAAGCCATCATTGCCGGCGTGAACAAAACCGAACAGCCGATTCCGAAAAAAGGAGCCATAAAAAGATATACCCAAAAACTGCGGTGCTTTTTGCCCAAATACTCAGCTTCGCCTTTTGAAAGGTTTTTGAGTTCTGCGCGCTTTGCGGCAACCAAAGCAAAACTGTCTGCCGCGCGCTCGGAGCGTGAAATAGCGGCATTGTCTGCCGAAACCACATATTCGGTGTGTTCGCCGCGGCTGCTGCCTTTTGCGTTGAAAAAGCAGGAAAGCGCGTCGGTGTTTTCAGTCGTTTTCTTTTTCGCCATCATTGTTCCGCTCAGCGCAACAATGATTACATCCGATTCGTCGGGCGAAATTTCGGCAAAATCGACCGCGCAGAAAACGTCTTTTTCTCCAATGAGACTATACGCCATACCGTACGACTCAAAGGTTGCGAATTTGATATTCTTCCTTTTTGAAAACAACGGGTACTCGCCCGTGTATCCCAAGGAATGGAGCGTTCTTGTTATTTCGACGCGTTTTTCCAAGACTTTTTTCAAAAGGCTTTCGTTTTCATCGGTGAACGAGGGGTAGTCTTTTTGAGAAAGCAAAACAATTTCATATACTTTTTGAAAAAGCTTTTTGTTTTCGGCCTTGTTCAGTTCAAAAAACAGTTCGGCGGTTGCTTTGATTTTTTTCTTACCCATTGAAAAAGCAAACCGGTCAAGAAGTTCTGTAACTTTTTTTGTTCCGTTTTCTTTTGCGAGTCTGTAAAAATCATCAGACACTTTAAATTTCACGGCATCGGCAGGATTGCCGATTGCAAAAACAAACAGAACAAGCGGAAGAATTTCTTTTTCCTTTTCGTTCAAAAGTTCGGGGAACAGCGCCCCTTTTGCCGTGATTGCGCTGCAAATTTTGCAAAGGCGGTGCCACGGTTCGTTTGAAAAAAAGCCAACGCTTTTGAACGCATTGCAAACGCGAAATGTTGCTTTTGCGCTTTCAAAAAAAATCGTTGTGCTTTTGATATCGTCATCTAAAGCAAAATCGGGAAATTTTATGAAATTTTCTTTTCCGTTTTTTTCAAAAGAGCAGTCGCCTTTTGAAACATAACAGCCTTCAAATTCCCGCTCAAAGCGGCAGGAAAAAAGGGTGAGTTCGCAATTGAAACAGCCGATGTATTCAAAGGTGAGAACAACTGTTTTTTCATCGGTTTTTTCAACGAAAAAAGCCGTTGTGCCAATAAGGCCGAAGGCTCTTTTCAATAAATCATTTGAATCGGTTGTGTATTCCATAGCGCCCCTCCTGCTTAATACAAAAATTTTCGATTTTATTCTAACACATATTTTTAAAAATGTATATATTTTCAAAAAAATATTTTTAAAAAGCGTGTCAATTTTTTGCCATGTAATGCACGTCATTGATTCCCGGTGTTTCGGGATTTTTTGAAGTTGCAAGGCTCATTGTTGAAGCGCGAAAAACGGCATTTTTTCCGTATTTATTACAGATGTCGAACACCTTTGATTCAAGCTTTTCAAGTTTGTCATAGCGAAGACTGCTGTAAAAAAGGTTATACTGCGAAAAGCAGTTTTCGTCAACAAGTTCACACGCACGGATTCCGATCGAGCGAACGTTTTGGTCCCATTTCCAAACTTTTGAAAAAAGCTCCATTCCGAGCGAAAAAAGCATTTCGGTGATTCTTGTCGGCTGAGAAAGGTGCGCCTGAGATTCGCGAACAACAAGCTTTTCATCGCGGATATGAATTTGCACAACGGTTGCCATAACATTGTTTTCTCTGAGCGAAGCGGCAACTTTTCCTGTAAGATAAAGCATTACCGAAGCGACTTCTTCCGGCGTTTTGAGGTCTTCGGCGCAGGTCATGCTTCTTCCGAAACTTTTTGCCGGCGGAATCTCCGCTTTTGAAATCACGGGCGAAGAATCTTTCCCCGCAGCACAAATCGAAAGCTGCTCCCCCGTTTTTCCGAAAAGCAGGCGAAGCATTGCCGGGTCGGTGTTTGCAAGTTCGCCGAGGGTATAGACACCGATCGAATTGAGTTTTCGTTTTGTTGCTTTGCCGACGCCGATCATCTCTTCCGCCGCAAGCGGCCAAACCACCGAGCGAAAATTCGCCTTGCTGATTACCGTCACGGCATCCGGCTTTTTCATGTCTGACGCAAGTTTTGCAAAAACTTTGTTGAAGCTTACGCCGGCGGAAATTGTCAGCCCGGTTTCTTTTTTCACGCGCTCTTTGATTTCATAGGCAACTTCTTTTCCGCTTTTGAAAAGGTAGCGGCTTCCCGAAACATCGAGCCAACATTCGTCCATGCCGAACGGCTCAACTTTGTCGGCATACTCTTCATAAATCGAACGCACAAGTTTTGAATACTTCACATATTCTTCATAGTGCGGCGGCGCGATTACGAGCGAGGGACATTTTATTTTTGCTTCCCAAATTGTTTCGGCGGTTTTCACGCCGAACTTTTTTGCCCTTTCGTTTTTGGCAAGAACAATTCCGTGCCGTTCTTCAACGTTTCCGCAAACAGCCATCGGAACATCTCTGTATTCCGGGTTTTCAATACATTCGACCGAAGCAAAAAAATTATTTAAGTCGCAATGAAGAATCACTCTTTCCGCCATCTGTGTTACCTTCTTTCGAACGTTTGTTCGTTTATATGATAGCACGTTTTATTTCGTTTGTAAAGAGGTAAATTCCGAATAGGCCGGAAAAAATTTTTTCTGCCGCTTTGAGCAAAAACAAAAAGCTTTGATTGAAAACAGCCTTGCCCGTACCAAAAAACGGCGCCGCCGAAAAGGCAACGCCGCAAAAAATGTTTTTATAGTTTAGCCAAGAACTTTGCTGAAGATTTCCTTCATAAATTCAATGCCTGCGTCCATATCCTGGAATACGATGAGACCAATGATTGCGCCGAAAACCTTGCTAAGGATGTTGATAACCTTAGTCATGGTATCGCCGTCAACTGTTTCAGGACGATAAGAAGCACTGAACTGAATTACGGTTCCTCTTGTGCCTTCGGGAATTTTGAATGTTGCAGCGCCGAGGGTCTGCTTTTCAAGTGAAAGACCTGCGCAGCTTTCGCAATACCAACCGTCAAACTGCCAACCCTTGGGAGCGTCAACAGCGGGAAGAGAAACAAGGGTGCCTTCTCTCATTGAGCTGGAATCGGTCGGACCGGGAACCATGTAGTATGTTCCGGTGATGTCCTTACCGTCGGTATAAATGTGGGTTCCTGTTGTTGAATCAAAAACAGGATACTGAACGCCTGCTTTAAGAGTACCGCCGTTAAGATTGAAAGAAATAATGACCTGCTCACGAGTTGCGGGAGCACCTGATCCGGGTTCACCAAACCACTGACTATTGGGAAGTGTTCCGGGAGTTGCGGGAGTTGTTGTTCCTTCTGCAAACGAGCCAACCGAAAGAGCTCCGCAGAGCATGAGAATTGCCAAAAATACAGATAATACTTTTTTCATGTGGATTTCCTCCTTGTAAAATATTTGATTATCTTGCCTAAATTATATCACCGAGTATGACAAATTTCAAGTGATTTTTGAAATCTTTGTTGATTTTTTATTAACTTTTTTTCTGCGCAGTCTGTTTTAAAACATTTTTGCATATTATGTATACGTTTGCTTCTTTTGCTCTTTAAATGTACTTTAAATGTGGTTTTTTCACCGGAATGTTTGGCAGAATTTTTTTTGTTTTTAATTTTTTAAAAGCTTTTCTGCCGTTTTATTGCTCAGTGCACAAAAATTTTCTGCACAAAAAATAACACGGCCGCGTT
>DKDD01000102.1:0-785 GCA_002451715.1 Ruminococcaceae bacterium UBA6857 | reverse complement strand
CGCGTTTTAAAAGTGCGATCGTGTTATTTTTAAAATACTTCTATTAAATTAAATTAGAAAACTGAAATAATAATTACACAAGCATTGGCTGAATCTGCTCTTCGTCGAGCGCAGAAAGCGCCGCGTCATAGGTTTTTTCAAAATTGCAGACAACCGAAAACGGTTTTTTCTGCGAATCGTCCTGACTCATCGGAATAAAATAGATGTGCTTTCTTGCCATCAAAAGTCCGATATTTTTTGCGGCGGCGGCAAGCGAATCGTTCGACGAAACGCCGAGAAGTATCGGACGTCCGTTGCGAAGATGCGACTTTGCCGCAAGCGTTACCGGGGTATCGGCAATTGAATTTGCAAGTTTTGAAAGCGTATTGCCGGTGCAAGGAGAAATTATAAGAAGATCCAAAAGTTTTTTCGGACCTATAGGCTCTGCGGCTTCAATCGTCGAAATGATTTTGTTTCCGCAGATTTTTTCGATTCTTTCGCAAAAATCTTTGGCTTTTCCGAAACGCGTGTCAAGCGAGAACGCATTGAACGACATTATCGGAATTATGTTGATATCTTTTTTTGAAAGTTCTTCAAGAACGGCAACGGATTTTTCAAAGGTACAGAAAGAACCCGTCAAAGCGTAGCCGAAAGTCGGTTTATTCAAGAGTATCACCCTTTTTTTCAAGAAAAATTTCTATGCGGCGTTCAATTTCTTTTGCCGCGGCCGCAGGGCAGTATTTTCCGGGAAGTCCGCCGCCGAAAACAAACGTTGCTTCGCTTTTTTCAAAATCGCTTTTTTCCGC
>DKDD01000034.1:14942-17475 GCA_002451715.1 Ruminococcaceae bacterium UBA6857 | reverse complement strand
CTGGGGTGCTTTAAAATCAGCAGAACAACAATTAAAAAATCTGCTTTCCCCGACACGCGGATTTTTTCTGCAAACTTATATGTTTTTAGATTTCTTGAAGTTAACGGTGTTACTTTTCTGAAAACACAGACTTTTTCGATTACACATAGCCGCGAATTGAAAAAACACATGGGAGCCTCGAACAACGCCCCTACGAATTAATCTTTCAACTGCGTTTCGCAGAAACGCCACCGCAATGTTAAACGGCGGTTCGACGCTTCATGCACCGCAAGATGTGCTTCATGTTTCTACTATTTATCTATAAATTTTACACCGGTCTCAAAAGTTTTCCACATTGCATCAAACGAATGTTGAAAACTTTTGTCAATCACCGATTATTCGTGCAACAACATTCGCAACAACCATCGGTTTGCGAATAACCGCGCGGAACCTTTTTTTGTCCTCTTTTTTGTTGCGGCTGTTCATAACGTCATAAAGAGAGCGAACCGACAGCATTTCCGAAAGGCCGGCACATGGATTGAAAATTTCAACGGTTTTGCTTTCACCGGCAGAAAGATCAAAAAAGTTGTCTTCAAAATTGCCTGTTTCTTTTTCGCAGGAAAGTTCAACATAACGCGCATATTTTTCCGCACTTACGGTGAGATAAACTCTTCCGGCGCGAAGAACGGTTTCTATTTTAAGTTCCGGGTCATGAAGCGCAAGCTCGTTGTTTTCGCAAAGAAGCAGTCGGTTTTCGCCGGCAGTTTTGCCGTCTTTGCCAATAAGCTTTGCAATAAAAACGTTTTCGTTTCTTTCAATTCCGTCGAGTGAAATTTTCATAACGCTTTCGCTTGAAAACGCGCGGATAAAAGCTCTCTTTTCGGCTTTGCCGTGCTTTTCTCCTGTAGTAGTTTCAAAAAAGACGGATACTTCGCCTTCAAAAGCGGTTCTGTTTTCGTTCGTAACAAAAACTTCAACTTCGTTGTTTTCCTTAACTGCGCTTATATGTAAGTTTTCATAAAAATTCTTTGCCGCAAACATCACGGCCTTTTTGTTGCCTTTGACGTCGAGCGATGACCAGGACGCGCTCTGCCAGCAATCGTTGAGCTGCCAAAACAAAAGTCCGTAGCAGCGGTCGGGATTGCGGCGAAAATGTTCTGCCGCTTCTTTCATGTATTCAAGCTGCAAAATCTGAGTAAGATAGCGGCGGTCGTTTTCGTTTTTGCCGAGCGTGAAGTGCTTTGCAAGATAAAAGTCAAGCCGTTCTTCTCCAAGGTCGCAGTATTGGTTAACGGTGAGCGGAAAACAGGGGTAAGACTGCATTCCGGTTTCACTGCAAAAGCGCGAAAAGCGTTTTTTATAGTAATCTTTGAGCCTGAAACCGTGCCATGTGTTCCAAATGTGGCTGTCGCCGCTTGAATCGCCGGACGGATCTTTCATGTATACACCCGAACCGGGACTGCACTGGTGATACGGTGTTTCACCGTCATAGCGTTCAATGAGAGCGGGGAGAGTCTGATAGAAAAATTCACCCGTTGTTTTGATAAAATTTCGTCTGTTGAGCCATGCTGTAGAAATTGATTCAATCTCGTTATTACCGCACCAAAGGCAAAGCGAGGCGTGGTGGCGGATTCTTGAAACGTTTTCGGCAATTTCTTCCTTAACTTCATAAAGAAAGTCGTCGTTCATGAACGGATAAGCGCAGCAGGCAAAAGCACAGTCCTGCCAAACAAGCAGACCAAGCTCATCGCAAATATCATAAAAGTCGTCGCTTTCATAAAAGCCGCCGCCCCAAACGCGCAGCATATTCATGTTGGCTTCCTTGCATTTTTTGAGTCTGTCATAAATATCATCGCGCGTGATATTGGTATATATCATGTGGAACGGAACCTGATTTGCCCCCTTTGCAAAAATCGGTTCGCCGTTGACAAAAAAGCGGAAGCCCGTTCCGTACTTATCTTTTTTTCTGTCAAGATATATTGTTCGAAGACCGACGCGTTTTTCTTTTCTGCCGATTGCAATTCCTTCGTCGGAAATAACGCTTGCCGAAACGGTATAAAGCGGCTGCTCACCCATTGTGTTGCAAAACCAAAGCTTTGGGTCTTCAATTTCAAAAACAGCGTCCATGTTTTCGCCGGCATGGACTTTTTCGGTGCGTCCGTCCGGGTGAGTGAGAGAAAAAATCACACTGCAACTTTTGTCGGTTTTGACCGAAGCGGAAATTTTCCAATTTGCGCCGTTTTTGCTTTGACTGACATCAAATTTTTCAATTATCGGGTGTGAGTATATCCGAAGTTCGCTGTGACCGGAGATACCTTGGGCGCAAAGCTCAGCGGTAAAATCCCAACCGAAGTGCGAAGCCGGTTTTCTGATATGCGGGTGGTGGGGGATACCCATTGAATTGAAAGGAAGCGAAATTTCCTTTTCTTTTTCGTTTATATAATCTTTGAGGGAAAGAAAAGCAATTTTCAAAAAGTTTGCACCCTCAACAAGGCAGCTTTTTACGTCAATATCATATGAGCGATGGCAATTTTTGAAAAAAGCAACCTTTTTG
>DKDD01000034.1:1423-14894 GCA_002451715.1 Ruminococcaceae bacterium UBA6857 | reverse complement strand
ATCATTGACAAAAACGTTGCAAAGAGTATCAAGACGGTCAAAATGAAGAACATGGTTTTCTTCAAGAAGATCTTCTTTTGTTATAATAAATTTCTTTTGAAGAGTGAAAAAATCGTTTTCCGTAACGTAAGCAACCGCCGCCTTTTCTGCGCAAAGCGACGGAAAGTATTCATCAAAAACTTTTTTTGTAACAAAAAGCGACGGAACCGAAACTTCGCGGTTTTCAAGTGTCCATTTTCCGTCAAGGTCGATTTTTTTCATTTTTTCACCTCAAAGTTATTCGCCGATAATTTTAAGAAGTTCTTTTGCGTTGTCGATAATATATGTTGCGCCGTGCTCCATAAATTCTTCTCTTGAACCGTAGCCGTAGGTTACGCCGACGCTGTCAACACCCGCACCGGCGGCACCGTCAATGTCAAAATAGCGATCTCCAACCATGAGCGTGTGCTTTTTGTCGGCATCGGAAAGCTTTTGCATACTTTCAAGAACAAGGTCGGTTTTTCCGGGGTGATTGCTGTCGTCAAACTGCGTACCCACAACCGCGTCAAAGTATTCGGTGATTTTGAGATAATTCATCACGTCATAAATAAGACTGATCGGTTTTGAAGAAGCGATTCCGATTTTGACGCCTTTTTCTCTGAGTGCTTTAATTGTTTCAATCACACCGTCATAGACAAAACATTCGTATATTCCGATTTTGCGGTAGCGTTCGCGGTACTTTTTGATGTACTGTTCAACATCGTCTTCCGCAACACCGTAAAATGTCACATAGCTGTAATGAATCGGCGGACCGATGAATTTTTTGAGGTCGGAAAGGTCGGGAACTTCGTGCCCCATTTGTTCAAAAGAATATTGAAGGCTTTTGAGGATACCTTCACCGGTATCGACAACCGTTCCGTCAAAATCAAAAATAACGTAGTCGTAATTTTTCATGTTCTTCTCCGGTTATTNNTATCAATCGACAAAAGTACCCCGGCGGAGCGGATGAAGCGGTTGTTTTAAGGGCAGAACGTGCGAGGGAGATGGCGTTGGTGAAGTGGGTGAAGAAAAGCGTAAAAACAGAAAGGCTCGGCTTTTAGTTGCTCTCCCTCAGTCGCCGGAGTCGACAGCTCCCTCACAGGAGTGAGCCAAAATTTATTCCGAAAATTTTATTTTAAGAATAAATCCGTAGGGGCGGATTTTGTTCCGCCCAATGAAACCTAACCGTTTGCGGTTTGTCTTTTATGTTGCGCAATGTGCAAGGTCTCATGGGTCGGCTCGGGTCCGACCCCTACGAAATAAACCGCGTATTTTTATATAAATTTGCGCGGTGAAAAAGGTTAGATTTTTTGGGCGGAACACAATCCGCCCCTACCGTCCGGTTAGAAACGTTTCGGCAAAAAAATTATGCAGCGCAAACAGAAATGTTCACGGGCGCCTCGCGAGACGCCCCTATGAATTAATCTTTCAATTGCGTTTCGCCGAAAGGCGGAACATTTCACGTTTTGCCGCAGGCGAAATATTTTACGCACCGTAAGGTGCATTTCACGTTGCCTTGGCAACATTTCACGCAATGTAAACGCCTTCGCCTTATCCTCCGAAGCCGGAAACGAGCGAGAATGCCGTAACTCTGCCGTCTTCAAGAACAATGTTGCTTTCGCCCTCGCCATAGATTGCTTCCTGAACGCGTTGCGCAGCAAGAGGAAAGTCCATCAAAACAACGGATTCATCACCAACATAACCCGTGCGGAAAACGTCGGTGTCGCTTATCGGTGTTTGAACAATTTCATAATTCATCCAGCCGTTGGCAAGAGCCTGGGCGGCATAGGACAAAATTTGCATTTTTGTAAGATCGGTTTTAACATACTTGAAAAGGGTGTCAAGTGCATTACTGAGCTGAGAAAGACTTGCACCTTTTGCAGAATTGATGAGTGCCATAATTACCTGGCGCTGACGTCTTGTTCTGCTGACGTCGGAGTCCGCGTCGGAATGACGAATACGCGCAAAAACAAGCGCTTGCGCTCCGTTCAGCTTGACCGCCGGACCGTAATCAATCGTGTGAATTGTTGTTCGGTTGATGTACTCCGCCTCATACTGCTGAACCTCGATTGTTAGACCGCCGAGAGCGTTGATAATGTCTGTAAACGAAGAAAAGTCAACTGCAACGTAATAGTCGATGTCGATTTTGAAATCCTTTTCAATCGTGTCAAGAAGTGCTTCGTCGGAACCGTACATATAAGACGAATTGAGCTTTCCGTATCTTCCGTTACCGTTAATGTCCATATATGTCCATGTGTCGCGGAAGAAAGAGGTCATGTTGATTTTTTTGGTCTTTTTGTTGAGAGAAACAAGAATGAGCGAATCCGAACGACCGCCGTTTTCAAGTGCGGTATCGGAATCAAGACCGACAAGCAGAACGTTGATTACGTTTTTGCTTGAGCGCAGTTCGCCGTTGTTGTTTGCCCATTCATAAAGATACTCATTGAGCGAACCGGCATTGTTAATTGCCGTCATGATTCGGTATTCTTCGTCTTGAACAATGTCGTCTTTCGGAACACTGACAGTTGAGCTTTTGTCGTTGTCATAGGTGATTCCGTTGAGAAGACTGTTGACATAGCCGAGACCGAGGGCAATTACCAATACTAATGCCGTTAAAATAAAGTAGATATTTTTTGCTCTTCTTCGCTTGTTTGTCCAGAAAAAAGCGGCAATCGGATTCGTCTTTTTATCCGTTCGGGGCTTTTTTTCTTTCTTTTCTTTTTTCACAAAATCACCCTTTATAAATCTTTGATTTTGAACGTTGTTTTTTTATACCGGCTTCAATCAAAACAAACGTGTTTATTTTGATTGAAGCCGAATATCCACGGTTGATTATATTTGCGTGATTTAAAATTAGTTTAATACATTAAAGGTTGTAAAAATATATATCGGCTTTGACGACCGAGAGAGATTTTCCACATAAGCTTTGCTTTAAACCTGACTCCCTGAGGCACGGTGTGCCGCATCGTAAATCATTGTAAAAATGTGGGGTTTAATTCGTAGGGGAGTCGCTTGAGGCTCCCGTGGAATTTTGCCTTTTTCACCGCGTAAAATTATATATCATTTCTGCGGTTAAACCGAACAAATTCGCAATTGATTCATATGGTGCAAACGGTTGGGTTAAACGGGCGCCTCGCGAGACGCCCCTACGGTTTAACCGCACGATTTATCAAAAAATTTACGCAGTGGAAAAGGTTAGGTTCATGGGTCGGCTCGGGTCCGACCCCTACGAATAATTCTTCTTTTATAATTGCGTTTCGCAGAAACGCCACCGCAATGTTGAACGCCGGTTCAACGCTTCATGCACCGCAAGGTGCGCTTCATGTTTCGCCGAAAGGCGGAACACTTCATATTGCCGCAAGGCAATACTTCATTTTATTCCTCTGCGGTTTCTGTTTCTTGGGCTTCCGTTTCGCCTTCCGTTTCGGCTTCGTCAGTTTCCTCTTCGCGTTTAACCGCGGTTACGGAAACAACCTTTTCGCCGTCGGAGGTTTTCATAACATTAACACCCCTTGATGTTCTTGAAGCGGAGTTGACGCTTTCGGAATCGATTCTGATTACAATGCCGTCGGACGAAATCAAAATTACGTCGTCACCCGGACGAACAAGGCAAACTGCGGCAACAAGACCGTATTTTTCTGTCTTATAGTTGATTGAACCCTTGCCGGAACGCGACTGAAGGTGATATTCCGAAATTGCGCTTCTTCTTCCGATTCCGTTTTCGCTGACGGTAAGAATGGTTGCGCCGTTTTCTTCGTCATCTTTGTTGATTGCGCACATTCCGACAACTTCGTCGCCGTCGCGAAGGTCGATTGCGCGAACACCCCTTGCGGTTCTTCCGATTGCACGCGCGTCGTTTTCGTTAAAGCGGATTGCAAAGCCGTTCTTTGTTGCAACGAGGATATCGTCGTTTCCGCCCGTGAGCCATACCCATGCAAGCTCGTCGCCCTCGTCAAGATTGATTGCGATGATTCCGCTCTTTCTGATGTTTTTGTATGCGTCGAGCTCTGTACGCTTGATGATTCCGTTTCTTGTTACCATGCAAAGGTAATGTTCGTCCTCGCCGAAGTCGGGTACTCTTATCATTGCGCTGATTTTTTCGTCCGCTTCAACGGGAAGAAGATTGACAACGTTCATGCCCTTGCTCTGGCGGCTGCCTTCGGGAATTTCATAACCTTTGAGTCTGTAGGCTCTGCCCTTTGTTGTGAAGAACATGATGTAATCGTGGCTTGAGCAGGTGAACATTGTTTCGGCAACGTCCTCTTCTCTTCTGCTCATACCCTTAACGCCCTTTCCGCCCTTTTTCTGAACGGTATAAACCGAGGCGGGAATACGCTTGATATAACCGAAAGTTGTGAGTGTGAACACGCACTGCTCTTCGGGGATAAGATCTTCAATGTCAACTTCGCCGGAAACCGCCGCAATTTCGGTCAGTCTGTCGTCGGCAAAGCGGCGCTTGATGTCGAGTGCTTCGTCTTTTACGATTGCAAGAACTTTTTTCTCGTCGGCAAGAATACCTTCGTATTCCGCAATTTTTGCGCAGAGTTCTTTCAATTCGTTTTCGATTTTGATTCTTTCAAGACCTGTTAACTGACCGAGACGCATTTTTACAATTGCGTCAGCCTGAATATCGTCAAGGTTAAAGCGTTCCATGAGTGCGGCTTTACCTTCGTTTTGATCCTTTGCTTTTCTGAGAATTGCAATGATTTCGTCAATAAAATCAAGAGCAGTCTTCAAGCCCTCAAGAATGTGTTCGCGCTCTTTTGCTTTGCGAAGATCATAGCGTGTACGTCTTTCGATAACCTCTTCCTGGAACTTGATATAATGTTCAAGAATCTGGCGGAGAGTAAGGATTCTCGGAACGCCGTCAACAAGGGCAAGCATGATGATACCGTAGGTAATTTGAAGCTGAGTCATTGAAAACAGCGTGTTGAGAACAACCTGCGGATTGGCTTCGCGCTTGAGGTCGATTACAAGGTGCATACCCTGGCGGTTCGAGTAGTCGTTGATGTCGGAAATACCTTCAATTCGCTTGTCCTTAACAAGGTCTGCCATGGCTTCGATAAGGCGGCGCTTGTTGACCTGATAGGGAAGTTCGGAAACAACGATTGAAAATCTTCCGTTTTTGTTTTCAACAATTTCCGTTCTTGCACGAACGGTGATTTTTCCGCGGCCGGTTCCGTATGCGGCTCTGATTCCGCTTTTGCCCATAACGATACCTGCGGTCGGGAAGTCCGGTCCTTTGATGTGCTCCATGATTTTTTCAAGCGGAGCGTCCGGGTCGTCGATAAGGCAGCACATTCCGTCAATGACTTCGCCGAGGTTGTGCGGCGGAATGTTCGTTGCCATGCCGACCGCGATACCGGTTGAACCGTTGACCAGAAGATTCGGAAAACGAGAGGGAAGAACTGTCGGCTCTTTGAGTCGGTCGTCGTAGTTAGGGATAAAGTCAACCGTTTCCTTGTCGATATCGGTGAGCATTTCCATTGAAATTTTGCTCATTCTCGATTCGGTGTAACGGTAAGCCGCCGGTGGGTCGCCGTCAACGGAACCGAAGTTTCCGTGGCCGTCAACAAGAATATATCTCGTTGAGAATTTCTGTGCAAGACGAACCATTGCGTCATAAACCGAAGCATCGCCGTGCGGATGGTAGCGGCCGAGAACCGAACCGACGGTGTCGGCGCACTTACGGTAAGGCTTGTCCGGATAAAGCGAGTTTTCGTGCATTGTGTAAAGAATACGTCTGTGAACGGGTTTCATTCCGTCGCGGACATCGGGAAGCGCTCTTGACGTGATAACCGACATGGAGTAATCGAGGAATGATTTTCTCATTTCGCCGTTAAGGTCAACGTCAATGATTGTTTGGTTTTCAAATCTGAGATCGTCGTTATTTCTATCCATTCGTTATCACCCCTTTATATATCAAGATTTTGGACATATTTTGCATTCTTTTCAATAAAGTCACGTCTGGGTTCAACCTTGTCGCCCATAAGGATTGAGAAAGTTTCGTCCGCCTGCATTGCGTCTTCAAGGTTAACGCGAAGCATGATTCTTCTTTCGGGGTCCATTGTGGTTTCCCAAAGCTGTTCGGCATCCATTTCACCAAGACCTTTGTATCGCTGAATTGCCGCGCCTGGCATTTCTGCCATAAGCTTGTCTCTTTCTTCGTCGGAATAAGCATAGGCGTGCTTTTGTCCTTTTGAAAGTTTGTAAAGCGGCGGCTGCGCAATGTAAACATAGCCGTTGTCGATAAGCGGACGCATATAGCGGAAGAAGAAGGTGAGAAGGAGCGTTCTGATGTGCGCTCCGTCAACGTCGGCATCGGCCATGATGACGATTTTGTGATAACGAAGCTTTTCTTCGTTGAAGTCGTCTGCAATGCCTGCACCGAGTGCCATAACAACCGGACTTAATTTATCGTTGCCGATAACTTTGTCAAGTCTGCTCTTTTCAACGTTGAGCATTTTTCCCCAAAGGGGAAGAATTGCCTGAATACGTCTGTCACGTCCCTCTTTTGCCGAACCGCCTGCCGAGTCACCCTCGACAATGAAAAGTTCGGTTACGGACGGGTCTTTTTCGGTGCAGTCGGAAAGCTTTCCGGGCAAGGAGTTGCTTTCAAGCGGAGATTTTCTTCTTGCGGCTTCTCTTGCTTTTCTTGCGGCCTCTCTTGCGCGCGATGCATCAAGTGCCTTTGAGAAAATCATTTTTGCAACCTGCGGATTTTCTTCAAAGTAATCGGTAAGCTTTGTGTATACGGTTGAGGCAACAAGCTTTGTGATGTCGGTGTTGCCGAGCTTTCCTTTTGTCTGTCCCTCAAACTGGGCATCGGTAAGCTTAACGCTGATTACGGCAACAAGACCTTCGCGGCAATCCTCGCCGGAAAGCTTTTTGTCTGCGTCTTTGAGAATGTTATACTTTTTTCCGTACTCATTGAACACTTTTGTCAGTGCGGTTTTGAAACCTGTTTCGTGAGTACCGCCGTCAACGGTGTGAACATTGTTGGCATAAGAAAGAATTGTTTCGTTATAGCCGTCGTTATACATGAGTGCAATTTCGGCGCTTCTATCTGCGGCAACTGCGGAAAAATGAATCGGTGTTTCGTGAACGGGAGTAAGTCCGCGGCTTTCGTTGATGTATTCAACAAATGAGCCGATTCCGCCCTCATAGCAGAAATGATCCTGAACAATGTTTTCCGTATCTCTGCTGTCGGTCAAAGTGATTGCAAGACCGGCGTTGAGGAAGGCACTTTCACGCAAATGACGCTGAAGCGTTTCGTAATCATAAACGGTGGTCTCTTTAAAAATTTCCGCGTCGGGCTTGAATTTGATGAAAGTTCCGGTCTCGGTCGTGTCGCCAACAATGTCAAGGTCGGAAGCAATGTGACCTCTTGTGAAACGCTGGCGATAAACATGGCCGTTTTGCGAAACCTCAACTTCAAACCATTCCGAAAGCGCGTTAACAACCGACGAACCAACGCCGTGCAAACCGCCGGAAACCTTGTATCCGCTTCCGCCGAACTTACCGCCGGCATGAAGCACGGTAAGAACAACCGTAACGGCGGGGAGACCTTGCTGTTCGTTGATGCCGACGGGAATACCGCGGCCGTTGTCGCGAACGGTGATTACGTCGCCGGGAAGAATTTCAACCTCAATGTGGGTACAAAAGCCGGCAAGTGCTTCGTCGATTGAGTTGTCGACAATTTCATAAACAAGGTGGTGAAGACCCCTCGGTCCGGTTGAGCCGATATACATACCGGGACGTTTTCTGACCGCTTCAAGACCTTCAAGAACCTGAATGGCGTCTGCGTTATACTCTTCGGTAACAACGGTATCCATAAGTTCAAGGTCTTCGGGAAGATCTTCGCGTTCGATTTCGATATCGTCCGAATCCTGCTCTTTTTCTTCGATTTCTTCTTCAAGAAATTCTTCGTTCTTCTTTTCGTTTTCATTCATGTCCGAAAATTACCTCCGATGAAAATTTGATTGATGTATTTATTTTGATGTAAGTTGAAATTCATTTTATCATCATTCAGTTATTAGAAGTTTTCTAATAACTGAATCGCAAACAAATATTATTTAACGATTCATCGGGTCGACACGGATCCGACCCCTACGAATTTAATTTTTCGCTCGCGTTTTAATAAACGCCGCCATAAAATTGAACGCAGTTTAATATTTCACTCAAAGCGAAAGCTTTGATTTTCACGTTTCGCCGAAAGGCGGAACATTTCACGCACCGAAAGGTGCATTTCACGTTGCCTTGGCAATATTTCACGTTGCAAAGCAACATCTTATTCATTTGCCGTTTCTTTCACGCTTTTGATTCGCTTGCCGATTGTGCCCGGCGAAAGGTGAGAGACAAAAATTCTTCTGCCCTCGCAGACAACAAACGAACGCGGAAGTTCGGCGGAAACATAATAAACGTTCTTTTTCTTTTCGTTTTTAGAAAGGTAATCCCTTGTGATTTTTGAAACTGTGGTTGTTTCAAGGTCGAAAACGCCGATAATTTCTTTGTCGCTTACAACCGTTTTTTGTCCAAGGTGAATATACATGTAAAGACCGCCTTTAAAATTAAACAAGCTCGCCGTTCTTCATTTCAAAAGCTTTTCCGTATTTAAGGCTTTTGACGGAGTTCGGGTCACAGCAAGTGATGAATACCTGCCAGTTTTTTATATGGTTAAGAATATAATTCTGTCTTGAAAGGTCAAGTTCGCTCATCACGTCGTCAAGGAGAGCAACAGGCTGTTCTCCTGTAAAATCTTTGATTACCGCCGCTTCGGAAAGCTTTAAGGAAAGCGCGGCGGAACGCTGCTGTCCCTGAGAGCCGAACGACCGCGCGGCAATGCCGTCGATTGAAATTGAAAGGTCGTCTCTGTGCGGACCGACAGAAGTGAAACCGGTCGGAATATCGGTTTTTCTTGAAACAAAAAGAAGATTTTTAAGGTTATCGTAAATTTCCTGCTTGTCCTTTCCAAAAGCGGAACAGTTTTCGCGGTATGAGACGGAAAGTTTTTCTTTTTTTGATGAAATTCCGCCGTAAATTTCTTCGCAAAAGCGCGAAAGCGCGTTAACATAACCGATTCGCTGGCGGATAATTTCACTGCCGTAAAAAGCAACCCGCTCTTCCCAAACATCCAAAAGCTCTTGAAGTTCGGAATGAAAATAGCAGTCCTTCAAAATGATATTTCGTTCGGAAAGCGCTTTGTTGTAATTTGCAAGCGTAACGGCATATTTAGGCTTGAGCTGACTGATTGCAGTATCAAGAAATTTTCTTCTTTCGTTCGGACCGCCTTTGACAAGCGTAAGATGTACCGGCGAAAAAACAACTGCCGAAAACTCACCCATAACCTTTGCCGCAGATTTAAGTTTGATTCCGTTAAGAGAGAAAGAACGACCTTTTTCAATTTCAAGCGAAATGTTCTGCTCTCTTCCCGAACCGAAAAAGTCAAGCAACAGCTTTGCGTTTTTCGCGTTAAAGTTGATAAGTTCGCTTTCGCTTGAACCGCGAAAAGACCTGCAACCGGTGAAAAGCCAAATACTTTCAAGAAGATTTGTTTTTCCCTGCGCGTTGTCGCCGAAAATTACGTTGATTCCGTCGCAAGGTTCAAGCACAGCTTCTTTCAAATTTCGAAACCGAAGACATTCGAGCTTTTGAACGGTCACTTTGTTACCTCATAAATAACGTTTGAAAATTCAAATTCATCGCCCGGACGAAGCTTTTTTCCCCTTTGAAGGCAAACTTCGCCGCCGACTTTGACTTTTCCGTCAAGAATAACCGTTTTTGCTTCTCCTCCGCTTGAAACGGCATTTGAAAATTTGAGAGCCGAATCAAGCTTAATGAAATCGGTATCAATTTGAAGCTGTTCTTTTTTCTTTTCGGCAACACGAACTTTGATTTTCATAAAATCTTCCTTTGAAAAATTAATTAGGATATAATTTGAAGTTTTTTTAGCAGAACGAAATTCGCTCATACGATTTAACCGCGCGGTTCAATGCTTTATATGCCACAGGTATACTTCACGTTTTGCCGCAGGCAAAATATTTCACATCGCGAAGCGATCAAATTCTTACCGGCAAAACAAGGAACAAGAACTTATCTCCCTCTGTCGGAAGAAAAAGAATAGGCTGGCTTGAAGAATTGAGTTCAAGTCTTACTTGTTCGCTTTCGGTCGCTTTGAGCGCGTCAAGAACAAATTTGCTGTTGAAACCGATTTCAATGTTGCCGCCCTCGATATCCGCAGACATTTTGTCGTTTGCCGTACCGATTGAAGTTACCGACGAAAATTTCAAAACGCCGTTTTCAATCATACAGCGAACGGGACTTGAACGGTCGGTAATGATGAGTGATGTTCTTTCAACACACTCGATGAGTCTTTTTGTTTCTGCGGTGATTTTTGTTGAAGAGGTGATCGGAATTGCCGCTTTATAGTCGATAAAATTACCTTCAAGAAGACGTGAAATAACTCTGTATTCGCCGACTTCAAAGCAAATGTGTCTTTTGCCGACGCTGATTGAGCAAAAACCTTCGTCGTTATCCGAAAGTTTGATTACTTCATTAAGCGTTTTTGACGGAACAACAAAGGCAACCTCTTCTCCGTCATAGTCGATGTCTTCTCTTCGAACGGCAAGTCTTGCGCCGTCAACGGCAACAAGAACGATTTTTCCGTTTGAAATTTCAAAGCGAACGCCGGAATGAACTGGGTTTCTTTCGCTTGTTGAAACCGAAAAGATTGTTTTTCTAATCATGTCTTTCAAAAGAGCCTGGTTGATAACAATCGGAAAACCTGCGGTAACTTCCGGAATATCGGGGTATTCGTCGGCGGAAGTTCCAATGATTGAATACTGAACTTCGCCGCTGGTGATTTTGCAAATGTTTCTTTCGTCGCTTTCGATTGAAACGGTGTCGTCCGGAACCATTCTGAGAATGTCGCAAAGATTGCGTGCGTTGAGGATGATTTTTCCGTTTTCTTCAACTTCTGCCGGAATAAAAGTTTCCGAACCAACTTCGAGGTCGTATCCCGTGAGTTTTACCGAATCGGAAAGCGCACTTATGAGAATACCCTCAATTGCGGGAATCGTTGATTTTGACGAAACGGTGCGCTGCACGTTCATGCAGGCTTTTGAAAGTTTTGCGCTGTCGCAAACAATTTTCATGTTTCTTCCTCCGTTTTGTAAGAAATGTAAGAATAAAAAAATAGTAGTAGTAGTAGGCGGCGTTAAAAAGAGGAAAACGTCCGCAATTTGTTTATTTTAAAGGCAATTGCGGGATTTTTTTCCTGTTAAAGCCTGTGTGTAAAATTTACTGTTTTTAACAGTGCTTTTTCGGAAATATTGAAAATGTTGAAAAGTCGATGTTGAATGTTAAATTAAATGTTGAAAAGCCGAGTTATGAAAAGATGAAGATTTTTCAAAATTTTAATTATAATTATTCTTCGTTGATATTTTTAATTATATCGTCAACGGTGGCTTTGAGCTGGACATTTTCGTTGAGTTTTTCTTCAATTTCTTTAAGTGAATAAATAATTGTTGAGTAATGCTTGTTTCCGAATTCGGCGCCGATTGCTTTGAGCGAAAGCGAGGTAATTGCATGAACAATATAAATTGCAACCTGCCTTGCAAGCGAGATATTTGCGTTTCTTTTGTCAGAACGAATATCTGCCGGAGTGACATTGAATGTTCTTGAAACTTCGGCAATGATGTTTTCAACGGTGATCGGTGTCGGTTGATTGTCGTTGATGATGTCGCTTATTGCGCGTTTTGCAATTGCGACGTTCGGTTTTGTTCCCTCAACATCTTGATATGCCTTGATTTTTTTAACCGCGCCTTCAAGCTGACGGATGTTCTTTTTGATGTTTTCGGCAAGGTAATTGACAACTTCGTCCGAAAGACCGAGGCCGAGTTCGTCACTTTTCTTTTTGATGATCGCCATTCTTGTTTCAAGGTTCGGCGGCTGAATATCGGCAATAAGACCACATTCAAAACGGGTACGAAGTCTTTCTTCAAGAGTCATCATTTCTTTCGGCGGACGGTCGGAAGTGAGAACAATTTGTTTTCCTGCGTCGTTGAGCGCATTAAACGTATGGAAAAATTCTTCCTGCGTTGCCTCTTTTTTTGAAATAAACTGAATATCATCGACCAAAAGAAGATCCGCGCTGCGATATTTTTCGTGAAACGCATGAGTGTTATGGTTTCCGATATAGTAAACAAGCTCATTTGTAAAATGTTCGCCGCTTGTATAAATAATGTTTGCGTTCGGTCGGTTTTCTTTAACCTGATTCATAATTGCGCAAAGAAGGTGGGTTTTGCCAAGTCCGCTGTGACCGTAAATGAAAAGAGGGTTATACGCTTTTCCGGGTGAATGGGCAACGTTCAATGCCGCGGCATGGGCAAAGCGGTTTGACGGACCGATGATGAAATTGTCAAAAGTATAGTTATAATCAGCACCGGCGCGGTTTTCCTGCTGCTTTGCGGTTTCGGCTTCTTCGCCGTCTTCGTTGGGCGATTCAAGACGAAGCTTTATCGGAAAACCGACAACTTCTTCGGAAGTTTTTTCAATAAGTTCGGTGAATTTTGAAGAGATTATTTTCTTTTTAAATTCGCTGATCGAAAGGGTGAGTGTATCGTCGGTGAAATCGACAAATTCAAGCGGTGAAAGCCAAACATTGAAAGCAACTTCACTGACTTTTGTTTTGAGAAGATCTTTGATAATGACCCATATTTCGTCAAATGAATCCATTTTTTCCTCCTTGTATGTTTTAACTCTTTCAGCCTTATGTCTGCGTCATGTTTTTTTGAAAGAAATTTTTGCGCGACAGACAAGATTACTATAAAGAAAGCGGTGTGTGCTCCGGTTTAATTCGTCTTGACACGACAAGCTCTTATATATATAATACTTATAAATGTTTTTGAAACGGCTGATAAAAATAAAAATACGATTACATTTAATTGTAGCATAAAAAATTGCTTTATGCAAGTGTTACGCGAAATTTTGACGGTTAAAAGGCTTTTTTTGTTTTTCTGCGTTCATGTGTCATTTTTCGCATTCACTCTCAAAAGGCGGTTTTTTCGGGAGAAAACGGCAATGAAGCTTGAAAGCAAAAAAAATGACATTGTTTTGAGCGATGTTTCCTGTTTCAACGTCGGCCTTTCGGTCGATTGCGGACAGGCGTTTCGCTGGATTAAAGAAGAAGACGGTTCTTTTCATGGCGTGATTTTTAAAAAAGCGGTAGATATCATTCAATACAAGAATGAAGTTATCTTCAAAAATACCGATGAAGAAACTTTTAAAACGCTCTTGGAGCCGTATTTTGATCTTGACCGCGATTATGAAAAAATCTGCGCCGGGTTTGACGACAAGTACCTTAAAGAGGCCTGCAAAAAATACAGCGGCATAAGAATACTGCGCCAGGAACCTTGGGAAACACTTTGCTCTTTCATAATTTCGCAAAACAACA
>DKDD01000034.1:0-1380 GCA_002451715.1 Ruminococcaceae bacterium UBA6857 | reverse complement strand
CATGCAAAACAACAACATTCCGCGAATAAAAGGAATAATCGAACGGCTTTGCTCCGCTTTCGGCGAAGATATCGGAAACGGCGATTTTTCGTTTCCGTCCGCCGAAGTAATTTCGGCTCTTTCTGAAGAAGACCTTGCGCCGCTGAGAGCCGGGTTCAGAAACAAGTATATTCTTGACGCTGCGGCTAAATGTTGTTCCGGCGAAGTCTCGCTTGAAAAAATAAAAAACATGCCTATTGAACAGGCACGGCAGGAGCTTATGAAAATTAAGGGAGTAGGGCCGAAAGTTGCGGAATGCACGCTTCTTTACGGATTCGGAAGAGTTGAGGCTTTTCCGGTTGATGTTTGGGTAAAGCGTATTCTTTCCGAGCTTTATGAAAACGGACTTCCGCAATGTACAAAAGGCGTTGAGGGAATTGCTCAGCAGTATCTTTTTCACTGGCGAAGAAACCTTGAAAACGCCGAAAATTTGTAAAGAATTTTATCCGGAAAAATATCTTACATATATAATTGTACAGCAGTTTTTTTGAAAGTCAAGAAATTTATTTTTTGATTTTCACCCAAAAAGTCGCAAAAAAGACAAATGTCGGAAAAATTTTGTCGGAGGTTTATTATGACACTGAAAGAAAAAGCACTTAATTGCGTTGAGGCGCTCAAAAAAGAATATCCGGACGCAATTTGTTCGCTTGAAGCAAGAGATCCTTTGCAACTTCTTATTGCGACGCGTCTTTCCGCGCAGTGTACCGACGCAAGAGTTAACCTTGTTACTCCGGCTCTTTTTGAAAAATATCCGACGCTTGATTCTTTTTGCGAAGCCGACGTTAAAGACATTGAAGAGCTTATTCATTCCTGCGGCTTTTTCAGGGCAAAGGCTCGCGACATAATCGGAATGTCACAGAAAATCAAATCCGATTTCGGCGGACAAGTACCCGACAGTATTGAAAAGTTGACGTCACTTCCCGGTGTCGGACGCAAAACGGCGAACCTCATTATGGGAGACGTTTATAAAAAGCCTGCCGTTGTTGCCGATACACATCTTATTCGCATTACGAATTTGCTCGGTCTTGTTTCGGTTAAAGATCCGTATAAGGTTGAACTGAGGCTTAAAGAGATTCTTCTGCCGGAAGAAAGCAACGATTTTTGCCACCGCATTGTTCTTCACGGAAGAGCGGTTTGCGTTGCAAGAAGACCGGCTTGTGAACGCTGCTGCATGAGTGCTTTTTGCGATTTTGCAAACCGCTTAAAAAAAGATGAAAAAATTTGAAAAAAACTATTGACAAATGAAGAAGGTTATAATATAATATGCAAGCGTTGTAAAACGGCGCCGACGTGGCGGCATAGCTCAGTTGGCTAGAGCATTCGGTTCATACCCGGAGTGTC
>DKDD01000033.1:4946-5373 GCA_002451715.1 Ruminococcaceae bacterium UBA6857 | reverse complement strand
CACGTTGCAACTTATATCCACGCAGGCGGAACCGTCGGCGTAATGGTTTCGTTCGACGTTGACGACGCAACCGCAGCAAAGCCGGAATTTGACGCTATGGGCAAAAATGTTGCAATGCAGGTTGCAGCTATGAACCCGTCATATCTTGACGAAGTTTCGGTACCCGACGAAGTACTTGAAAAGGAAAAGATGATCCTTGTTGCTCAGATGAAAGAAGACCCGAAGATGGCAAGCAAGCCGGAAGCTGTTCTTCATAAGATCGTTGAAGGCAAGATCGGCAAGTACTATAAAGAAAACTGCCTTCTTTGCCAGGAATTTGTTCGTTCGGACCTCTTCGAAGGCAACGTTAAGGGTTATGTTGACTCGGTTGCAAAAGCTCTCGGCGCAGACATTAAGGTTACAGGCTTCGTTCGCTTTGAAAAGGGCG
>DKDD01000033.1:4736-4903 GCA_002451715.1 Ruminococcaceae bacterium UBA6857 | reverse complement strand
TTGAAAAGGGCGAAGGAATCGAAAAGAAGACCGAAAACTTCGCAGAAGAAATTGCAAACATGATTAAATAATTTTATTTGTCATAATCGTTGTCCCTCTTGTTTTTGCAAGGGGGACAAGCTTTATAAGAAAAGGGGAAACAATAATGAAAACAGCAATTTACGGCG
>DKDD01000033.1:0-4619 GCA_002451715.1 Ruminococcaceae bacterium UBA6857 | reverse complement strand
ATTACAAGAAACAAAGAACACGTTGACGCGCTCAACCGCGACGGCGCAAAAATCACAGGAAAAGTTAATATGACAGTTCCCGTTCATGCGCTGACGCCCGATCAGATGACCGAAAAGTATGAGCTTATCATCTTGCTCACAAAGCAGCTTGACAACAAAAATATTCTTGAAAACCTCAAGAAGAACATGACCGATGACTGCATTGTTTGCACAATGCAAAACGGTCTTCCTGAACTTTCGGTTTCCGAAGTTGTCGGCGAAGACAGAACAATGGGCTGCACCGTTGCTTGGGGTGCAACGCTCCACGGACACGGTGTTTCGGAACTTACAAGTGAGCCGGACAGTATGAGCTTCGGTCTCGGCCGCATGAACGGCAAGAAAGACGAAAAGCTTATGTATGTCAAAGAGCTTCTTGAAAAAATGTGTTCGGTTGATCTTGAAGAAAACTTCATGGGCGTACGTTGGTCAAAGCTTCTCATCAATGCAGCTTTCAGCGGAATGTCTGCCGTTACGGGCGGAACTTTCGGCGACGCGGCAAACAGAAAGGATTCGCGCGTCTGCTGCCAGAATATTATAAAAGAATGCATTGACGTTGCCGCTGCGGCCGGTATTAAAATTGAACCCGTTCAGGGCAAAGACATAGTAAAGCTTCTTGATTACAACAATCCTTTAAAGAAAAAGTTTGCCTTTATACTTATCCCGATCTGCATCAAAAAGCATGCCGCACTCAAGGCGAGTATGCTTCAAGACCTTGAAAAAGGCAAAAAGTGCGAAGTTGACGCAATCAATGGTGTCGTTTGTGCCTACGGCAAAAAGTACGGCGTAAAGACACCGTATAACGACAAGGTTTGCGAAATCATCCACGGAATCGAAGACGGAAAGTATAAGCCGTCGTTCGATAACGTAAAACTCTTTTCAGCTCTTGCAAAATAAAGTTATAAGTTAAGATTTTTTTAAAGCGGTTGCCGATTGGTGACTGCTTTTTTCGCTTGTTACATGCCGATTGAGAGACGTTCATTTTTAATTAATTTTTTAATTAACAAAAAACATTTTGTGTTCTCGTCAAAGTATACAAAAATTTAATATTTATCCAAAAAATAAGCAATAATTTGCATGTTGTAAAATATTAATTAAAAAAATATGAATTTTTTTGCACTGAACGGCTCGTTTTTTAAGGTTCATTTAAGGTAACGCTAATACCATTTTAACATCCTAAAGAAAATGTCGAATCTTTCCGGATTTGGTCGATTTTTCCGGGCGTCGGCTTTTACCGAGGGAAAATTTATTTTTGAAAGGTGATTTTCAGAATGGACACAATCAAAAAAGTACTCGATTTCTTCGCAAACTGCCTCAACGAATTTGGCTTTGTTGCTTTCTTCAACAAGGTTCTTGAATTTTTCAAGATTTTCTTCCCCGGTAAGGAAGACGACACAACAACCGCAGCTGCCTAATTGATTCACAGGCTTTAAAAATCATCGGATTTTGTTTCCGGTGCGTTATTTTTCAGTAATTTAGAAGGGTGATAAAAATGAAGAGTATTTCAACACTTAAAGAAGCAGTAGAATATTTCATCGCATTCTTTGATGAACTTGACTTTGTTGCAGTTCTTAACAAGATCATTGCTTTCATCGAAAAGAACCTCGGTGCTGCAAAATAATTTAATTTTGCAAAATTAAATGAATAAAAAACCGCTCGTGTGATTTCTTTCACCGGGCGGTTTTTTTCAAACGCCCGATGAACACAAATTGCCTTTTCTTTTGAAAAAGCTTTTGTTCATAAGACGCTTGCTGAGCCTTTCGGCTCTCTATCTGAAAGTTTCCGAATATGCCGGGCTTCCCCGCAATATTCAGATTGGCGGGAAGCCGCAAACGCATATTAAAGCTTTCCGCTGATAATATTATTGCCGCGCAAAGAAAAGCAATGCGCGGCAATTTTTTCCATTAATTTGGTGGCTTTTACTCTTTGTCTTTCAAAATTCTTTCCATAATTCTTGCGGCTTTATAAATGTCGCCGCAACCGAGTGTAATAATAAGGTCGCCTTTCTGTGCGTTGTCGGTAACATATTTTGAAACTTCGTCAAAAGTGTTGAACCAAACGCTGCCGGGAATTTTTGCGGCAAGGTCTTTTGTGTAGATGTTGTATGTGTTGACCTCTCTTGAACCCATAATTTCCGTCATCACACAGCGGTCGGGAATTTGAAGAACTCGGGCAAATTCGTCAAGCAAAATGGCGGTTCTTGAATATGTGAACGGCTGAAAAACCGCCCAAACGCTGTTGTATCCCATTCTCATTGCTGCGGTGAGCGTTGCTTCAAGTTCGTGCGGATGGTGAGCATAATCATCGGCAATCGTAATGCCGTCAAATTCGCCGAGAATTTCAAATCTGCGTCCTGCGCCGGAAAAAGCCTCGATTCCTTTTACACAGTCTTCAAAGGTAACATTTGCGTTCACTGCGGCGGCAAACGCGGCAAGAGCGTTGAGAACGTTGTGGGTTCCGGGAATGTTCAATTTGAGGTGAGCGATCTTTTTGCCGCTTTGCATAACGTCAAACTCCGGAAAAGCTCCGCGGTTATATGTTATGTTTTCGGCGTAATAATCGTTTTTATCGGTGAATCCGAAAGTAATTTTCTTTTTGTCAATGTTTTTAACGGCTTTGATTGTGTTTTCGTCGTCACCGTTATAAATAAGAGTGTGCGTTGTTAAAAGCGAAAACTTGTGGAACGATCTGATTATGTTTTCAAGCGTTTTGAAGTAGTCAAGGTGATCTTCGTCAATGTTGAGAATAATCGCAACATCGGGCGAAAGGTCAAGAAACGTGTCAACAAATTCGCACGCTTCGCAGACCATGGTGTCGCTTTTTCCGCTTCTTCCGTGGCTGTCAATGAGCGGAAGTTTTCCGCCGATTACGGCTGTCGGGTCTTTGCCTGCCATGATGAGCACTTGCGTAAGCATTGATGTTACGGTTGTTTTTCCGTGCGTTCCGCAAACACCGATGCAGTTTGAAAATCTTCTCGTGATTGCGCCGAAAAGCTTTGAACGCTCAAAGGTCGGAATTGAACTTTCCTCTGCAGCACAAAGCTCCGGGTTGTCGGGAAGAAGGGCGGCGGTATAAACGATCATTTCTGCGCCCTTGATGTTTTCCGCTTTTTGACCCATTGTGATTTTTACGCCGAGCGAACGAAGTTTATCAATGTTGTCACCGGGATTGTTGTCCGAACCGGTAATTTCATATCCCCACGAAAGCAAAATTTCCGCAAGTGGGCACATACCGGAACCGCCGATTCCGATAAAATGTATTCTTTTGATTTTTTTGAGAAGCTCATCTATTTCATATGTCATAATTATCACCTCAAAATTGTGGTTGTGTAATCATTTGCCTATTAAGACAGCCACCTGCTTGCCAAAAACAAGGGTTGAAAAAGTTCGCAAACGAGCGTCTGTACTTGTATTATATTGCAAAAAGAGCGTTTAGTAAACATCTTTTTCGAAATATGGCGTTAAACTTTTGCAAACTGACTTTCATAAAGTTTTTTATAAAAGCCGCCTTTTTGAAGAAGCTCGTCGTGACTTCCTTTTTCAATAATTTTTCCGTCTTTCATAACAAGGATGAGGTCGGCTTTTTTGATTGTTGAAAGGCGGTGCGCAACAATAAAGCTTGTTCGTCCCTCCATCATTTTGTCAAAAGCTGCTTGAATCTTAAGTTCGGTTCTGGTGTCGATTGAAGAAGTCGCTTCGTCCAAAATCAGCATTGGAGGATAGCAGAGCATTGCCCTTGCAATGCAAAGAAGCTGGCGCTGTCCCGCCGAAAGGTTGCCGCCTTCGCCGGATACAATTGTGTCATACCCGTTTTCAAGGCGCATAATGAACGAATGCGCGTGCGCTTTTTTTGCCGCTTCAATAACTTCTTCGTCGCTTGCGTCGGGTTTGCCGTAGGCAATGTTGTCTCTGATTGTTCCGTGGCAAAGCCATGTGTCCTGAAGAACCATTCCGTATCTTGAACGAAGGTCGCCGCGGCGCATTTTTCTGATGTCCGCTCCGTCAACTTTGATTGCGCCCTCATTGACGTCGTAAAAACGCATGAGGAGATTGATAAGCGTTGTTTTTCCGCAGCCGGTAGGGCCGACAATTGCAATGCATTGACCGCTTTTGACTTCAAGATCAAGACCCTCAATAAGCGGACGTTCTTTAACATATCTGAACGCAACGCCCTCAAAACCGACTTCGCCTTTGATGGGCGGAGTAAGCGGCTCTTCAGGTTCCGGAGACTGATCTTCGGCTTCAAGAACCTCAAAAATTCTTTGTGCGCAGGTGAGTGCGTTCTGAAATTCCGTAACAACGCCGGAAATTTCGTTGAACGGCTTTGCGTACTGGTTTGCGTAACTGAGAAAAATGCTCAGTCCGCCAACGGTGAGTCCGCCCGCAATGCCGCCAGAAGCAACAACAATAACCGCTCCGATGAGAGTCACAATCGCATAAACAATGTTGTTGACAAGTCTTGTGCTCGGATTTGTGAGGCTTGAAAAAAACGTTGCTTTGAGCGCGGCGTCTTGAAGTTTGTTGTTGATTTCATCAAAATCCGAAAGGCTTCGGTCTTGCGCACCGAAAACTTTCAAAACCTGT
>DKDD01000164.1:695-3103 GCA_002451715.1 Ruminococcaceae bacterium UBA6857 | reverse complement strand
AGTTCGGAATTTATACAAACAGATCTTGAAACCTTTTCAAAAGAGCACGGAGAAAAAGCCGGAAATCTGGTTGAAAGCCTGAATAAATTAAATCGGGAAAAATATGATTATTCCGAATTTCTGAAAAAATTCGCCGTAATGGGCGAAACAATGAAAATTAACGACGAAGAATTTGATTATATCTTTTATACTTACGGTTTAAAGCTTTTTGAAAAAATGCCGCTGATCGAGCCTTTGGAATACAAAGAAGTTAAAGCGATCAAGGAATTTATAATTGCTGTTGACACTTCGGGTTCGACATACGAAGGACTTGTTCAAAAGTTTATAACTAAAACTTACAACATTCTCAAGTCAACAGAAAGTTTTTTCACAAAAGTCAACATTCATATTATTCAATGCGACACAACAATTCAGGAAGATAAAAAAATCACCTGTCAAAAAGATTTTGATGAATATATCAAAACAATGAAAATTCAAGGCGGAGGCGGAACGGATTTTCGCCCTGTGTTTGAATATATTGAAAAACTCAGAAAGAACGGAGAGTTTTTTAATTTAAAAGGCTTGATATATTTTACGGATGGGCGGGGTGATTTTCCGAAAACAAAGCCGGATTATAAAACGGCATTTGTTTATATAGATAATGATTACAATAATTTTGATGTGCCCCCTTGGGCAGTTAAATTAATTTTAGATAAGAACGAAATATAAGGAGGAAAAATACGATGAACATAAAAAAGATTTTACTATTCTGAATGGCGTACTTAGAAGATATAGCGGTTCAGAGGAAGAAGTTGTCATTCCCGACGGTGTTACTTCTATAGGTGAGAGAGCATTTGCGTATTGCAGCAAACTTCAAAAACTTACTATTCCGAAATCCGTTGAAACAATAGAAGATTCCGCATTCTATGAAAGCGGAATAGAAGAACTTGAAATTCCCGAAGATTCAAATCTTAAAATGGGTCTTGTTTTCATTGGTTCGGATAGCGAAAACGAAGATGATGATAATTATTTTTATCATACTCTTCCAAAAGAAATTGCCAAACAAGCTGATATGTTATTCCGATATATGAATGTAAAAGCAATGACGTTCTATGCTCCGCAGTATTGGAAGGATCTTTCATGGAATTCAAAAGCTATAGTATTTCTTTCGTGTCAAAACGCCAAACTCCAAAAAACATATGAAAAGAATATGAAAATTGAGGATCTTGAATCGTTCACGGAAGCACTTCTTAACAATCTTGATTCAAAACTTTCAAAAAAAATATGCGGTGCTTTGGCGCAGTTCATGATTGATTACGGAATGTTCATAAACAAAAAATCATTGAAAGCAATTTATGAAAAAATTTCAAGCCAAAAAGCCGGAAAAGATGCAATTGAATTGATTGATTCAAACACTGCGTTGAAACAGCGAATCGAGTCTTCCTCAAATTCAAAAGAAGACGGAACTTTATATGACCGAATTTTTGATAACATCGGTCTCGACTGCAACGGTGAAAGAACCTATGATTTGGGAACAAAAAAAGTTTGCGCCGTTCTTCAACCGGATTTCAGTTTTCTTGTTGTTGATTCTTCAACCGACAAAACGTCAAAAAGCATACCGAAACGCGGCGCAGACCTCAGGTTATATAAAATTGCCGACGAAGATTTCAAAGCCGTTCAAAAAGCGACGAAAGAATTGGTCACATTTTGCCGCAACTCGCTTTACAAGCTCTATCTTTCTGCAGAAGAAATGAACGCCGAAAGCTGGAAAGAAAACTGGACAGGAAATCCCATTACCAAAAATCTGGCATCAACGGTTGTTTGGCAGCAGGGAAAGTCATTCTTCATTTTTGACGGAACCAAACCGATAGATGTGAACAACGCAGAATATGCCTTGACAGATTCCGCGATTATTGTTGCTCATCCGATGGACATGGATGAAAAAACCGTTGAGCAATGGCAAAAATATTTCAATTCACGTCAGTTGAAACAGCCGTTCCTTCAAATTTGGGAACCGTGCCGAAATATGGCGGATATTAAGGAAGACAGATACAAAGGCGCGTACATAAATCGTTGGCCGTTGAACAAAAAGGAAATTCTCGGCATTCGCATAAATTGGGACGGATCGTATTACGGTCGGTTTGATTTAAGCGAAATAAAAATCAAAGGTTTTTCGGTTGAGACAAAAGTAAACGAAAACGAAACGTTTGAAATTGAAAAAATCGTTCCGCTTGAATGGAATCGCAGCACAAACGCCGTCATATCGCTTCTTGACAAAATCACGGTTAAAGGACGAATTCATAATGATGATATCACAATCGCAGAGGTTCTTTCGCAATTCACGCTTGCGCAGATCACGGAGTTTATAAGCATTGCAATCAAAAACAACTGTCCAAATGTTACGGCTTTGCTTCTTGACTTCAAGAACA
>DKDD01000164.1:0-633 GCA_002451715.1 Ruminococcaceae bacterium UBA6857 | reverse complement strand
TTGACCCGATGGAAGAATTCTCACTTGAATGGTGACACGGCAAAAAACATGACATTTTTCAATGTTGTTTGACAATATAAAAGGAGCAAAATGGAATTTTTATCTTTGATTATAGCTCTTGTGTCCGGCGTTGTTGCTGTTGTTTCGATCGTATTTTCCATTGTGACATACAACAGAACTTTGTCACGCGACAGAAAGCAGGCGACACTTGAAGCGTATAACCGACTTCAAACCGAAGTATTCGATAAACTGAATCTTTATAAACCGTCAGAAATAAAAGATATCTGTCAAAATTCAAAATCCGCCGAATATAAAACGCTCAGCGGCTATCTTGCAAGAATTGAGCACTTTTGCGTTGGAATCAACGAAAAAATTTATGATGAAAATATGAAAATGTGTTCTATTCAATCGCACACGGCTATTTTGATGCATATTCGCTTAAAAACAGAATAAAACCGCTTCTTGAAACGAAAAACAAGAACAACAAGACAAACGAGTTTTTTATAAAAACACATTAATTATTCTTGATCGGATGGAAAAAAGGAATGAAAATCAGTGAATATTAAACAGGCTAAGGAACAAATAAAAAATGCCATCACGGCATATTTTTCAAAAGATGAGTTTGGAAATTAT
>DKDD01000075.1:2032-3667 GCA_002451715.1 Ruminococcaceae bacterium UBA6857 | reverse complement strand
ACATCGCAGATTGTATTGATGGGGTCATTGCCGAAATCAACAAGAAGATATACTATCGGAGCGAGAATTGCTCTGAATTTTGCATCGCTGCTATTATCGGCCGCTTTTGCATAAGCTGTATATTCGTCCGAAGCCATAACCGATTTGAGGTCGAGAATCTCAAGAATCGGAACAAGGTCTTCATATGCACCGTAATAAGTGCCTTTTGAGGTGCTAAGTGAATTTTCAAGTTTGAGCGCTAAATGAATGAGCGATCCGCCTCTGAGCATTGCGGCAGCAGCATCAAGGAATCCTTCGGCATCACCGTCTTCAAAACCGAAGTCGCCGTTTTTGATAACAACCGCGTTCCAATCATCGCCGGCAGCAGCCAAAGCGGCAAATGCACCCGCAAACTTTTCTTCTTTAAGATTATTTGAAAGTGTTTTCGGGCTAACATTTATAAGATCAGTTGTAAGATCGGCAAGGAGCGGATAAAGAAGCTTGGCAAGTGCAAGAACCGTTCCGTTTGTAAGAACCTTAGTGTTGATGAGTTCTTTTGCATCGGAAACGCCCGCAGCTTTTAATACAAGATCAATAACTATATCTGCAAGCTCTCTTGCGTTTTCTTCCGAAATATTTGCATAAGAAACGTCGGTCTCTTTGTAAGCGCTGAGGTCGGGCTGTTCTTCGGAAACTTCGTCAGGTCTAATTGCAGCGAGAATATTTTTATATTTAGCTGTAATATCCTTATTGACAAGAGAGTGGATTCCGTCAGGAATGGCTTCATATGCTCCTTTTACAGCTTCGATATCCGCATTGGTATACGGTTCTTCTGTTGCGGCAACAAGATTTTCACAAGCATATAATTTGTCAAGGCTTCTCAAGCCGTCGCAAAAATCAACAAGAGTTTTAATTTTATATGATGTGTAGCCATATTCCACTCCAAGCTCTGTTTTGGCGGAAACGTTCTTTTCGGCACAGCAAGCAACGCTTAAAGCTTCAAGCCATGTTTTTTGAATATCATTGAGTGAATCGCAAATTGTTGATACTTCCGCACTCTTTGAAACATCACCGTTTTCGTTATAGCTGCGCTTTCCGGCGAGAGCTGCTACGGCAATTTCATACATGTATGAAAATTCAGGAGCGGCCTCTGTGATCATTTTGAGAGCACCAAGATAATGCTTTTCTCCGCTGAATGCATTAATTGCAACGTTATAATCGGCATATGCATCTTTATAAGCAAGATAAGCTTTATAGTCAGCAATATAATCGGGATCACTTTCTCCGCCGGGATACTTGTTTGGTCTGGGTTTTGAAACGGACTTCGGCATAACGGGTTTGTTTGCGGCATCAGCTGACTGAGTTACTGTCGAAATCTTTTTAGCAGCAAGGTCAATCAGATTTGCACCTTCTTTTGCCGAGGCGGTTTTGCTGAACGGATTGTTTGCGGAGTAATATGTTCCTGCAAGCACGATGGCATTGTATGACGAAGCTTTGAGAAGTTTCATAAAGTCATCAACATTTGCCTGAGTCTTTATTGTGTTTGCGGTGTTATAAAGAGCAAGAGCCGCATCAACATATGCCGGCATTTTAATAACGTCTTTTGCTCTTTCATGCGCAACAACATTTACGTTTTTTGCTTTTGGATTCTCAATT
>DKDD01000075.1:253-1991 GCA_002451715.1 Ruminococcaceae bacterium UBA6857 | reverse complement strand
TAAAGAGTCGCTTCACGCTCATGAACAGCAAGCAAAAGCTTATTAAACAAAAATACATCAAAGCTGTCAACTTCATCCTGTGAAAGAGAGTTGTATGCTTCAATCATTTTATTATAAGCCTCAAGATGCTTTGCTCTTGGCTTTTCTCTCTTCATTATTCCGTTGAAATTCGTTATTAATGATTTTGCATTATCGGTGTTGCCGGTCGCAAAAACCGGAAAAGCAACGGTGAAGCTTGTGAGAATCATTACAACTGCGAGAAATACACTTAATATTTTTGCTTTTTTCATCGTAGAATTACCCTTTCATTATTTAGTATGTTGTTTTTTTGATAAACACGCATTAACTAATTTTTTCCGATACCTCCCTTTTGGGCATATATTGTTTTTTAACAAGAGCCTTAATTAATAAAGGCTCGTTATTAATTAGACAAAATTAATAGAAACGAAAGACATGCTTCTTTTAATTATTTTATTTCAAGCTTCAGCACTTGGACTTTGGCATACGGTTCAATAAGCTTTTCTTTGCACAATGCAACAAGACCTATAAAAGTATCTTTGGTGAAGCTTCTGTTTTCAATAAGTGCCGGCATCTGATAAGTCGGCATTTCATGAAAAGCAAGTGATTTTACTTTGTTTAAATCGGCTGTTCCGTTGGGATATAGGATTACTCTGTTTGGGTTTAAAATCGAAGTCAGAGAACGCAAAATTTCAGCATATGTGAAATTTGAACGTTCAACTTTATTTGCTACTACAACGTTGTAAAGTTCGCCGGCAGAACCGCAAGCACCATGCAAAAGCTTTCCGTCAATCAATATACCGGAACCGTAGCCTTCATTTCCAAAATAATAAGCAACTGTAATTCCGTCTTTGTATCCGGAAGAATATTTTGAAAAGGCTGCAACCGCACAATGAAGATCATTTTCGACGATAGCAATAATTGAAAATTTCTCTTCAAGATATTTTTTGAGTTCAAAACCGATAAGCGACGGAAAATCAAACGACTCAATAATTTTTCCGTGATATACCGTTCCCGAAAAAGCAACACCGACAAAACGAATCAGTGAATCACTTTTAATACAAGTTTCAATAACGTTTTCGAGTGAAGAAAAAATATTTTCGTCGGTTACTTCAAGAACTCCGCTTTTTAAAACGCAGCTTAAAAAGTTGTGAACCTGAAAGTGGAGCTTTTGACCGTGAATCGAAGCAAAAATAAAGTGCATATAATCAGCGTCAAGAGAATAAAGCTGCGCTTTTCTGCCACGTTCTCCGCCGACAATTCCAACGGATTTCATTATCCCCTCTTCAAGGCTATACTCGACCGCTCTTGTTACGGTTGGCAAGCTTAGACCTGTCTGCTTTGAAATTTGCGGAACGGTAACTTTGACGCAACTGTGGACATAGTTCCAAACACGTCTGTAATTAGCTAATTTTACCAAAGACATATCGGCATTTGTTTCCACAAAGCACCTCCGAGTTTTTATTAATAACACCTTGTTATTAATATAGCATGCCGAAAACTTCAATGTCAATATGCACAACGCACTTATAAAAATTTTAATTGTTTATATACAAAGCTAACACAACTGTGTCAAAATTAACACAAAAATACGGCAATGAACTTCGTTTTCATTGCCGTATAGAAAATATAAAAATTATCGCCTTTTTTACCAGTGCTTCAAGCCGCAGGAACAGGATTGACTGATTTTGAAAAGCTTATTGAAAAAGTTAATGATTTT
>DKDD01000075.1:0-225 GCA_002451715.1 Ruminococcaceae bacterium UBA6857 | reverse complement strand
TAATGATTTTCCAAACGAAACCGGAGAATCCGTCTTTGTGGCACATGTGCGAACAATTTTTAAGCTCAAAGCCGCAAACGTCACATTTTCCGTCGCTGTCGGAATCACTGTGAGCTTTTTGCGCAATTGTTTCGGTTGAAACGATCACGCCGCAAACCGTACATTCCCTATGCTTTGTTCCGGCCGCAGTACATGTTGAATCCTTGTCAATTATCCAGCTTGAAG
>DKDD01000070.1 GCA_002451715.1 Ruminococcaceae bacterium UBA6857 | reverse complement strand
ATAAAATATGTTCTTCTTCCCGGCGACCTTACAAAGGACAGCGAATATGAAGCCCATGCTTCGCTTGCAAAAATTCTTGAAGAATACGAAGCAAAGTACGGTCTTCAGTTCCTTGTAATCAACGGCAACCACGACATCAACACAAACAAGGCAATGACCTTTGAAAACGACAAAAAGGAAACCGCAAGGGCAATCACCGCCGACGAATTCAGAGAAGTTTATAAAAACCTCGGCTATGACCTTGCGATTGATACCTACGCCAAAAAGGGCGACAAGGTTCAGGGCGCACTTTCATATGTTGCCGACCTTGACGAAAACTATCGCCTGATTGTTGTTGACAGTTGCCTTTATTCGTTCGACGAGCCGGGTAAGGATCTCACTTCCGGAAAGGTTACTCCCGAACTTATGCAGTGGATCAAAAAATGGACAGATGACTCAAAGAAAAATGGAAAAACTCCGCTTCTTATGATTCACCACAACATGGCGCCGCACATGGAATGTGAACCGTCCATTACCTTTGCGTTCACACTTGATAATTATCTTGAAGTTTCCGAACAGCTTGCCGATTGGGGAATCAATTACTCCTTCTCCGGCCATCTTCACACAAACGATACCGCCGCCGTTACAAATGACAACGGAAAAACTCTTTATGACGTTGAAACAAACTCACTCACCGGCTATCCGAATATGTATCGTGAGATGACGATTTCAACTTTTGAGGACGGCGAAACCGAACTTGAAATTGAATCAATAGACTTTGACTCCGTTAAAAAGATGACCTTTGACGACGTTACATATGACAACGGAACCTACAAGAAAAAAGCTTTTGACCTCTGCTTCGGCGGCGGACTTTCAAAAAGCGGAAAAGCAGATGTAACTTCGTTTGCAATGGGACTTGTTAAAAACTTCGGCGGCGGATACATTGAAAAAATCAATGCCGCAGGCGGAATCATTCCGTTCCTCAAAACGATGAACATTGATTTGCGCCAAATTCTTTCCGACTTCCTTTCGCCCTATATCAAGGACGGAATCAAAATCGGTTCATACAACATTTTTACCGTTGACAACCTCATGTGGTTCATTGAAGACCTTTGCGACCAGATTTCGAGTCTGTATATCAAAAATCCGCAGAATCTTTATGACCTTCTTGAACCGATAGTTGACAAAATTGTTTCAATGGAAGTTGCCTCTGTTCCCTGCGACAAGTTTGTTGATTCGCTCGGCTTTGGCAGTAAAGATAAAAACGGAACGTTCGGCGATGCCGTCCTCACCGCAATGGCATATTGGTACGGCGGAAACGAGGACAGCTCCGACGATAAATTCATTGCCGCCGTTATCGACAACTTTGAAAACGGAACGCTTCTTCACGACATTTTTTATAAGCTTCTTGACATTGCGTTCCATGACCTTGTTGAAGACGGAATCCTTGCAAAGCTTGAAATTCGCGTTGACAAACTTCTTGCAGACGACGTGATTCAGAAAAAGCTCGGCGAGGGAATCAATTATCTTCTCAAATATGTTCTTCGCGGCGATTTTACCTATCTCAACCTTGTTAAAATCGTTTTCGGTCTCGGCGTTCTGCCGTATACAAGCCTTTATGATATTCTTGACAAGGAATATATGAGCAAGTATCTCACCGAAAGTCAGCTTGAATCGGTCGGAATTTTTGTCGGCTGGATCCTTCGCGACTTCACCTCGGACGAAAATCCGCAAAAGCAAGGCGACTTCAACGTTTCATATTTCTCGACTCCCGTAACACCCGAAGCAACGCGTGAAAATTACCGTATTCCCACAATGGTAAGTCAGGTTATGGGTGAGGATTCGCAGACCGAAAGCATTATAAACTGGTTCTCAAAATATTCGCTTGAAGACAGCGACATTGAAATTTACAAAGCGGACAAAGAGCCGCAATTCACAGGAAAAGCCAACACTCCCGACGGCTTCACCGTTAAAACAACAAGCGAAAAAGTTGTTCGCTCGTTCCCCGGTATAGACATCGGAGTTTTCGGACTGTTTCAATATGAATTTGACATGGTTCGCCACACGGCGACAATTTCCGGCCTTGAAAAAGGCGCAACCTATTATTACAGAGTCGGCAACGAAAAATACGGCTGGTGGAGCGAAACCGGAAAAATTACAACCGCAGACGGTTCAAAGAACATAACGTTCTTCCATATGTCCGACCCGCAGTCGCAGAACGTAAGACAATATGAACGCTCATGGGTAAACGTTCTCAAAACCGCATTTGAAAAATATCCGGACGCTTCGTTCATCATCAACACGGGCGACCTTGTTGACCACGGCGACAACAATCATCAGTGGCAGTATATGTTCGACACCGCGTCGAAGTATCTTATGAATACCTATATGATGCCGCTGAGCGGAAACCATGAGGGCAAAGGAACAAACGCAACCGTGAACTATTTCACTCTTCCGAACGTTCCCGAACAGAACACGGAAAGCGGCGTTTACTATTCCTTCACCTATAACAACGTTCACTTTGCGGTGCTCAATTCAAACGACCTTGACGAAAAGACAAACGGACTTTCCGAAAAGCAGATTGAATGGCTCAAGGCCGACATGAACGCAAGCGACGCACAGTGGAAGTTTGTTGCACTCCACAAATCACCTTATTCACAAGGCTCGCATTACAAGGACAAGGACGTTTGCGCAATTCGCGAACAGCTTTCGGTTCTTATGCCGGAACTTTCGATTGATATGGTATTTGCGGGTCACGATCACGTCTATCTCAGAACCGCTTCGCTCATCAACAACGAAAAAGTTTCAACCGATATCACCTATCTCAAAAAGGACGGCGATATCTATAAAACCCAGGTTACTCCGAGCGGAACAACCTATCTTATCACAGGCTGTGCCGGTGTAAAGACCTATATTCAAAACGACGCTTCCAAAACGGATAAATACTTCCCGCGCGGAGAAAAAGTTTTTTCGCTTGACTTGCCAATGTTCGCTTCAATTGAAATTGAAGACGGCGTGCTTTATATGAACGCTTACGGCGTTGATAAGGACGGTGCGCAGAACGTTGACCGCTTTGCAATTCAAAAAGACAAAACGCAGGGCGAAGTTGTTTCCGATTATAAGGAAGCCGAAGAGGAAGTTAAGAACGACGAAGTTAAAAACTTCTTCAAAACTTTCTTTGAATACCTTGTAAAATTCTTCAAGGTAATCATCAACATCGTTAAAATTTATATTCTTAAAGTTGAACTTTAAACTTTAAGCAAAAAGCAGTATCGCCGCAAAGAGAGATTTGTTCCTTTTGCGGCGGTGCTGTTTTTTCGTTGCAAATATTTTTGTTCGGATTTTTAAAAGGCAGGTAAACAAGTTTTAAATCAGCGCTAAAACAAAATGAAATTTTCTTTTTCGAAGACAGTTATTTTCGGCCTTTTCACAGAATTTTAAAAATATGTTAATTTTTTCCAAACCCTTGAAAATCAAAAAAATCGTGCTATAATTAATACATATAGTATTATTGCGGTAATTTGACCTTTTTTTATACATAT
>DKDD01000220.1:11291-11528 GCA_002451715.1 Ruminococcaceae bacterium UBA6857 | reverse complement strand
AGCTGGAACTTTGTTGCCTGGGGCGCGTTTTACGGCGTTCTTCTCATTGCCGAAAAGTATGTTTTCAAAGACGTTATCGAAAAAATTCCCCGCCCCGTAAGAAGAGTTTTGACAATGCTTATCGTCATCATCGGCTGGGTCTTCTTTTCAAGCGAAACGCTTTCGTCCGCAATTGAATTTTTGCGTTCGATGTTCGGCGCAAACGGTTTCACTTCCTCCGGAACGGAATATCTTCTT
>DKDD01000220.1:9644-11242 GCA_002451715.1 Ruminococcaceae bacterium UBA6857 | reverse complement strand
ATCTTCTTGCAAACAACATTTTCCCGTTCTTTGTTATGGGACTCAGCGCGCTCGGCTTTTTCAAAAAGCTTCCGACGCTCAAAAACGTTCCGCTTCGCCTTGCTCTTCAGGCAGCGGGCTACATTGTTGTTTTTGTTCTTTGCATTGTTTTCATCGTCAGCAGCACATATAACCCGTTCCTTTATTTCAGATTTTAAGAGGTTTGATAAATGGATAACAACACCGAAAAAACCGCAAGCCGCAAAAAAAAGCGCGTCACTGCCGTCTGCGCAATCACAGCCGTCGCATTTCTGATAATCGTTTTCGGCGTTCTTGCGCTTGCAATTGTAATACCCGACCGCGAAAAATCGGAAAGCGAAAACCGCATTTTGAAACAGTTCCCTTCTGTCAGTCTTTCTTCGATTTTTGACGGCAGTTTCATGAAAAATTTTGAAACTTATTTTAACGATCAGTTTCCGTTTCGCGACAAGCTGATTTCGTTCAAAACCAATTTTGAACGTTCACTCGGAAAACACGACGAAAACGGAGTTTACATCGGCAAAGACGGTTTTCTTTTTGAAGCGCCTGCAAAAGCCGATTCCGATAAAATCAAAGAACTGACAGGCGCAATTGCAAAGTTTTCAAAAAGCAATCAAAAGCTCAAAAAGGCTTTCATTCTTTCGCCGAACGCTTCGGACATTCTCAAAGACAAACTTCCGCCCGCGCTGAATCTTGACGACAGAAGCGCCGCTTTCAAAACAATTAAAAAATCGCTTTCAAGCTTTTCGTGGATAGACTGCAAAGCAACTTTTGAAAAGCAAGAAGACAAAACGTCGCTGTTTTACCGCACCGACCACCACTGGACAACACGCGCGGCTTTTCTTGCGTTCAAAGGGCTTTCGGACACATGGAAACTTGGCGCGGCAAACAAAAACTTTTCGTTTTTCACCGTTTCCGATTCATTTTGCGGAACACTTTCCTCAACCGCCGCAGTGAACGATTCCCAAGATAAAATTGAAATTTGCGTTCCGAAAAAGCAAGCCGGAAAGTACACCGTTCTTTATGAATCCTCGGGAAGAAAAACCGCAACGCTTTTTGAAAACGAAAAGCTCAACCAAAAAAACCAATACGAAGTTTTCCTCGGCGGAAACTATGACAAGGTAATCATCACAACAACGGCGGAAACCACCGCAACGCTGCTTGTCTTCAAAGATTCCTATGCAAACTGTCTTCTTCCGATGCTTACGCCTTATTTTTCAAAAATCGTTGTGATTGATCCGCGATATTTTTCCGACAGTCTCAAGGGCGTTATGAGCGAAACGCAGTTCACCCACATTTTGTTTGTCTATAACATGGACACTTTCCTCGGCGACAGTTCGCTCGCCGCAACGCTTGAATCATAATTTATACCGCAAATCACAAAGAACTTTCTGTGGTTTGCGGTTTTTCCTTGCTCTTTTCCGAATACAACCGCCGCTTTTTTCTCCGCCTTATCCGCCGCGCTGAAAAGCGGTGTATTTTTGCCTGCCCAAAAGCAAAAAAACAGTTGACCTTGCAGGAAATAAAAGGTATAATAAATTCGTATAAGCCGAAAACAACGGCGCGCAATTTTGCGGCGG
>DKDD01000220.1:5314-9613 GCA_002451715.1 Ruminococcaceae bacterium UBA6857 | reverse complement strand
GATTTCGGTTTGACCATTGTTTATTTTGGAGGTTAAATATGAAGTATCAGGAAATTATCGACAAGCTTACTCTTGAAGAAAAAGCAAGCTTGTGTTCCGGAAAAGATTTCTGGCATATGAAAGGCATTGAACGCCTTGACATTCCCTCAATCATGCTCACCGACGGCCCTCACGGTCTTAGAAAAAAAGACGAAAATAACGGCGGTCCGAGCCTTGATAACTCCGTTCCGGCAACGTGCTTTCCCCCGGCGGTAACAACTGCCGCTTCGTGGGATCCGTCGCTCCTTTATAAAATGGGTGAAGCTTTGGGCGAAGAATGCCTTGCGGAAAAAGTCAGCGTTCTTCTCGGCCCCGGCGTAAACATGAAACGTTCACCCCTTTGCGGAAGAAACTTTGAATATTTTTCGGAAGATCCGCTTCTTGCCGGCGAGGTTGCCGCAGGCTTCATCAACGGCGTTCAGTCAAAGGGAATCGGTACTTCGCTCAAGCATTTTGCAACCAACAACCAGGAAATGCGCCGCATGTCGGTTGACAGCGTTGTTGACGAACGTGCACTTCGCGAAATTTATCTTACTGCATTTGAAATCGCCGTCAAAAAGGCACAGCCGTGGACGGTTATGAACGCATATAACAAACTCAACGGTATTTACTGCTCAGACAACGAAGAACTTCAGCAAACGATTCTTCGCGATGAATGGGGCTTTGAGGGAATCGTTGTTACCGACTGGGGCGCAGCGAACGACCGCGTTCAGGGTCTCATTGCCGGCAACGACCTTGAAATGCCGACTTCCGGCGGATACAACGACAAAAAAATTGCCGACGCGGTCCGCAGAGGTCAGCTTTCGGTTGATATGCTCGACAAGCGCGTTGATGCTCTCCTTGACCTCATCTTCAAATCGGAAAAGAGCCTCGGCTGCTATACATACGACAAAAAGGCTCACCATGAACTTGCCCACGAAGTTGCCGCGCAGTCGATGGTACTTCTCAAAAACGAAGACAACATTCTTCCGCTTCAAAAAGGAAAGAAAGTTGCCGTCATCGGCGAACTTGCAAGATCTCCGCGCTATCAGGGCGCAGGCTCTTCACAAATCAACCCGACCGAACTTTCGGACGCTTTCAGCGAGCTTATCAAAGCAGGCTATCAGCCGCTTTATGCACCGGGTTACAACAAAAAAAGCAAGTCAATTTCACAGCTTCTTATTAACGACGCATGCGACCTTGCAAAAAGAAGTGACGTTGTTCTTCTTTTCATCGGTCTTACCGAGGATTACGAAGCCGAAGGCTACGACAGAACAACGCTTGAGCTCCCCGCCGCCCACAACCGCCTTGCAGAAGAAATTTGCGAAGTTTGCGACAATGTTGTTGTTGTACTCTCCGGCGGTTCGCCCGTAACAATGCCGTGGCTTTCAAAAGTTAAGGGCGTTCTCAACGGCTATCTCGGCGGTCAGGCAGGCGGCGCCGCAATTGCCGATATCCTCACCGGAAAACAAAATCCCTGCGGAAAACTTGCGGAAACCTATCCGCTTTCGCTCGGCGACACCCAGTGCGTCAATTACTATCCCGGCACCATTATGACAACCGAATACAGAGACAGCGTATATATCGGATACAGATACTACGACACGGCGAAAAAAGACGTTCTCTTCCCGTTCGGTTTCGGTCTTTCATACACCGAGTTCAAATATTCCGGTCTTAAACTTTCGAAGAAAAAGATTAAAGACGACGAAACACTCACCGTTTCGTTCAAGGTTAAAAACGTCGGCTCGGTTGCAGGCGCAGAAATTTCGCAGGTCTATGTTTCGGACTGCGAAAGCACAATCTATCGCCCGACAAAGGAACTCAAAGGTTTTGCAAAAACATTCCTTGAACCCGGCGAAGAAAAAACCGTTACAATTGAACTTTCAAAGCGTGCGTTTGCTTATTATAATGTTAACATTCACGATTGGCATGTTGAAAGCGGCGACTTTGATATTCTTGTCGGTGCTTCAAGCCGTGACATAAAGCTTGAAGGGAAAGTTAACGTTCAGTCAACCGCAAAGGACGTTACCGTTCCCGATTATAAAGCTGTTGCTCCGGAATATTACACCGGAGAGGTTCAAAAAGTTTCCGACGAAGCCTTCACCGCCGTTCTCGGCCACGAAATTCCGCCGTGCGAACGCGGAAACGAGCCGTTCACTCTTCTTGATTCACTTGAACGCACCAAAAATTCAAGATGGGGCAAAATCATCAACACGGTCATTGACAAAGCGCTCAACGCCGTTTTCAAAGAGAGTAACTCAACCGTTGATATGGTCAAGGCAATGGCTCTTCAAATTCCTATCAGAAACTTCATCACAATGAGCAGCGGTGTATTCACCGAAGAAATGGCACAGGGACTTCTTATGATTCTCAACGATGACCAGAGCACGCTTAAAGGCGCAGGCAAAATTCTTGCCGGTCTCGGTTCGGCAATCATGAAACTTCCGGCACTTCTCAAAATGGTATAAGAACATTTTCACATTGCGGTTTGAATGAATTTAAAATTATGTCAAGAGCTTTTCGAACACGGAAAGCTCTTGCTTTTAACGGAGGAAAAGTAATGAAACTTGTGATCCTTGACGGCTACGCCGAAAACCCCGGCGATCTTTCGTGGGATAAGCTTTCGTCCTTTGTTGATGAATACACCGTATATGACATCACAACCGAAGACGAAATTTTTGACCGCGCGAAAGACGCCGATATCCTTGTCACAAACAAAACGCCGATTTCAAAAGAAACAATTGAAAAACTGCCGAAGCTTAAATACATTGCCGTTCTTGCAACGGGATATAACATTGTTGACTGTTCGGCGGCAAGGGAAAGAAACATTCCCGTTTCAAACATTCCGGCTTACAGCACCGACGGAGTGGCGCAGCTTGTTTTTGCGTTTCTTCTTGAACTTTGCAGCCATGTTGCCGCGCACAGCGACAGCGTGAATAACGGCGAATGGGAATCTTCGCCCCATTTCTGCTATACAAAAACACCGCTTTGCGAACTTGCAGGAAAAACTATCGGAATCATCGGCTTCGGCCGAATCGGTTCGGCGGTTGCGCAAATTGCAAACGCGTTCAAAATGCGCGTGCTCGCATTTTCGCCGAACACAAGAAGCTACAACGGCTTTGGCTCGGTTGAATTTTGCGGTCTTGAAAAACTTGTTGAAGAAAGCGACGTAATTTCGCTTCACTGTCCGCTGACCGAAAGCACAAAGAATCTTGTTGACAAAAGTTTCCTTTCAAAAATGAAAAAGAGCGCCTTTTTGATCAACACTTCGCGCGGCGGCGTAATCAACGAAAAAGACCTTGCCGATGCGCTGAACAGCGGCACAATTGCAGGCGCAGGTCTTGACGTTCTTTCCGCCGAACCCCCAAAGGACGGCAATGTACTCATCGGCGCAAAAAATTGTCTCATCACGCCACACATTGCGTGGGCAAACATTGAGGCGCGTACAAGACTTTTAAACATTTTTTTGAAGAATGTTGAAAACTTTGTCAAAGGAACGCCGATAAACGTTGTAAACTGAAAGCGCGGTGAATGAATAATGAAAGCACCTCTTGCCGAACGTCTTCGTCCGAAAACAATTGACGAAATGGTCGGCCAAAAACATCTTCTCGGAAAAGGAAAAGCTCTTCGCCGAATCATCGAAAGCGGCGAAATACCGAACCTTGTTTTTTACGGTCCGTCAGGAATCGGAAAAACAACCCTCGCTTCGATTATCGCAACGCAGACAAACCGAAAATTCTGCAAACTCAACGGAACCGTCGCCTCAACGGCAGACATCAAAGCCCTTGTTGCAAAACTTGATACTTTTGAAGCTCCGAACGGTATTTTGCTTTATCTTGACGAGATTCAATATTTTAACAAAAAACAACAGCAAACACTTCTCGATTATATTGAGCGCGGTTCAATCACTTTGATTGCCTCAACAACCGAAAACCCGTACTTTTATATCCACAATGCGATTTTGAGCCGTTCAACCGTTTTTGAATTTAAAAGCGTTTCGGCTCAGGAAATCGTTCCCGCGGTAAAACGTGCTTTTGCCTTTCTTGAAGAAGACGGAAAAACACCGATTGAAGCCGAATACGAAGCAATTCAAAGAATTGCCTTTTCCTGCGGCGGAGACGTTCGCAAAGCGATGAATGCGGCGGAACTTTGTGTTTTGAGTACCCCGGCGGAAAACGGAAAAATTGTTGTAACCGCCGAGCGTGCAAACGAACTCACCCAAAAAAGTTCAATGAAATATGACAAAGATGCGGATGAACATTATGACATTCTTTCCGCTGC
>DKDD01000220.1:4661-5265 GCA_002451715.1 Ruminococcaceae bacterium UBA6857 | reverse complement strand
TCTGACCCCGATGCGGCTTTGCATTATCTTGCAAGATTGCTTGAAGCGGGCGATCTGCCCTCCGCAACGCGCCGACTCATGGTTTGCGCCTGCGAAGATGTCGGCCTTGCTTACCCGATGATTATTCCGATTGTCAAGGCGGCTATTGACGCGGCATTCATGGTCGGTCTTCCGGAAGCACGGATTCCCCTTGCGGACGCGGTTGTTCTTGTTTGCAACAGTCCTAAATCAAATTCGGCATACCTTGCCTACGATGCGGCGGCTAACGATATCCGCAAAGGCAACAGCGGACCGATTCCGCGCACACTTCAAAACAAGCATTACGACGGTGAAGACAATCAGCATAAGGGACAGTTTTATGAATACCCTCACGACTACCCTAATCATTACGTTAAACAGCAGTATCTTCCCGACGCAATCAAAAACAAAAAGTATTACTCTTTCGGCGAAAACAAAAACGAACAGGCCGCAAAAGAGTATTGGAAAAAAATAAAAGGCTGATATAACACAAAAACGACCGATGCTTTCGCATCGGTCGTAATTTTTTTATATTGTATTATCAAACAAGCTCGATGATGCACATCTCTGCTGCGTCGCCGCGGCG
>DKDD01000220.1:0-4601 GCA_002451715.1 Ruminococcaceae bacterium UBA6857 | reverse complement strand
AACCGCCGTTAACGTCCTTATACTTCGGGCCGATCTCGTCGAAAAGCTTCTTAACAACGTCTTCTTTGGTAACGTATGCAAGAGCCTGACGCTTGTTGTGAAGTGTTGCTTCCTTGCCGAGAGTAATCATTTTCTCAGCCATTGAGCGAACTTCCTTTGCCCTCGTGACGGTGGTTTCAATGCTGCCTTTCTCCAAGAGATAAGTAACCATACCTCTGAGCATAGCCTTGCGGTGGTCGCTGGTTCTGCCGAGTTTTCTGGTACCTGCCATTTGAAATCACTCCTTTTGTTGAAAAATCAAATTATTCGTCTTCGGATCTGAGGTCAAGATCGAAGGAATGAAGCTTGTTGATAACTTCATCAAGCGACTTCTTTCCGAGGTTTCTGACTTTCATCATGTCCTCTTCGGTCTTTGTTGTAAGATCCTCCACAGTGTTGATTCCTGCGCGCTTCAGGCAATTGAAAGAGCGCACGGACAAGTCAAGTTCCTCAATGGTCATCTCAAGGACCTTTTCCTTCGCGTCCTCGCCTTTGTCAACCATTATCTCGGTATTATATGCCTCTCCCGACAGATCGCCGAAAAGAGCGAGATGTTCGTTGAGAAACTTGGCTCCGAGGGAAACCGCCTCTGTTGCAGAGATCGTTTTGTTCGTCCAAACCTCAAGCGTAAGCTTGTCGAGGTCTGTAACCTGACCGACACGTGTGTTTTCAACTGTGTAATTAACCTTCAGCACCGGTGTGTAAATCGAGTCGATCGCGATTACACCGATCGCCGGCTGCATGAGCTTTTTGTTCTGCTCTGCCGAAACATATCCACGACCCTTGTCGCAGGTAATTTCCATGCTGACGTGAGCGTCCTTGTCAAGGGTGCAAATGTGGCTTTCCGGATTGAGAATTTCAACTTCTGAATCGCATTTGATGTCGCCTGCAACGACTTCACCTTCGCCCGTGGCGTCGATGTAAATCGTTTTCGGTCCGTCGGCATGAATTTTGAGGATGACGCGCTTGAGATTAAGAACGATCTCGGTAACGTCTTCTTTAACGCCGGGGATTGTTGAAAACTCGTGAAGAACTCCGTCAATCTTAACGCTTGTGATTGCATAGCCGGGAAGAGAAGAAAGAAGAATTCTTCTCAGGCTGCAGCCGAGCGTAATGCCGTAACCTCTTTCAAGAGGTTCAACAACAATTTTGCCGTAAGTTCCGTCCGGTGCGAGTTCAGCTGTTTCGATTCTGGGCTTTTCAATTCCTATCATGCAAAACCCTCCTTATTCTGTTGTGGATGTGTGTTACGGTCAACGCCGATTACTTAGAATAGAATTCGACGATGAGATGTTCTTCAACCGGTACTTCGATCTGCTCGCGCTCCGGAAGAGCAACAACCTTAGCTGAAAGAGCTTCGGCATTGAGATCAAGCCAAGAGGGAACGGGTCTTGAAGCGTTTGCTTCAAGAACAGCCTTGAACTTTTCGCTGTCCTTGCTCTTGGATTTGATTGAAACAACGTCGCCGGCTTTAAGAAGATATGACGGGATATCAACTTTCTTGCCGTTGACTTCAAAATGGCCGTGGGTAACAAGCTGTCTTGCCTCTGCTCTGGACGAAGCCCAGCCGAGGGTATAAACAACGTTGTCAAGGCGGCTTTCGCAAATGCGAAGAAGGTTTTCACCGGTTACGCCTGCCTTGCGTTCAGCCATAAGGAAATACTTGTGGAACTGTCCTTCCTGAATTCCGTAATAACGTCTTGCCTGCTGCTTTGCGCGAAGCTGAAGTCCGTATTCGGAGTTCTTGCTGCGGTTCTGACCGTGCTGGCCGGGGGCATATGAACGACGCTCAAAGGCACATTTGCCGGTATAGCATCTGTCTCCCTTAAGGAAGAGCTTTTTACCCTCGCGGCGGCACAGTTTGCATACTGCACCTGTATATCTTGCCATTGAATTTACCTCCCGTTATACACGTCTTCTCTTGGGCGGGCGGCAGCCGTTGTGGGGAATCGGAGTAACGTCTTTAATCATAGTTACGTCGAGTCCTGCGGTCTGCAAAGCTCTGATTGCGGCTTCGCGTCCTGCACCCGGTCCTTTAACATATACTTCAACAGTTTTCATGCCGTGCTCCATTGCAGCCTTGGCAGCCGTTTCAGCGGCAGTCTGAGCAGCAAAGGGAGTTGATTTTTTTGAGCCTCTGAAGCCCATTTCGCCGGCACTTGCCCATGACACTGCGTTACCCTGAGTATCAGTGATGGTAACGATTGTGTTGTTGAAGGTGGATTGAATATGGGCGGCGCCGCGCTCAATGTTCTTGCGCTCACGGCGACGACGAATGGTTGCAACTTTTTTACCAACCTTAGCAGCCATAATAGTCTCCTCCTTTTAACTTATTTCTTCTTGTTAGCAATAGTCTTTTTGGGTCCCTTGCGTGTGCGGGCGTTTGTTTTTGAACGCTGACCTCTTACGGGAAGACCCTTTCTGTGACGAACGCCGCGATAGCAGCCGATCTCGGTGAGTCTCTTAATGTCGAACGCAGTTTCTCTTCTGAGGTCACCTTCAACCTTAAGGTGATGGTCAATATACTCACGAAGCTTTGAAACGTCGTCTTCGGTCAGGTCTTTAACTCTTGTATCGGGGTTGATGCCTGTTGCAGCGATGATATCGTCTGCTGTTTTGCGACCGATTCCGAAAATATAAGTAAGAGCGATTTCAATTCTCTTTTCTCTCGGAAGGTCAACACCTGAAATACGAGCCATTTGTCAGTTACACCTCCAAATCTGGTTTAAGCGCCATTAGCCCTGACGCTGCTTATGCTTGGGATTTTCGCAGATCACCATGATCTTTCCCTTGCGTTTGATAACTTTGCACTTCTCGCAAATTTTCTTTACAGAAGGTCTGACTTTCATTTGAATGCCCTCCTTGAAAAATTAGCCTTAGCTTATTTTGATCGCCATGTTATTCTTCCTTTGGTGAGGTCATATGGCGAAACTTCGACCGTCACCTTGTCTCCGGGAAGGATACGAATGTAGTTCATTCTGAGCTTACCGGAAATATGTGCTAAAATTTTGTGTCCGTTTTCGAGCTCTACCTGAAATATTGCGTTCGGCAATGCCTCAACAACAACACCTTCAAGCTCAAGCATATCCTGTTTTGACATATACTGCACCTCCTTAAAGCAGAGTGAGTATCTTTGGACCGCTCGGTGTGATTGCCACCGTGTGTTCAAAGTGTGCCGACAGCTTACCGTCACGGGTTTTAACTGTCCATCCGTCCGGTAACGTCTTGACATCTGCCTTGCCGAGGTTAATCATCGGTTCAATGGCTATCGTCATTCCCGGCAACAGGCGAACTCCCCTACCGGGGGTTCCGTAATTCGGTACACTGGGATCCTCATGGAGCTTGTGGCCGACACCGTGTCCGACAAATTCACGGACAACGGAATAGCCTCTTGACTCGCAATGGCGCTGTACCGCCGAGCCTATATCGCCGATTCTGCCGCCTGCAACAGCCTTTTCGATGCCTAAGAACAGGCTCTCCTTGGTCGTGTCGCACAGCCGCTTCGCCTCGGAGCTTATCGCTCCTGCGGCGAAAGTAGCAGCATTATCGCCGTTAAAGCCCTCGAGAACCGCACCCAAGTCTATGCTTACGATGTCGCCCTCTTCGATAACACGCTTCTTGCTGGGTATTCCATGAATGACCTCGTCGTTTATGGAAATGCATGCGGTGGCAGGGTAGCCGTTATAATTAAGGAAGTTTGGCTTTGCGCCGCACTTTATAATGTAATCATAATCTATCTTATCTATCTCCGCCGTGGTTACACCAGGCTCGACAGCCTCTCCTGCCAACTTTAATGCTCCTGCCGAAATGATGCAAGCCTCTCTCATGAGAGCGAGCTCTCTGTTCGTTTTGAGCACTATCATGCTTAATCCTCCAATGCCTTGAGTGTGAGCGCCGATGTGTCGGCGATCTCCTCCTGACCTTCAACTATTCTGAGAATGCCCTTCTTAGAATAGAAATCTTTAAGCGGCTCTGTCTGCTTGTGATAAACAGCAAGTCTGTCAAGAACCGTTTCGGGAGCGTCGTCCTTACGCTGAATAAGTTCACCTTCGCAAGCATCGCATATGCCCTCAGCCTTCGGAGCTTTATACTCCAGATGGTAAGAGGAACCGCAATCCTTGCAGACACGTCTGCCCGACATTCTTGCAGCGATTTTCTCATCGGGAACCTCGATATCAATGACTCTGTCAATGACAACGCCCATAGCGTCGAGTGCCTCCGCCTGAGGAATCGTGCGCGGGAAACCGTCAAGGATGAATCCGTTCGCACAGTCATCCTTTGCAAGTCTTTCCTTGATGATGCCGATAACGACATCATCGGGAACGAGCTGACCCGCATCCATAAAAGACTTTGCTTTGAGTCCCATTTCCGTGCCCTGAGCAAGGGCTTCACGGATTATATTGCCCGTTGAGATCGCAGGAATGTTGAGAGCCTTGCAGATAACCTCTGCCTGTGTGCCCTTACCTGCGCCCGGGGCGCCGAGAAGAATTAATTTCATAAATTATTCTCCTTTTTGATTAATCAAGGAATCCCTTGTAATGACGCATCATCATCTGAGATTC
>DKDD01000079.1:3042-3577 GCA_002451715.1 Ruminococcaceae bacterium UBA6857 | reverse complement strand
CCTTGCCGATGAAATCGAAAAGAAGATTTTTGAAGCTTTCAATAATAAAAAGAACCATGAGCCGGAAGAAAAGCCTGCGCCGAAAGCCGCTCCCGTTCCAACCGTTCGCAGCGTTTCAAAGGCACGGGCAAAAATCGACATTGCCGTTGATGACGACGATTGATGAAAATTTCATATAAACAAGGGCGCGGCAACAAAATCCATATCATGATTGACGGCGAATACAAAATGACCGTTGACAGCGATTTTCCGCTTCTTGCGTCGGTACACGACGGCGCCGAAATCGGCGAAGAAGAGCTTGCTTTTCTTGAAGAAGAGGTTAATGTTCGCCGCGCATTCAACAAAGCGAGCGAACTTCTTTCGCGCCGCGACCACAGCGAAAAAGAACTTTTTACAAAGCTTCGCCAAAAAGGCTTTGCCGCCGGCGCAGAAGAAGCGATCGAAAAACTTCGCGATTACGGCTATGTCAATGACGAACGTTTTGCCGCTTCTTATGCCGCAGAGCTTCGGCGACTCAAACACTTCGGAAAGCGCA
>DKDD01000079.1:2152-3004 GCA_002451715.1 Ruminococcaceae bacterium UBA6857 | reverse complement strand
CAGGATTGAACAGGAGCTTTTTAAAAAAGGCATTGACCGCGAAATTGTTTCAGGTGTTCTTGACTCGCTTGAATTTGATGAAAACGAACTTTGTGAACTTATAACAAGAAAATATTACAGAAATTTAGACACCGAAAAGGGCGTTCAAAAAACAATCAACGCTCTTGTTCGTGCAGGATACGGCTATCGCGAAATTAAGGACGCGCTTTCGCTGATCGCCGAAAATGAAGGAGACTATTTTAATGAATGAAAAAATTGCTTTGATATCTCTCGGCTGCCCCAAAAACCAGGTTGACGCCGAAGCAATGCTTGCGCTTTTAAAGCAGAACGGCTTTGCAATTTCGCCCGAAGTTGAGGGGGCTGATCTTGTAATCGTCAATACCTGTGGTTTTATTGAAGAGGCAAAAAAAGAAGCGATTGAAACGATTCTTTCCGTTGCCGAACTCAAAAAGCAGGGGCTTGTCGGCGCGCTTCTTGTAACAGGTTGCCTTGCGCAGAGATATAAAAGCGAGGTTATTGAAGAAATTCCGGAAATTGACGGAATCATCGGAATCGGCAAAAACGGCGATATTGCAGAAATTTGCCGCGAGGTTCTTTCAAAAAAACGCGTCTGCGAATTTCCGAGCAAGCTTTCGCTTCCGATTGACGGCGACAGAATTCTTTCAACGCCGCACCATTTTGCATATCTTAAAATTGCCGAAGGCTGCTCAAACTGCTGTTCATACTGCGCCATTCCCGCAATCCGCGGAAAACTTCGCAGCAGAACAATCGAAAGTATTCTTGAAGAAGCAAAAAATCTTGCCGCGTCGGGTGTTAAGGAAATTGCCGTTATCGCGCAGGATATCACGCGCT
>DKDD01000079.1:0-2102 GCA_002451715.1 Ruminococcaceae bacterium UBA6857 | reverse complement strand
AGGATATCACGCGCTACGGCACCGATAATTACGGCGAATTTATGCTTGCAAAACTTCTTAAAGAGCTTTGCAAAATTGACGGAATCGAATGGATTCGTCTTCTTTACTGCTATCCCGAATGTATGACGGAAGAGCTTATTGACACGATTGCAGAAGAAGAAAAAATCTGCAAATATATTGACCTTCCGCTTCAGCATGCGGACGCTGACGTTCTCAAACGAATGAACCGCACCGGCGACGAAAAATCGCTTCTTGCGCTTGTTCAAAAGCTTCGCGAAAGAATTCCCGGCGTAATTATAAGAACAACCGTCATGGTTGGTTTCCCCGGCGAAACGGAAGAAAATTTTGAAACGCTTTCGCGCTTTGTTGAAGAAGCAAGGTTCGACCGTCTCGGCTGCTTTGCGTTTTCTCCGGAGGAGGGAACACTCGCCGCAAAGATGGAAAACCAGCTTGAACCGGAGGTCAAAGAGCACCGCGCCGAGCTTATTATGGAACAGCAGTACAGAATTTTTGAGGAAAAACAAAACGAAAAGATCGGAAAAACGTTCAAAGTCATCGTTGACGGCTTTGACGAAGAAAACCTTTTTTATACCGGCAGAACATACATGGATTGCCTTGAGATTGACAGCATTGTCATAATTTCAACGGAAGAAGAACTTCTTCCCGGCGATTTTGTTTCTGTCAAAATTATTGCTACGGAGGATTGCGACCTTGTTGGCGAGGTTGTGACCGGCTGAAAAGCAGCGGTTGTCTGATTCTTTTTCGGCGGTCTTTTCGCAGAAATTGTTATGAAACAGAACAAAAAAGAAAAAAAGCTCAACACCCCGAACCGTCTGACCCTTTTAAGAATTGCTCTTGCGCCCGTTTTTCTTGTGCTTTTGATTTTGAACATTCCGCACGCGAACCTTTATGCACTGATTGTTTTCGGCGCGGCTTCGATTACGGATTTCATTGACGGAAAACTTGCAAGAAGCACAAATCAGGTCACGTCGCTCGGAAAACTTCTGGATCCGCTTGCGGATAAAATGCTCATCACTGCGGCGCTTCTTGCGCTTATGCTTAAAGGGCAGTGCCACATTTTCACGGCGTTCGTTATTCTGCTTCGCGAATATACCGTGACGGGCGTTCGAATGATTGCACTGACGGACGGAATCGTTATTCCGGCGAACATTTTCGGAAAAATCAAAACCGCGTCTCAGATGATTTTTATCGTGGTTATAATTGCGCTCAACGAATGGCTTTACCTCGGAAAAACTTTGCCGTTTGATCTTTCGGTGCTTTCGAATGTTCTTCTTGCGTTCACTGCGGTCATTGCCGTCCTTTCCGGCATAATTTACATATCCGAGGCGGCAAAAAAAATAAATTTTTTAGAAAACAAGTAGTGCAATTTTTGAAAAGTTGTAGTATAATAATATGAAAGATATTTAAAAGGCGATGACAGGGAGAAGTAAAAGCTTTCCCGCGCTTTCAGAGAGGAACCGGTCGGTGAAAGGTTTCGGCGCAAAGTTTTGAAATGCACCCTTGAGCCTCGCGGGGGAAAAGAGTATCCTGCGACGTATGCCTGCGTTAAAGGCAAAGCGGCTTTCGTTTTTTGAAAGCACCTGAGTAATAAACAGGAGTGGAACCGCGTTTTTTGCGCCTCCGTGGGTTTTCCCGCGGGGGCTTTCTTATATTTTGAAAAGATTTTTTTGAAAGAGGCAAGGGATAATAATCTGTTAAAGGAGAATTCCATGTTTGAAAGATTTAAAGAAGATATTCAATGCGTAAAAGACCGCGACCCGGCGGCAAGAAGCACCGTCGAAATCATGCTTCTTTATCCGGGATTCAAGGCGGTGAGAATGTATCGCAGATCTCATTGGTTTTTTGAACACAAAATGTTTTTTCTTGCGCGCTATGTTTCGCAGCGCTGCGTGAGAAAAACCAATATAGAAATCCACCCGGGCGCACAAATAGGAAGAAGATTTTTCATCGACCACGGAACCGGCGTTGTAATCGGCGAAACGGCAGTTATAGGCGACGACGTGACGATTTATCAGGGCGTAACGCTTGGCGGTACCGGCAAAGACACCGGAAAACGCCACCCGACAATCGGCAACAACGTT
>DKDD01000172.1 GCA_002451715.1 Ruminococcaceae bacterium UBA6857 | reverse complement strand
TTTTGAGACAAGCGTCAAAAGTGCCCCAGCGGAGCGAATGAAGCGGCTGTTTTAAGGGCAGAGCGTGCGAGGGAGATAGACTAAGGGAAAGACGGCGAAGAACTGATATTGAATTTGTGCAGTGCGAACAGTTAGGCACACGGGAGCCCCAAGCGACTCCCCTACGAGTTAAACCGAACCGATTTTTTATAAATTCACGATGTGCAAACAGAAATGTCCAATGGGTCGGCTCGGGTCCGACCCCTACTATAGGCTCATATTTGAAAGGCTGTGCATTTCAGGTTAACCAGTGTTTTTTGAAGTCAGATAACAGATAACAGATAACAGATAAGAGATAATACATAATAGATATTTTCAAACAGAAAAGGCCGCCGCATGGGAGAACCCGATGCGACGGTCTTTCGCTTTATTCAATTAATAATGTTTTGCTCCGCACGGGCAAGTGCTTCTGAGTCCGAATATCTTCCAGAAGAAGCGGCAAATTGCATAAAGGATTCTCATGAACCAATGCGTCTTGTGGCAAATGCAGCCGCAGTTACCGGCAGGAATGTTTCCGGTTTCTGCTCCGCAGTCATCGCAAAGTCCGTCGCCGTCTGCATCAACGTGCGGTGTCTTTTCAATAACTTCGGTTGCAAGAGTGATTCCGCAACGTTCACACTTGATTGTCTTTTCGCCGCGGCGCTTGCAGGTTGCCGATTTTGTGATCACCCACTCACCGTATTCATGGCCGAGAGCGTGAACAACTTCGCCTTTTTTCTGCGTACCGCAAGACGTACAGGTATAAGTCGAATATCCGTCGTCAATGCAGGTTGCAGTGCTTTCGCTAACAACATAGGTATGATCTTTCTTTGCAATTGTCTCTTCGGCAAAGATGTATCCGCAACCGGCAGTGCACTGTTTATATCTGTGTCCCTCTTCGGTGCAAGTTGCTTCTTTGTCAACAATCCATGCGCTTTCCTTGTGGCTGAGCTTTCGAAGTTCTTTTTCAACCTTTACGCCGCAGCCGTCACGTTTGCAGTGTCTTTCGGAAAGGCCGGATTCCGTGCAGGTCGCCGCTTTGACCGTTGACCAGTCGCTCCAATCGTGGCCGAGCGCAGAACCGTACTTCTTGACGGTGTCGGTTACTTCGCAACCGTCGCGGTCGCAGACAGCGGTGAGCGTTTCAATTCCGGTGCAGGTTGCGTTTCCGTCCGAAACGTAATTCGTAAAGCTGTGACCGAGTGCCGAACCGGGAACTTCGCGGTCGTTTTTAACTTCGCCGCAAACCGAGCAGAACGATTCTTCGGTTGCATTTTCGGTGCAGGTTGCCTGTTTGATTATTGCGTATTCCGAGAAAACGTGTTCGGTCGTTCTTTCCGTTGCAGTGCCGGCAACAACAACTTCGCCGCAAACGTCGCAGGTGTAATCGCCCGTGTAGCCCTCATCTTTGCAGGTGGCTTTGATTACGCTGCTTTCATCAAGCGAATAGTTGAGGTGTCCGGTTTTTTCAAGTGTTTCGCTGCTGTAAACCTTTCCGCAAACGGTGCAGGAAACAACGCGCTTTCCTTCGGCGGTGCAGGTCGGTGCAACATATTCCGTAACGGCAAAGTTGTGTGCCGAACCAGGAAGAGTTACTCTTGAACTTTCGTCAACATAATCGCAAACGGTGCAGACTTTGACTTTTTCGCCGCCGACCGTGCAATCGTTTTCGCTGCTTTCGGTCATTACCCACTTAAAGTTGTGACCGAGTGCGCCGACTGTTTTGGTTTCTTCTGCGGGTTTGCCGGTTTCGGTGTCAACACAGCCGTCACGAAGGCAGTGTCTTTCAAGTGTTCCGCCGTTTGTGCAGTTTGCGTCTTCGCCGGTGAGCTTCCAATCGCTCCAATCATGACCGAGAGCAGAACCGACAGCGTTAATTGTTTTGGTTTCATCGCAACCTTCGCGTTCGCAAACGGCCGTTCTTATTCCGTCTTTGGTGCAGGTTGCGCTGTTTTCAACAAACTTATAATCTCTGAACCAGTGGCCGAGAGCGGAGCCGACGTCTGCAACGTCCTTTTCGGAATATTCGCCGCAGTAAGCACAGGTGCCGTGCTTTGTTCCGTCTTCGGTGCAGGTTGCGTTTCCGTCCGAAATCCAGTTAAGAATGCGGTGGGCAAGTTTTGAATTCGGGTCTTCAACGGTTTTCTTTGCAAGGTGGCAAACGGTGCAATATGCACTCATTGTTCCGCGCTGTTTGCAGGTTGAATCGTTGTTCGGCGTGTATTTATCGGCTTCGGTTACGGGATCGGGATAAATGTGTGCTCCTCTTGTTCCGACGTTTCTGATGTCGCTTGTGCCGCAGTCATTGTCGCAGTATGCAATTTCGGTTGCGGGTTCAAGGCAGGTTGCATCGGTGTTGTGAGTATAATTTGTGAAAGAATGTGCCTTTTTCGTTCCGAGTGCGGTAATCGTTATTGTCTCTTTGCACATTGAGCAAACACCGCTCTTTGTTCCGTCGGCAAGGCAGGTCGCATCGTCGTTAAATTCATAATTTTCAACGTTGTGCTCTTTCTTTGTGCCTTCGGCGGCAACGGTATCGGTTGCTCCGCAGTGACGGTCACACTGTGCGGTTTTTGTTCCGTCGGCAAGGCAGGTTGCGTCGCCGTTATAAATATAGGTTGTGAAAAGGTGACCGAGAGCCGTGCCGGCCTTCGTTCTTGTTGCCTTGTAATCACAGCGTGTGCAATTGCTGCTTTCGGTTCCGTCAATTTCACACTTTGCGTCGTTGTTATAGACATATCCGTCCTCCGGACAGTCGTGGCCGAGCGCAGTGCTGCCGGGGATGTTTCTTGTTTCGGTTGCGTCGCAACGTGAGCAGGTACCCTTTTCTTTTGCGGGTTCGGTGCAGGTTGCAGGCGAAACTTCGGTGTAATTTTGATAATCATGACCGAGTGCGGGAACTTCGGTGCGGTTTAACCCCTGTTTGCAAACAGAGCAAATTTGAACCTTTGAACCTTTCTGAACACAGGTGGGCTTAACGTCTGTTGTCCATTCACCGAGAGTATGGTCGGCAAGCGGAAGATCTGCAACTTTTTTGGTGGCGCCGCAGCCGTTTTTACATTCTTTATATGTATAGCCGGCCTTGGTGCAGGTTGATTCCTTTGTAAGCGTGTCGCCGCTGAAATCGTGTTCAAGCGCAGCAATCGCTTCGGTGTAATATTCGTTATGGTATTCGCAGTTTTCGCGGTTACATTTTGCTCTCTTCAATCCGGCTTTTCCGCATTTCGGGGTTTCAACAGTTTCCCATTCGCCGAAATCGTGCGTGCCGGGAGCAGAGATCACAACGCCCTCATCGCCGCCGTTGGTCGGGTCGGTTGCGTTGCAGCCCTCATGAGAGCAGATATACTTTTTAAGTCCGTCAACGGTGCAGGTTGCTTCTCTGATAACGGTTTCCTTATAATCATGACCGAGTGCGGCGAGAACTTCCGTTTTTTCAGTGCCGCAAACCGAACATGTTGAAACAACTTTTCCGTCGTTTTCACAATCGGCAGGGATTCGAATATTTTCTTTCCATGTGTGTCCGGGAGCGGTGTTTTCCTGCGTTACCTTTGTGGTGTAAGCACAGCCGGTACATTTATAAGCCCAGATTGCATCGTTTTCGCATTTTGCCGCGGTGTCGTTTTTCTCGTCGCGAACAAGGTTATGCTTAACGGTCGTGTATACCGGCGAAACGGTAAGATCGCTCTTTACATTCGTAAAATCGGTATCCCAATTTGCAAAAACATAATGGTTCTCATCGTCATAAGCCTTTGTCGGAGTCAACGGTGCCGTTGCGCCTTTTCCGTAATCGACAGTTTCGGTTCTGATTGTTTTTCCGGTTGCGTCAAGGAATGTTACCGTGTACTTATTAATGTTCCACTTTGCGGCATAGCTTGCGTCGCTGTAAATTACGTCATTGTCCTTGACTTTTATCGAACCGTTATAAATTCCGTCAAGGGTATAGCCCTCTCTTGTGCCGGTCGGCGGAAAAGCGTTAGATTCGTTGAGCGGAAGGTTGATATCCGCATTGAGGGCAGAGCCGTAATAGAACCGGTAGTTTGCTCTTGAAAGCGTTCCACCGTTTTCGTCAATCGAAACGTCTTCTTTCTGGTTAACGATTTTGAAAAGCTTTGAGTTTGTGCCGGAATAAGTGCTGTTCGCGTCGGCAACATTAACCGTAAGTTTTCCGTTGAACCAATCGGTGTTTGCAACCTTTGCACTTTCGGCAACATAAGCAGTAAAATCGCTCTTATATGCCTGCGAAACAGAAACACCCGTTGCTCCGAAAGAGCCAAGTCCGCCCTGTTTAACCTTATCAATGGTTGCTGTGTATTCCGTTCCCATAACAACGCCGTACTGGTCTTTTGCAACAACGGCTGCCGGAACGGTGTTTGCACTGCCGACCGTTTTCGGAACAAAGGTTTCCGCAGGAGACGTTTTCCAGTCAAAGGTTGTGGCATAGGGATAGTTGATTGTGGAATCGTTTTTATACCACCATGTTTTTACACGCGTTTTCTGACCTTGAGCAACGCGCTTTTCCTGATATGCTGTTTCAACATCTTGACTGATCAGGTGATAATCTCCGGCATATGCACCAACAAAAAGCTGTTGCGGCTGACATGCAAAGTTGCTGTTTGTAATTCCTCCGCAGTCAGTCTCAATTTTTGTTGGGAAACCGTCAAGAACATATTCAAGCGTTTTATTGCCGGCAGTCTCAAAAGTTCCGGGTGCAACGGGCATATCAACATGCTGTTCTTCGCCGGTTCCATTGTTTGTCTTATAATAAAAGCCTATCCACGCTTTGTTGATTCCGTTGTTCCAATATCCATCTTCAAAAATTTTAAGAACAAGCTTAACATAATACTTTCCGCTGTTGTAGTTGCCGTAAGCATTTGCACTTGAGCTTGTGCTGTAAATGAGTTTTGTTGCGCCGGGAGCAATGTTGATATCCGACCAACCGACCGACGCGTTTCCGCTGTATGACTGCGGATTGATTATCATAAGGCAAAGTTCGGTTCTTCCCGCCGCCTTTGCTTCTCTAACCGCAGAAGTGATATCATATGTAACGGTTTTTGCCGTTGATGTGATTCCGTCTTTTTTAATTCCGATTTGCGCTATGCTGTCTGTTGCTCCGAAATAGTTTTTTGCCTTTGTGATGTCCGGAGTAGTACCTGTTCCGAAAGCCGCATTATAAGGATCTGTTGTCTGCCAGCCGTTTGTATTAATGCACTTTGTCGGATCTATACTGAAAATATCCGCAACAACATTTTGATTTGCTTTTTCTGCACACCAAACGCTTGTTGAAAACGAAACGGACGCTGCCGAAGTCGGGATATCGCTGATATCAAATTTCAAAAATGCCGCAGTGGTGTTTCCTCTTCCGCCGTCACTGCAAATATTAAGATGGTTTGCGTCGCCTCTGGTATTATTGTCGGTATAAAGAAGCGTTGCGCCCGAATGATTAACCTCTGTCGAGCCTGCCGAAGTATAGGTAATATTCGCCGTGTTATAAAAAACGTTGATATCCGACCAAGAGGGTTTGCCCTTATATGATTTCGGGTTAATGAAAGCAAGGTAAAGTTTGCTCTGTCCTGCTCTTTTTGCGTTGTTGACCGCTTCGCTGATGTCAAAAGAATATGCCTTGGTCTGGTTATTGTCCATATCTTTTGAGCGCATAACGGCAAGCGCAGGCTGATTTTTAATACCAAGAGTATTTTTGGCATTGTTCGCGTGTGTATAGCTGTTATATGCCGGCCAGCCGCTTGAACCGAAGATATCATTGAAATTGTCGCTTTTTGCGCCGCTTACACTCGGTCTTTTGTCCGGCGCAATCGAGAAAATTTCAAGGAACGCTTCGCCGTTATAGTTGCTGTTTCCGGAGTTTTTGCCGGAAATGTTGAGCTTTGCGTCAACGGTTCCGCTGATTCCGGAAATATCGAAGTCGATAAATCCGACAGAAACAGCGTCCTTTGTTCCGTCGTTACAAACGTTGAAAGTTCCTGCGTTTGTGTCGACTCGTCCTCCGCTGCTTGAAATAATCGCCCAACCCTTTTGGGTAAGCGTTCCTCCCGCCGCGGTTGCCGGAACAGCCGCAAGAGGAATTGCGGCAAGAACCATCAACACGGCAAGAAAAATGGAGAGTGTTTTCTTTCCGAGGTGTTTTTTCATTGTTTTGCCTCCGTTCGTTATTTTTGCGGCACAAGACCGCATAAAGATAGACATATACATTTTACCATATATTGTAGATTATTATCAATTATTAAAAACACCAAAATCCGCGTCTTCCTTATGGATAATCTGCATAAGTAACCGACAATTTTTGAAAAAGCAAAAGAGCCGCCCTTGAAGCAGAGTGTTTTGACCAAAGGAATGTCAAGCTTTTTCTGCGCCGAGGGCGGCAACCGTGTGTTAATTCAAATATTTATAAAACATCTTTAAGCTCGTCAATATGAGCAAGTGCTTTGAAAAAGTCCGTAAAGAAAAGGAAAACTTTTTTGATGAATGAATCAAATTTATCGGGCTTGTTCACCGAAAGCGAAATATTGCTTTCTTTGAAATCTTCACCTTTTGTAATTTCAAAAACCGCGTTTATTGTTGCGTGGTCGGAAAGAGCGGTTTTGTCGTCGGAATAAAGGAATTCATATTCGCTTTCCGTCGGAACAAGGCTGACTCCGCCGCCGTCGCGATATAAAAACTTTTCGACCGATTCCCAAACTCCCCAAGCTTCGTTGCCGTATTCTTTTCTGCAATCCGCAAAGTTTTTATAATCGCCGTTGTTGTGAAGTTCAACCCATGAATCTTTAAGTCCGCAGCCTTCAACAAAACTTTCATAAAGACCGTCGTCCGCATTGAGCGCATGGAAGTAAATGTTGAAATCGCCCGTAACAATAACAAGTCTGTCGGTTCCCCTTGCGTTAATGATTTGTGCAAGCTGTTTAAAGTTGTCTCTTCTTGCTTCTTTCGAACCTGCGTCGCCATAAGCATCCGCGTGAATATCATAAAAATCTACCAAAACGCCGTCGCCGAGGTCAAGTACGCAATAAAGTATTCCTTTCGGAGTCATTTCATCCGCACCGTCAGCAAGAACGCCATAGGCTTTGTTCCATGTTGTTCTTTCCTCATTATAAAGCGGATACTTTGAATAAAAGTTCATTCCGTCACCACCGGGAACACCGCCGGTGTGATATGTCTTATATGAAAATGACGAAAGTTCCTTTTCAAGCGATGTATGATATGCGAAATCTTCTTGAACGGCAATAACATCATAATTCCTTGAATTCAAAATTTTTCCGATATCCTGTTGATTTTTGCGAACGTCTTTGTCCCCTTTTCCAACAAGTGCTTTGAAATCGGGAAGACCGGCAACGTTATAGCTGAGAAGCGAAAGCGTTTTCTTTTCTTCGGCAAACGAAATGAACGAAAAAAGCGAAAAAATCATCAGCAAGCAAAGCAAAACGGATGTGATTTTTTTCATTTGTTTCATATTGATCTCTCCTTTTATATGGTTGGCTTTTTCTGCCTTTTTATTATATCATGATATACAGAAAAAACCAGTCTGTCGCGGAAAAATTCAAGATAATTTCAAAAGCAAAAGAGCCGCCGCAAAAAGCGACAGCTCTTGTTTTCGTATTTCTCTTTTTAAAAGCATTCTCCGTAAAAATGCGTTTTGCCGACTGCATTCGGCATCTCTTTAATTCGATAGATATTATATCGCTTTCGCCCTCATAAATCAATATAACAAATTAACAACAATATGACACCCTTTTTGTTGAATATTCCTCTTGAAAAGCGCAAACACCGACACTTTGCACAATCTGCCGCTTTCCTCTTCGTAAAAAACGACGAAAGCGGCAGATTTTTTGAAACAAAGTTCATCCGCGAAAAAAGAAATCGGAAAAAATTGTGGAAAAATTCAAAACGGTATGTTATAATTGATGGGTATGACGACGGTCGAGCCCGCCGCCGAACAAGAGATTTTCAAACGAAAGGTAGTTACTAAAATGAGCGTAAAAGAATTGATCGTCAATGCCGGCAGTTCCTCTCTCAAATATACCGTTTTCCTCATGCCGGAAGAAAAGGTTCTTGCCAACGGTATTTTTGAACAGCTTACAACGCCGCTTCCGACTTTCACACACAAGCTTCCGAACGAGGACGGAAAGCTTACCAAAGTTATCGACAAGCTTGCGCTTGAACCCGGCGCAACCCACGCCGATGCAATCAACAAACTTATTGAAACCCTCACCGGCGAAGAGTTCGGCGTTCTCAAATCAATGAACGAAATTGCGGCGGTCGGCCACAGAGTTCTTCACGGCGGCGAAAAATTCAGCGGCAGCGTTCTTGTTGACGAAAAAGTTAAAGACGCAATCAGAGAATGCATCCCTCTCGGCCCGCTTCACAACCCGGCAAACCTTATGGGCATTGAAGTTTGCGAAAAAATTATGAAAGGCATTCCGCAGGTTGCTGTTTTTGACACCGCTTTCCACCAAACTATCCCCGAAGAAGCTTATATGTACGCTCTTCCCTATAAATACTACAAAGAATACGGAATCCGCCGCTACGGGTTCCACGGCACAAGCCACAGATATATCGCACTTCGTACCGCAGACTTCCTTCAAAAGAAGTACCCCGGAAAGTATGACGAAAAAACGCTTAGAATCGTAACATGCCACCTTGGCAACGGTTCTTCGATTTCCGCTATCAAGGGCGGCAAATGCTTCGACACAACAATGGGTCTCACCCCGCTTGAGGGAATCATGATGGGTACTCGTTCCGGTTCAATCGACCCAGCAATCATTCCGTTCATCATGGAAAAAGAAGGTCTTTCCGGAAAAGATATCGACGTTCTTCTCAACAAAAAGTCCGGTATGCTCGGCCTTACTTCGGACGACGAAAACAACGAAGCCACAAGCGACAACAGAACAATTGAAAACAGAGCGAAAAACGGCGACAAGCGCGCAATGCTTGTTGAAGCAATGTTCTGCCATCAGCTTACAAAATATATCGGCGGTTTTGCCGCTGCAATGGGCGGCGTTGACGCAGTTGTTTTCACCGGTGGAATCGGCGAAAACAACCCGCATTACCGCACAAGAGTTGCCGAAAAGCTTGCCTTCCTCGGAACAAAGGTTGATGAAGAAGCAAACCACGTCAGAGGCGAAGAAATTGAAATTTCAACCGAAGATTCGGCACTCAAACTCCTTGTTCTTCCGACCGACGAAGAACTTATGATTGCAAAGGATACCTACGATATCGCCGTTGCAAAATAAAAAACATAATCAATAATCAAAGGTCTGCCGAATCGGTTCAAATGTTTCGGCAGGCCTTTTAAGTTGCGATGAAAAAACGGTCGTTTGTTTTTTGCTCAAACGGCTTTTCTTTTTTTAAGGCATTAAAAAAACCTATCCGATGGTTTTTAATAATTCATTACTTTGTTGCAAAAAGCTCATTGTTTTTATGTCCAATAAAAACGTGTAAAATTAATATTAATTATGTAACTTTGCTCTTGATTTATATCTCTTTCAAGTATAAAATCAATTATGGTTTATAAGTACAGAATAAAAAATTAAAAGGAGGTATATATAAATGAAAAAGCTTGTTGCCGCGCTCGTTGTTCTCATTCTTGTCATCATCTATCCGACAGTAAACTTCTTTTCGATAAAGTCCAAAAAGAGCACATCATCAGAAGATACCTCCGCCGGCGTTTCGGTTCTTGATTCTTACGCCGCCGTTTCGGTTGAAAAGGTTGACAAAGCCATTGCCGCCGCGCAGGAAAAACAGCAGGAGCTTCACGAGGCCGAAGCAATTCAAGGGCTTATTCAAAGTCAAATTAAACTCATTGAAAAAGGAAAACTTTCATATCGAAAAGTTTTTTCAAATGTATATTTTGCCGGAGACTCTTTGATGGAAGGTCTTGAAGCTTACAGCATTCTCAACAGCAGCCATATTTTTGCAAAAGTCAGCGCAAGCCTTTCTCACCTTGAATCTGTAATGCCGAAAATCATCTCTGTCCGTCCGCAGATCCTTATTCTTCATTACGGACTCAACATGATCGGCGACCAACAGTATCACGTTGACAGTTTTATAAGTCAGTATACAAAAGACATTCAAAAGCTTCAAAAAAAGCTTCCCGATACAAGAATAATCGTCAGTCTCTTGTTCCCGGTCGACACTTCGGTTGCAACGGCGAACAGGTTCAAGTATATTTCAAGATATAACAACCGCCTTATTGAAATGAGCAAGGAACTCGGCGTTGAATATCTTGATTCTTCAAGCGTTTTTGTCGGCCATGATTTTTACGGTGCGGACGGAATCCACCTTTCCTATTCGTTCTATCATGATTACTGGCTCAATTTTATTATGAGAGAAATGGAGATATACGCATGAGCAAAGAAAAGTTTTTCGAAATTCTCTGCGTGGTTCTGCTTTTTGTTTTTGTCGGTGCAATGCTTTTTCAAAACGGCGGCTCTTCAAAAACCGGCGAAGAAGTTTTCACACCCGTTATCGATGCCTTCGAAATGGGTGAGCTTAAAGTACGCGACGGAAAAACGCTGAAAAAAGAATTTTCTTTCGGCGAAGAAGACGTTGAAACCGTTCTTTATGTTTCTTCCGATTCAATCATGGAAGTTCGCGAACTTCTTTTGGTCGAAGCAAAAAGCAAAGACGATGTTTCTTCAATCGCGGAAAAAATTCAAAGCCGTGTGGAATCCAAAAAAGCGCTTTTCAAAAACTATGCTCCCGAACAAAGCGCCCTTTTGGAAAACTACACCCTCATCAAAAAAGGAAAGTTCATTCTTTATATCGTTTCGGATTCTCCCGACGCAGTTATAAAAGCATTCAAAAAAGCGGTGTAACCCGCCGCACAATTGTCAAAAACAAAACGCAGAAGTAAAAAGGAGTTTGCCCAATGGTTTTCAGCAGTGCAACCTTTTTGTTCGTCTTTCTTCCAATTGTTTTTCTTTTCTATTTTATTCCGTTTTTCAGAAACGACGCGCAAAAAGAGCTTACTAAAAAGAATATCGTGCTCTGCCTGTCGAGCCTTGTTTTTTATGCGTGGGGCGAGCCGGTATATATCGTCCTCATGCTTTTGAGCATTTTTTATAATTTCAACGCGGGTCTTGACCTTGAAAACAACGCGGACGACCCCAAGGCACGAAAAAGAATTTTTGTTTTTGCCGTGCTTTTCAATCTTCTTGTTCTCGGCTTTTTCAAGTATTCCGGCTTTATTGTTGAAAATCTCAATTCAATTTTTTCGCTCAATATAAAATATGAACCGCTCGCACTTCCGGTCGGTATTTCGTTTTATACTTTCCAGGTGCTTTCATACGTTATCGACGTCTATCGCGGCGATTGCAAAGTTCAAAAAAGTCTTCTTAATTTTGCAACCTATATTTCAATGTTTCCGCAGCTTATTGCAGGACCGATCGTTCAGTATAACGACATTGAAAAAGCACTTTCTTCGCGCGAGCACAATGTAAGAAAATTTTCTGCCGGAACTCTCTTTTTCATCAGAGGACTCGGCAAAAAAGTTATTTTTGCAAACACGATTGGCGCGGTGTATACAAACATCTGCTCCAAAGGCATTGCTTCACTCAGCGCGGTCGACGCGTGGTTTGCAATTCTTTGCTACACGCTTCAAATTTATTTTGACTTTTCCGGCTACAGCGACATGGCGGTGGGACTCGGAAAAATGTTCGGTTTCGACTTTGTTCATAACTTCAACTTCCCCTACTGCGCAGTTTCAATCAAAGACTTTTGGAGCCGCTGGCACATCTCGCTTTCAAGCTGGTTCAGAGATTATGTCTATATCCCGCTCGGCGGAAACAGAAAGGGCACGGCAAGAACCATTTTCAACATTGCCGTTGTTTGGACTCTCACCGGCCTTTGGCACGGCGCAAGCTGGAACTTTGTT
>DKDD01000126.1:14398-14639 GCA_002451715.1 Ruminococcaceae bacterium UBA6857 | reverse complement strand
GCAATTGCTCTTCATCAGGCGGGTTTCACAAATTCAATCGCTTGTTTGGGCACTGCGCTCACGGGCGAAATGACGCATCTTCTTTCGCGATACGCGGACGAAATCCTCATTGCCTATGACAACGACGAAGCCGGTCACAAAGCGACCGAACGCGCAATAAAAATCTTTTCTTCAATCGGAATGAAAATGCGTGTGATTCGTTTGAGCGGCGGAAAAGACCCGGACGAAATACTCAAAAAAT
>DKDD01000126.1:0-14260 GCA_002451715.1 Ruminococcaceae bacterium UBA6857 | reverse complement strand
CGGAAAGGTGAAATATCTTTCCCTTGCGGCGGAAATTTTGAGCGAAATTAAAAATTCAATTGCCGTCGACGTTTATACGTCTCGCCTTGCGGAAGAACTCGGCGTTGAAAAAACGGCAATAAGCGCACGAATCAACGCACTCAAACGCCAAAAAGCATACAGCAATCAAAAAAAGAAGTATGAAACGATTCAGCGCGACTCGGTTGCGAAAATGAGCAAAATGCGGCTTTCAAACAACACGAGCGTGAAAGCAATCAAAGCGCAGGAGCGAATCATCACCCTCCTTTTTGAAAACCCCGATTTTTATCAATCGGTCAAAGAAAAACTCGGCGAACAAAGTTTCAGCGTTCCGTCGCTCGGTCGGATATACAAAATTCTTGCTCGCCGCATTGAAGAAAACGAAAGCCTTGATTTGACCGCAATTTCCGCCGAACTTTCAAACGAAGAAATCAGCGATTTTATCCGCCTTTCAAAACAAAGCGAAAGTTTTTCCGGAACAAAAAAGGAGCTTTTCGATTGCATTGACGTTATTGAAAAAGAAAAGGAAGAAAAAGAAAAGAACGCCGTCAATCCCTCCGCTTTGAGCGACGAAGAATTTATGGCGCTTTTCAAGAAAAAATAAATAATTTCGTTAATTATTCAAATCATATAACAATCGGCGAAAGCCAATTCGAAGCCGAAATGAAAGGAAGTCATTTTTATGGAAAACACTGAAAAAAAAGCAATGGTCAAAGCTCTCATTGACAAAGGTCTTGCAACGGGAAAGCTTAATTCAACCGATATCGACACCGTTTTGGTTGAAGCGGACATCGACATTGAAGAAATGGAAAAGCTTTATTCAACCCTTGAAAGCCACGGAATCGAGATCGTTGACGATTTCGGCGACGATATGCTTGACAACATTTCGATGGATATCGACATTCCCAAAGGATATGACAATGCGCCGATTCAAACAGACAGCAAAAGCGCCGTTATCGACGACCCCGTAAAAGTTTATCTTAAAGACATCGGCCGCGTTCCCCTCCTCACCCCGGAAGAGGAAATTGACCTTGCAATCCGCATTGCAGACAACGACCAGGAAGCAAAGGACAGGCTCACAAAAGCAAACCTTCGCCTTGTTGTCAGCATTGCAAAAAGATATGTCGGAAGAGGCATGATGTTCCTTGACCTTATTCAGGAGGGAAACCTCGGCCTTATCAAAGCGGTTGACAAGTTTGATTACACAAAAGGCTTCAAATTTTCAACCTATGCGACATGGTGGATCAGACAGGCAATTACAAGAGCCATTGCCGACCAGGGAAGAACAATTCGTATTCCCGTTCATATGGTTGAAACGATCAACAAAGTTAAAAAGACAAGCAACATGCTTCTTCACCGCGACGGAAAAGACCCATCGCCGGAAGACATTGCCGCAGAACTTGGAATGCCGATTGACAAAGTTCGCGACATTCTCAGAATTTCGCAGGAACCCGTTTCGCTTGAAACACCCATCGGCGAAGAGGAAGACAGCCATCTCGGCGACTTCATTCCCGATGAGGACGCACTCTCCCCTGCCGACGCAGCCGCAATGACCTTCCTCAAAACAAAGGTCAACGAAGTTCTTTCAACGCTCACCCCGCGTGAAGCGGAAGTTCTTCGCCTTCGTTTCGGACTCAAAGACGGAACGCCGCAAACCCTTGAAGAAGTCGGCAAAGCATTCAACGTTACCCGTGAACGTATTCGCCAGATTGAAGCAAAGGCACTCAGAAAGCTTCGTCATCCCAGCAGAAGCAAGCATTTGAAAGATCTTTAATAAAGCAAAAAAGCTGCCGCACCGAAAAAAACGGTGTGACAGCTTTTTATTATAAGCTTTTTCACTTTGTCGGATAGACAAGATCCTTTTCTTCCCAGTTTTCAAGAACTTTAACCATTTCGGCGGCTTCTTTTTTTGCGCCGGGCAGGTCGTGGTCGCGATAGTTTCCGCATTCTTTTTCGCTCACGCCGGGAACTTCGCCCTCAAAAGAAGCGCAAAAAGCAAGTGCGGCTTTTGTAAGTTTGATTGCTTCAAAAGGAGTTACTGCGTCGCGAACGATGAAATAAAAGCCGGTGCGGCAACCCATGGGGCCGAAATAAATTACGTTGTCGCTGTATTCGCTGTTTCTGACATAGGTTGCAAAAAGGTGTTCAAGCGTGTGAATTGCGCCGTTTTCCATAACGGTTTCCTTGTTCGGGCGGCGGGTGCGGATATCATAGGTCACGCAGTCTCCGTCAATTCTTGAGGTATACATTCCTTTCGGAAGAATCGTATGGTCGATTGTGAAACTTGCAATTTTTTTCATAACTCTTGTCCTTTCGACATAAATATTTCTTATTATTGACAATAATATACATCTGTGATTTGTCTAAATTATCAACAGCTTTGCCTGACACGGTAGGCGATTATCCCTCCTGTTTTTTCGCAGGGAGGTGTCGCCGGCGGAATCAGCGATGCTGTTTTTGATTCTTATTGCACACATAAAAGCAAACAAAATACAGGCAATAAAAAATAACCGCCCACGACCCAAAGTGATGCGGTTACTTGTTAACCATAACTGAGGGACAACCGCTTATCGCAGAGCCTCTTTATATTTTTATTATATATTGTTGCCGCTTGTTTGTCAAGCGGCACTTTTATTTTTAAGAGCAGGCAAAAATTAATTCAGTGCGTTTTGTCCCGTTTTTGAAAAGAGCCTTGAAACACTGTCGCGAAGTGCTTTGTGTTCGCTGTTTTGAAGCAACGGGTCTTTTTCAAAAATCATCTGCGCCGCCTGTTTTGTCTGATTCAACGTCACCATATCGTCAAGCATGCCGCTGATTTTAAGCGTCGGAAGTCCGTGCTGGCGCGAGCCGAAAAAGTCGCCCGGTCCGCGAAGGTGCAAATCTTCATCCGCAATTTTGAATCCGTCGGTTGTTTTGCACATGATTGAAAGGCGACGTTTTGCCGTTTCGCCCTCTGCGTCACTTATAAGAACACAGCTTGATTGAACATTGCCTCTTCCGACTCTTCCGCGAAGCTGATGAAGCGTTGAAAGCCCAAAACGTTCGGCGTTTTCAATGACCATAACAACCGCGTTCGGAACGTCGATTCCGACTTCGATTACCGTTGTTGAAACAAGAAGCTGAATCCTGCCTTCGGAAAAATCTTTCATTATTTGTGCTTTTTCTTTCGGTTTCATTTTTCCGTGAAGCAGCGCAACACGGTATGACGCAAACTCTTTTTTCGAAATTTCTTCGGCATACTTCACGGCGGAAACAAGTTCGCTTTCGTTTTCCTCAACAAGCGGACAGACTATGTAGCCCTGAAGTCCGGCGTCGAGGTGCTTTTTAACAAAGTTATAAACCCTTGCACGGTAAGACGAATCAACAAAATATGTTTTGATTTTTTGCCGCCCGACCGGAAGCTCGTCAATCACCGAAATGTCAAGATCGCCGTAAATTATCAGCGAAAGCGTCCGCGGAATCGGTGTTGCGGACATGACAAGAACGTGCGGGCGTTTTCCTTTTGCGGAAAGCAAACCGCGCTGGCGAACACCGAAACGGTGCTGTTCGTCTGTCACAACAAAGCCAAGCGAATGAAAAACCGTGTCTTCGGTCAAAATTGCGTGTGTGCCGATGAGAATATCGGTTTCGCCGCTTTCAAGGCTTTTTTTTGCTTCACGTTTTTCCTTTGCGGTCATCGATCCGGTAAGAAGCGAAATTTTTATTTCCGGCGGCATCATTTTTGAAAGTGTTTTGAAATGCTGAATTGCAAGAACCTCCGTCGGTGCCATCAACGCGGACTGAAAACCGTTTTTCGCCGCGGAATACATCAGCGCCGCCGCAACAACCGTTTTTCCCGAACCGACATCACCTTGAACAAGGCGGTTCATCGGTTCGTCTTTTTTCATGTCCGCAACACAATCGAAAACTGCCCTTTTTTGCGCGTTTGTGAGCGTGAACGGAAGAGAAGAAACAAACTGCGGCGTGAAATCGTTTTTGATTATTACATCGGTTTTCTGCTTGTTCTTTTTCCGCATTGCAAGCATACCCGTTTGCAAAACAAGAAGTTCTTCGAAAATGAGTCTTCGCCTTGCAATTTCCGCGTCTTTCAGGCAGGACGGAAAGTGAATGTTTTTGAGCGCGTACTGTTCATGGCAAAGGCTGAATTTTTTTCTGATTTCGTCCGGTATCGGGTCAATCGGGTCGGTTTTATAATAAAGTTCAAGTGCGTTTTTCACAGCGTTTTCAACGGTTTTTGTTGAAAGCGAGGCAGTCAGCGGATATACCGGGCGAAGCGGCGTCGGGCAATTTGCGTCTTCAACAATCGGACTGCCCATTTCAAGCGTTCCGCGGTTGTTCACAACTTTTCCGAGGAAGAGAAATTCTTCGCCGACTTTGAGCCGTTCGGCAAGAAAGCGATTGTTATAAACCGTGATATGTAAAACGCCGTCGCCGTCCGTGACAACGGTTTTGAAAATTGTCATGCCCTGCCGTATTCTTGCCGCGGTAACATCACAGCCGACTACCGCTTTCACGCAAGAAACTTCGCCGGCTTTGAGGTCTTTTATTGCAACAGGAGAGCTGAAATCAAGATAATTGCGCGGAAAAAGATGAACCAGGTCATAAAGCGTGAAAACGTCAAGCTTTGAAAAAAGCTTTGCGCGCTTTTCGCCGACGCCTTTGACATACTGAATATTCATATCGTATGCGCTTTTTGTGTCCATCTTTTTTCCTCCTTTTAAAAAAGTGAAAAGCGTTCATTCTCTTTGCCGAACGCTTTGTGTCTGCATTGCCATGTTGTCGATTTTTATATCGGTCAGCGCACCGTAAGCGGACGAAAGCGACATTGCCGTTCCGGGGTCGTTCGTGTGAAGATGAACTTTGATGACTTCGTCGTCGGAAGCAACAATCACGCAATCGCCGAGCGGCAAAAGTTTTTGTTCAAGCTCTTCTGCCGAAGCGTGCGATTTTTTGAAAATGAGAAACTCTGTGCAGTAGGTATATTCCGGCGCCTTTGCGGGAGAAAACTTTTTGAAAATTACGTTTTCTTCCGCCTCTTCTTCCTCAGATTCATACGATAAATTTCCGTTTTCCGATCTTTTTGAAAGAAATCGGTCAACCGCCTCAATGATAAAAAACAGTCCCGCCGCACCGGAATCGACAACACCGGCGTTTTTTGCCGCTTCAAGGTCTTCCCCCGTTTTTCTGAGTGCGTTTTCCGCAACAGGTGTGAGGAACGCAAACGCTTCTTTTGTGCTTTCGAATCTGTTTTTCAAAAGCGCGTCGCGGCAGGCAATTACAACGGAAAGAACCGTCCCTTTGAAAATTGGGCGGTTTATTACACTGCATGCACTTTTGAGCGCACTGTCAAATGCGTTCGAAAGTTCCGACGCCGAAAACGAACCGAGTCTGTTCATATAATCCGAAAAGCCTTTGAAAAGGGCCGAAATTATTACGCCGGAATTTCCGCGTGCATTGCGAAGCATTGCTTTTGACGCTTTTTCAAGAAGTTCGGGAACACTGAGGTTTTCCTGCCTTTTGACGGCGTCCGCACCGGCTTTTACGGTTCGGCAAAGATTTGTTCCCGTGTCGGAATCCGGAACGGGAAAAACGTTGAGTTCGTCAAGATATGCACGCTTTGAAACAAGGGTATGATACGCCGAAGAAAGTGCGCCGATAAAAATTTCGCTGTTCGTCATAAAGTTCTCCTTTGGAAAAGAATATGTAAACAGCGGTATTTATTTTAAAAACTCCAGGAATAAATATTTGCGTATATGTCGCTTTCGTTCGGGCTGCCCTCAAAAGAAAGCGCGCGCGAATAGTAAACCGCACCGACGCGATAGCAAAGCGGAACAAAACAAACTTCCTCTTTGAAAACGCTTTCAAAAGTCGATATATCTATCTTTCCTTCTTTGAAGTCAAAATATGCGTCGCAAAGCGGAGAATTGAGGTCAATGCCGAAGTTGGCTTTTCCCGCGCTTGAAAAGAACGGAGAAAGATCCATGTTTTTTGAAAGTTTGATTTCGCCGAGATAAAGGTCAAAATCTTTTTCGCTCAGCGCGGTTTCATAATCTTCAAAACTCAGTGCCGAAGTTTGAACCGAAAGACCGATTTTTTCAAGCCTTGCGGCAACAAGCTTTGCCGCCTTGACTTTGCGCGAATCTTCTTTGTTGACTATAAGCTTCATCGAAGCGAGATTGCCCTCTTTTGTAAGGCGATATTTATTGTTGGCCGTGTGGAACTTAAACCCGGCTTCGTCAAGAAGCGAAGCGGCAGAAACACTGTCTGCGGCGGTCGGTTCGTCTTGGAGGACAGAGCATTTTGACCAATCGGGGTTGAAAACGCAAAATGCGCTTTTTGCCATTGAATCATAAGCCGAAGCAGCAATTTCGTCCTTGTCAACAAGAGCGGAAAGAGCACGACGCGCTTTTTGATTTGAAAAAATTTCGCTTTCGCTGTTTATGCCGAGAAAAACAAGGTTGTTGAGCGTAACTTTTGAAACACCGGTGTCGGTTTTGATGTTGCTTTTTTCGCCGTCAATGTCATAGTAACACGAAAGAGCGCCGGTTCGCAAAAGATAAATTTGGTTTTCAACCGAAGAAAGGTCAAGAAGAGTAATCTGCTTTTGTTCCATAATTTCTTCGCTTGAACCGTTTTCGGTTGCGGTAAGAGTATATTCGCCGTTTTTCTTTTTTGCGCTGTAGCGTCCGCTGCCCGTCGGAAGTTCCTTTTTTCCGCTGTTTTTTTCAACAATCGGGAAATCGAGACATGACGAAACATATGCGTCGGGAACGGAAAGTGTAAAAATCAGTGTGTCTCCGCTGTCTGTGCAGGAAGCAATGTTTGAAAGCGAAGAGGAGTAAAGCGGACTGCTTTTTGCAAGAACAAAAGAATACGCCGCGTCCGACGCGGAAATTGCGTTCCCATCGGAAAACGAAAGCCCGTCCTTGATTGAAACGGTAACCTTTTTTCCGTCAATTTCAATTGAAGAAGCGATTGACGGCACGGCTTCGTAATTTTCATTCACCTTGAAAAGCGAATCATAAAGAAGCGCGGCAACGGTTTTGTTCGTTTGGCTTTTTGTTTTGAAAGGGTTGAGCGAATCGGAAGAATAATATCCGATAACGGCGCTGTGTTTGATGTTTGAAGAAGTTGTGTTTTCCGTTGTCTGCTCGCTTTCCGAAACGAAAGACGTGCTTTCGTTCGACTCGGGAGTTTTTTTGCAGGCGCAGAGAACGGACAAAAGCAAAGAAACGCAAAGAAAAATTATCAGCGCTTTTTTCGTTTTCATTTTTGTCAGTACCTTTCTGTTTTCGGTTTATTCAAGTTCAAAACGTTCGGTGGCAAGGCATTCGCCGCTTTTTTCGTCAACGGTGAAAATGCAGCCGCAAACGGTGCACGGCGCGTTTTCGTCAACATCAAAACGAACGGGAAGATTCGTTTTGAATTTTTCAATCACCGTTTCTTTTTTAACGCCGAGAACGCTTTCTTTCGGTCCGCACATTCCGAGGTCGGTGATATATCCGGTCTTTTTCGGCAAAATGTGTTCGTCGCTTGTTTGAACATGGGTGTGCGTTCCGAAAAAAGCGGAAAGTCTTCCGTCAAGATAATAGGCAAGTGCCTTTTTTTCGCTTGTTGTTTCCGCGTGAAAATCAAGAAGTTTGATTTTGCAGTCCTTGATTTCTTCAAGTGCTTTTTCCGCGGCATAAAACGGATTTTCAAGGTTTTCCATGAACATTGTTCCGGAAAGATTGATTATGCCGACGCGCACTCTTCCCATGTCGATGATTCCGGTGCCTTTTCCCGGTGCGCCGGCGGGATAGTTATACGGTCTTATCACGCAGTCGCTTCGGTCAAAGTAATCATACATTTCCGCGCGTCTGAAAGCGTGGTTACCGGTTGTGATAAAATCAACCCCGCTTGAAAAAAGGAAGTCTGCACTTTCCGGGGTGATTCCGTTGCCCTTTGCGGAATTTTCGCCGTTTGCAAAGCAAAGGTCAATTTTTTTGAGCCGTTTGAATGCCGGAACGGTTCGGCGGACTTTTTCGCATCCGCACCGCGAAACAACGTCGCCGAGAACAAGAATATTCATAAAATCGTCTCCAAAATCAGTCGTTGATATATTCCGAAACGTCGAAATCGCTGTCGTCGTTCGGATAGTAATCCCAGCCGTCGTAATAATTTCCGCCGACTTCCTGAGTGAGCGGAAGTTCGTCAATAACTTCAAGTTTATGTCCGGACGTCCAAAGAGACGGCGTGATTCGCATTGTATATCCGCAGCCGGCGGGAGCAAGCCATTCATGCGCCGAAGCTTCGGGCAAACCGAAGTTTTCGAGTATTGCGGTCATAACGCCGCCGTGGGTGATTATGCAGGCATTGTCAACTCCGGTTTTGAGAACGCCGTCAACAATTTTTACAAACGATTCGCAAACGCGTTTTGCAAATTCTTCGTTCGTTTCGCCGAACGGGGGCGCAACGCCCTCCTGTCCCGCAAGCCAAGGGGCAAAAAGCGGTTGTTTTTCATAAAGTTCCGCCGCGCTTTTTCCGTCGAACGAGCCGAAATTATATTCAATCAATCCGTCGATTATAATCGGTTTTACATCGGGATAAAGAATTTCAGCGGTTTGAAGGCAGCGTTTCAAAGGGCTTGAAAAAACAAACTTGCTTTCGGGATAAGCAAACTCTTTTTTCATTTGAATAAGCTGTTCTTTTCCGCTCGGGCAAAGTTCGGTGTCCGTGTGGCCGATATAAAGTCCTTCAAGGTTGCCCTTTGTCAAACCGTGGCGAAGAATATGCAAAGTGAAAGTTTTCATTATTAAGTATCTCCAAAATCATAATATATCAGTTTAATTATACTTTATTTTTCTTTGAAATTCAAGAGCGGCGCCGATTTTAAAGAGACAAAAAACGGACTTTGCTCCGCTTCTTTTCATTTGTATCATTCCGGTGTATTGAAAAGAGTGAAAAAGTTTTGTATAATGAACAAAGAATTTTCAAAATTGTTTTAAGACCCGATTCGCCGAAAATGCGGGGTTTTAAAAAAGGAGAAAAGCCAATGCTCAATTTTATCATCGGGCGCAGTTGTTGCGGAAAAACGACCTATACCCACAAACTTCTCGGTTCGCTTGCCAAAAAAGGCGAAAGCGCGGTTTTGCTTGTTCCGAAACAGTTCACTTTTGAAAGCGACAAAGGCGTGCTTGATACTCTCGGTCCGCGCCTTGCTTCAAACGTTGACGTGCTTTCGTTCACAAGGCTTGCGGACGTTGTTTTCAAAACCTGCCGCGGAATCGGAAAACCGATTCTTAAAGACACCGCAAGCGCCGTTATGATGACCCTTGCGCTCGGCGAACTTGAAGAAAAACTTTCGTTTTTTTCAAAGCACAAAAATTCAATCGCCTTTGTCAAAAAAATGCTTTCGCAAATCAATCTTTTGAAAAAAGAGGCCGTGACTGCGTCGGAACTTTATGAAGCGGCAGAAAAGCTTCCGCAAGGGCTTCTTAAAAAGAAAACATATGAAACCGCTCTCATTTTTGACACCTATGACGCACTTTTGAAAGAAAGCTTTTTTGACGACCGCGATTTGCTTTCGGCCGTTTATGAAATTTTGGCGGAAAGCGATTTTTTTGACGGAAAGGTTGTTGCAATCGACGACTTCAAAACTTTTTCCGGTCAGGAAATGAAAATCATTGAACTTATCATGAAAAAAGCAAAGGACGTTTATGTTACCCTTTGCACGGACGACATTTTTTCGGTCGATCCCCTTTCGCCTTTTGCGTGCGTGAACAAAACGGCAAAACGGCTGATGAAAGCGGCAAACCGAAACGGCGTTGAAATCGGCGAAACAACGCTTCTCACCGATGAAAAAAACGGCTTTTCAACCTATCTTTCGCCCGAACTTGCCTTTCTTGAAAAGAACCTTTTCAACGTTCTTGCGCCCTCGTTCGGCGGCGATTGCAATGCGGTTTCGGTTGTCAATGCGCCGTCGCTTCGCGAAGAATGTGCTTTTGTTGCGTCAAAAATCCACAAGCTTCTTCGTTCGGGCAAATACCGCTGCCGCGACATTGCCGTTGTCTATCGAAACGGCGAAACCTATCCGAAAGAGATTCGATACAGCCTCAAAAAATACGGCGTTCCGATTTTTGAAGACAGGCGCGCAAACATTCAAAACGAACCGCTTTGCGTTCTTGTTCGCTCGCTTTTTGAAATTATCGCAAACGGCGTGAACCTTGAAAGCGTTTTGAAGTATGCCAAAACGGGGCTTTCTTCGCTTTCGTGGGACGAGATTTCGGAAATTGAAAACTATGCGCTTTTGTGGAACCTCGATTCCTCCGCGCTTTGCCGCGAATGGAAAGACAACCCCGACGGTTTCGGCATTGAACTTACCGAAGAGAGAAAAGAATCGCTCGCTTTGCTCAACCAAACAAAAAACCGACTTCTTGAACCGATTCTTGCACTTCGCGAAAAGGTCAAGGAAAAAAACGCGGTCGAATTTCTCGGTGCTGTTTTCGGTTTTCTTGTTGACGAAGGCGTGAACGAGCGGCTCAAAGAATATGCCGTTGCGCTCGAAAACGGCGGCGAAATTGAACTTGCGCTTGAACAGGAGCAGGTTTGGAACATCATTACCGAAATTTTTGACGACCTTGCGGCGGTACTCGGCGAAAAAACGGTCAAGCCGAAAAAACTTCTTGAATTTTTTGAAACCGCGCTTGAAACGCAATCGCTCGGAAAACTCCCGGACGGATACGACGAAGTTTATATCTGCGACGCCGCGCGGGTTCAAACAAAAACCGCAAAGGTCATTTTTGTTGTCGGCGCAAACGACGGCGTTTTTCCGCTCCCCGTTAAAAGCGAGGGAATCTTTTCCGACGCGGAAAACGAAAAGCTTCGTGCGTTTATTCCCGATTTTTCAAAAAGTCCGATTGATTCTTCGGCAGAAGAACGCTTCATGATTTATAACAGTCTTTGCAGCGCAAGAGAACGCCTTTTTGTCACCTATTCGCTGACCGACCAAACAGGAAAAAAGCTTGCGGAATCGGAGATTGTTACTGCGCTCAAAAAGCTTTTTTTGTCGCTTCGCGAAACATCCTTTCCGTTCAAAAACGAGCTTGAAATGCTTGAAAGCGAAGAAGCCGCTTTTGAATTTATGGCGGAAAACTGGCAAAGCGACACCGACACCGAAAAAACACTCAAAAAATATTTTTCAAAAAAAGACCGATACAAAGGAAAACTCAAAGCAATCGAGCGAGCAAACGACAAAAAAGATTTTGCCTTTGAAAACGCCGAAAACGCAAAAAAGCTTTTCGGAAAAAAGCTCAGCCTTTCGGCGTCGCAACTTGAAACTTACGGCAGTTGTCCGTTTCAGTATTTTTGCCGCTACGGTATGAAAGCCAAGGAAAGAAAAGTTGCGTCGCTTGACGCGGCAAACATCGGAACGGCCGTTCACGTTGTTTTGGAAAAACTTCTTTCAAACCACCGCGGCGAAAAAATATATTCGCTTGACGAAGCGACTGCTCAAAAAGAAATCAAACAGTATTTAAAAGAATACATGGAAAAATTTCTCGGCGCAGCAGAAGACAGAACCGACAGATTTATGTATCTTTACGGCCGCCTTTTCAAAACGCTTTCGATCATTGCAAAAAGGCTTCTTGCCGAATTCGGCGAAAGCGACTTTGAACCGGCTGACTTTGAACTTAAGATAACCGAAAAAGAGGGCATTCGCCCGATTAGAATTTCTCTTTCGGACGGCTTTGTTGAACTTCACGGAATCGTTGACCGCGTTGATGTTATGAAAAAGAACGGAAAAACCTATCTTCGCGTTGTCGATTACAAAACCGGACAAAAAGAATTTTCGCTTTCCGATGTTTTTTCCGGGCTCGGAATGCAAATGGTTTTATATCTTGTTTCGATTTGGAAAAACGGAACGCAAAAATACGGAGAAGTGGTTCCGTCCGGCGTGCTTTATTTTCCGGCAAGAATCGAACCGTTTTCCGCCGAACGCGGCGAAGACGAAAAAAAGACCGAAGAAAAAACCCTTTCCGGCGGAAAAATGAACGGAATGATCCTTGACGACGGCGAAGTTATCAAAGGCATGGACAGATCCCTTTCCGGGCGTTTCGTTCCAATCAAGGCGAACAAAAAAAGCGGCGCGCTCAGCGGCAACTTTATTTCGCTTTCTCAGCTTGACGCGCTTTCAAAAAGACTTGAAATAATAATGAAAGACATGGGCGAAAATCTTCACAGCGGAAAAATTCCCGCCCTTCCGGCATACGGAAAAGGTCACGCGCAAGCCTGCGAATGGTGCAGCTTTGCTTCCGTTTGCCAAAGACAAAGCGGCGCAAAAGTCCGCTACATAGAAAAACTTTCTCACAACGAATGCCTTGACATTCTTGATGGAAAGGAGGAAAAGCAATGAGCCCGAAATGGACAAAAGAACAATCGCAGGCAATTGACGCACGGCGCGGAAGCGTTCTTGTCAGCGCGGCGGCAGGTTCCGGAAAAACCGCGGTTCTCACGCGGCGCGTTATCGAACGGCTGACCGACAAAGAAAACCCGACAAGCGCGGACAGGCTTCTTATCGTAACTTTCACAAAAGCCGCCGCGTCGGAAATGAAAACAAGAATTTCGAAAGCACTTGAAGAAGAAATTAAAAAAGACCCCGGAAACGAACGTCTTGTTTTTCAGCAAATGCTTCTTCCTTCGGCAAAAATCTGCACGATCGACTCGTTTTGCAGCAGCCTTGTCCGCGAACATTTTGAACAGCTTGACCTTTCGCCGGATTTTCAGACCGCCGACGAAGGCGAACTTGAACTGCTTTCGCAAACCGCACTTGCGCTCACGCTTGAAGAACTTTATCACAAAGGCGAACAAAACTTTCTTGACCTTGTCGAGCTCCTTTTCAAAGGGCGCGACGATTCGTTCCTTGGCGAAGTAATTCTTGAAATGTATCGCCAAAGCGTTTCCTATCCGTTTCCGGAAAAATGGCTTGCGGAAATTTGCGCAGATTACAAAAAGGCAAAGAAAATCGAAGACAGCCGATTCGGAAAAATTATTCTCGGCTATGCCAATGAAGCGGTCGATTACTGCAAAGACATAATTTCATCAACAAAAAGAATGATAACCGGCGACAAGGAACTTGAAAAAGCGTTTTTGAAAGCGGCGGAATCCGACGGCGCACAGCTTGAATTTCTTCAGAAAAAGCTTTTTGAAGGCAAGTGGGACGAAATTCGCCGTGCGGCGGAAAACTTTGAATTCATCCGCCGCGGCAGTGTTTCAAAAGAAATGAAAAATTCGCCGGAGGTTCTTTTTCTTGCCGACAGCCGCGACAGGCTCAAAGCCGTTGTTCAAAAAACGCTGGTTCCCCTTTTTTGTTCGAGCGAAGAGGAATTCAAAGACGACATGGCTTTTTTTGCACCGATGACAGAAAGTCTTTGCGGCGCGGTTTCGCTTTATTCAAAGCACTTTTCCGACCTCAAAAAAGAAAAACAGCTTGCCGATTTCAACGATATCATGCACTATGCGCTTTCGCTTCTTGTTCGAAAAACCGAAGACGGCTGGGAACGCACCGAGCTTGCGAACGAGCTTCGCGAAAACTTTGACGAAATTCTTATTGACGAATATCAGGACACCAACAAAGCGCAGGACATGCTTTTCACCGCCGTTTCAAAAGACAATCTTTTCCGCGTCGGCGACGTAAAGCAAAGCATTTATCGTTTCCGCCAGGCAATGCCCGAAATTTTCATCTCACTCAAAAACGAGCTCCCGCTTTATGAAAGCGAAAAAGACAACTATCCGTCAAAAATCATACTTAAAAACAACTTTCGAAGCCGCAAAAGCGTCACCGGAGCTGTCAACTTTGTTTTTTCTCAGGTTATGAGCGAAAAAACGGGCGGCGTTGATTACAGCGACGAAGAAAGCCTTGCTTTTTCCGCTTTCTATGACGATAAAGACGGCGAATGTGCCGAACTTCATATTCTCGAAACAAACGAGCTTGACACCGAAGAACAAAGCGCGGCGGAATATCAGGCAGAATACACGGCGGCGCTTATTGAAAAACTTGTCAATGACGGTTTCACCGTCAAAGGCGAAGAAGGAAACGAAAGACCCGTAATGTATAAGGACATCTGTATTCTTATGCGGTCAATGAGTTCCGGGCGCGGCGAAAATTATGCCGACGCGCTCAAAAAACGCAGTATTCCGTGTTTTACTCAGCTTGACGCAAACTTCTTTTCTTCGCCGGAGATAAGCCTTATGCTCAACCTTTTGA